>NZ_JALCCV010000012.1 GCF_022640935.1 Bifidobacterium sp.
ACAGCACAAGGCCAATATCGAAGGCGGGGCCATGCTCGGCCGTTGCCGTCTGCCCGTTCGCGCCCACGGCATCGACGATGCGGCGCACGTACGCATCGTCGATGCCCGAAACGGATGCGATCTCGCCGTCTGCGACGACCAGATTACCATTCTCCGCGATGTACGATCCCTTCGGCATCTCCTTGCCGAACATGCCGATCAGCGTGGCGTATTGCCGTCCAGACGCGGGCACGAAGCGGATGCCGAGCTGCTTCATGCGTTCCAGCCGAGACCAGAAACCATCGGGGATGCGGCTTTCGCCGTCAAGCAGCGTGCCGTCCATATCGGCGACAACGAGCTTGATATCATGTGGTTCTTGCGTGATTTCAGTCCAGTCAGCAGCGCCCATATCATCCTTTTCAATACCTGTTGTTCCCTAATCGTGCAGCAACGATACTACCTGTCTGACATTGCCGGATCGACCCGCGGGCATTTCTTATGGCTCTTCTCGCCGCATCCGATCTACCGGCGGCTCCACCTGCCACATGCAGACAATTCATGACTCACGCCGTTGCAGCGATTCGCGACATCCAACGGCGGCCTACGCCATCAATCAGTAATCCCGCTTGGGCGCGTGATTCGGGTCTTCGACCGGATTGCCCTGCGCCTCGTAGTCGCGCAGCAGGCTGGTGGCCTCAATGCGAGCGGCGCCCTCTGCGCACCGCTCGCCGTCAGGACCAGGCGAGGGCACGAAGAACATTTCGCGGTAATAGCGCAGCTCGTCGACCGATTCGATGATGTCCGCCAGCGCGCGGTGCCCGCCATGCTTGACAGGCTTGTTGTTGTAGGCGTTCGGGTACCAGCGGCGCGACAGCTCCTTGAGCGTGCTCACGTCGATGATCCGATAATGCAGCATGCCCGTCAGCTCAGGCATGAACTGGTCGAGGAACTTCTTGTCGGAACCGACCGAGTTGCCTGCCAGATGCGCCTTGCCGCGTGCGGGCAGGAAGCGTTTGACATAATCGACGACCTGCTGCTGCGCGTCCTCCAGCCGCATACCGGACGCATTCCATTCGTCGACCAGACCGGAAGACGTATGCATATTGCGCACGTAATCGTTCATGTTCGCCGCCGCCGCATCCGAAGGCCTGATGACCAAATCGATACCTTGGTCAAGCACTGTGAGATTGAAATCAGTAGGAACGACCGCGACCTCACACAGCTCGTCATGGAAGACGTCGAGACCCGTCATCTCGCAATCAATCCATATCATCCGAGATTCCTCGGGTGTGAATGTCAGATCCTCATTGCTTTGAGCCATGCCGGCCCGCCTTTCTTCGAATTGCCGAACCGATTAGGCTACCTCGCCGACGCGACCACGCATGACTGCACTATTCGTGGCACGGTTTTGCCGGGTCACCGCTGGAGTTGCGCATCTCGCCCGGCATTTTCCCATGAATTTCACGAATCACGCGCCTTCAGAACCATATCCTCGGCAACCTCCCGGGATAATTGCGTTTTCGGAGCGTCCGGGCCCAATGCGAGCGGCAGCGCGTGTCACCGAAAATGTGGAGGCTCTGACTTGCAGGGCGGCCAGGCGACGGCTAGTTATGGAACCCGTTGTAGTTGGGGGCCTCGGCGGTCATCACGATGTCATGCGGATGCGATTCGCGCAAGCCCGCATCGGTAATCCTGATGAAACGGCCTTGTTCCTGCAGCTCGGGGATCGTGCGTGCACCGGTATAGAACATCGACTGGTGCAAGCCGCCGACCATTTGGTAGAGCACCGCGTTGAGCGGGCCGCGATAGGGCACCTCGCCCTCGACGCCTTCAGGCACGACCTTGTCGTTGCTGGTGACGTCGGCCTGGAAGTAGCGATCCTTCGAATACGATTTCTTGCCGCGGGGGGCCATGGCACCCAGCGAACCCATGCCGCGGTATAGCTTGTACTGCTTGCCGTGCAAAAGCACTTTCTCGCCCGGGGCCTCTTCGCAGCCGGCCAACGCACCGCCGAGCATGACAGAGCTGGCTCCGGCCACCAGAGCCTTGGCGATATCACCCGAATAGTGAATGCCGCCATCGGCGATACAGGGAATACCCGCCGCCTTGCAGGCCTGGGCAGCGTCATGCACAGCCGTCAGCTGTGGCACGCCCACGCCGGCCACCACACGCGTGGTGCAGATGGATCCCGGGCCAACGCCGATCTTGACCGCGTCTACTCCGGCATCGATCATCGCCTGCGCGCCTTGGCGGGTGGCGATGTTGCCGCCGACGATTTGCACGCCATTGAAAGCCGGATCGGCCTTGATGCGCCGGATCATATCGAGCGCCAGCCGCGCTTCGCCGTTCGCCGTGTCGACGATCAACGCATCGACCCCGGCTTCCATCAGCGCGGAGGCACGTTGCCAGGCGTCACCCAAGAAGCCCACACCTGCGGCCACACGCAGACGGCCCTGTTCGTCCTTGGTAGCATCCGGGTACTGTTCGGTTTTCACGAAGTCCTTGACGGTGATCAGGCCGGCGAGCCTGCCATCCTTATCGACCAACGGCAGCTTTTCGACCTTGTGCTTAGCCAGCAGGTCGTGCGCATCCTCTTTGGTGATGTCGGCCGGGCCGGTGATGAGGTTGTCCTTGGTCATCACGTCCTTGACCTTGAGCCGGTCGTAGTCTTCGGAGGCGATGAAACGCATGTCGCGATTGGTGATGATGCCCACGAGACGGCTGTCGCGGTCGACCACCGGCAAACCGGAGATGTGGAAACGCGCGCACAGTTTGTCGAGATCAGCCAGCGTCACCTCGGGATTGACGGTGAGCGGATCGGTGATCATGCCCGATTCGCTGCGCTTGACGACATCGACCTGCGCGGCCTGGTCGTCGATGGAGAGGTTGCGGTGCAGCACGCCGATGCCGCCGTTGCGGGCCATGGCGATCGCCATATCCGATTCGGTGACCGTGTCCATCGCGGCGGAGAGCACCGGGACCTTCATCGTGATCTCTCGGGTGAAATGCGTCGTGGTGTCGACCTCCGAGGGGATGACATCCGTCTCGTTGGGAAGCAACAGCACATCGTCGTAGGCCAAGCCAAGCTTGGCAAAAACGGCAGGGACGGGAGCGTATGGAAATTCCATGTTCATATCAGGATTTGAAGCCATATCGTCACTATATGGGGCCGGGCTGACGAATTAGGCGGACCCGCGCTGCGTCTTCGCTACGCGCGCATGGAGGGCGGCCGCCTCCCGGCATGCGATGTTTTGCTCTCCCGCATGCGCCGCACGACATAGGGAAACATCGTCAGTACCGTCAAAGCCACGCCCGCGATGATCATGCCGATGGCGACATAGCGGGCCGGGAAGAACAGAATCGTAATCGAACCGAAGGAAATGAGCGCGGCCCAGCCCCATAGGATGAGCACGGCACCCTGCACCGAATGGCCGATGCGCAACATGCGATGGTGCAAGTGCATGCGGTCCGGGTGCGTGGGCGACTGGCCTTTGCTCAGCCGCCGCACAATGGCTAGGCACATGTCGAGCACCGGCAAAAACAGCACCAGAATGGGCAGCAGGATGGGCATGAACGCCGGCAGATACACGCTGGTATTCACCGAAGCTGGGTCCAAGTGGCCGGTCATGACGATCGAAGCGCAGGTGATGAGGTAGCCGAGCAGCATCGAGCCGGAGTCGCCCATGAACAATTTCGCCGGATGCCAGTTGTGCAGAATGAAACCGATGCAGATGCCGACCATGGCGACGTCGAGCAACGTCGCCATCGAAGCGTAGTTGGGAGACGAGCGGGCAAGAATATACGAATATATCGCGAAGGCGATGCCACCGATCGCCACGATGCCCGAAGCCAGCGCGTCCAATCCGTCGACGAAATTCACGGCGTTGATCGAGGCGACGATCAAAAACGCAGTAATGGCCATGGAAATCGTGGGTGATGCGGTGATCAGAGATCCCAATGGCAACGAGATGATCTGCAGGCCGCCCCAGGCCACGAACACCGAAATGAGCAGCTGCCCGGCGAGCTTGAGCATCCAATCCAAGTCCCAGAGATCATCGGCGACCCCGAGCAGGCAAATCAGCACGGCTCCGGCGAGGATGATCCACGCCTGATGAGAGTCGACGAACAGACCGCTGATGAACGGAATGCGGCTGGCAAACACCAACGCCACAGCAAATCCGGCCAGCATGCCGACGCCACCCATGCGCGGGGTCGGCACCGTGTGCACATCGCGTGCCCGCACCTCGCTCACAGCGCCTAGGCTGATGGACAGGTGCCGCACCAGCGGGGTGACCAGCCAGGTCACGCCGCCGGCGACCGCCGCGATGAACAGGTATACCCTCACGCGCCCAGTCCCCCGCCGTTGATGGTCAGCGCCCTGCGGATCACGGATGCCGGAATCATGCCTTCGCGAATGATAGCGATGCCGTCGCGTTCATGCGGGTCGGCCGCTACGACGGTACTGGCGATATGCCCCTGCGTTGCGCCGCCGTCCAGATACAATTCAACGTCGTCGCCCAAAGCCTCGTATGCCTCCTGTGCCGTCTGCGGGCTTTCGCCGCCCGAACGGTTCGCGCTTGAAGCGGCCACCGGGCCGATGGCCTTGAGAATCTGCAGTGAAACCGTTGAATTGGGGATGCGGATGGCCTGCGTGCGTTTGCCATTCGATTCAGTGCGCAATGTGCCGAGCGTCCTGGCAAAATCGCCGTCCTGCGCTGCCTGCGCGATCGGCGAGAACGCGCCAGGCAGGAAGGTGGCGGCCAAGCGGTTGAGCGGCGCGGGCAGATAGAGCCCCAACCCTTCCAACTCGTCGATCGACGAAAGAATGATCTGCAAAGCCTTGTAGCGCGGACGACGCTTCGCCCCATATATGCGATCAATGGCCTTGGCGTTGAAAGGGTCGCACGCCACGCCATACACCGTGTCGGTGGGGATGACGACGAGCCCTCCACGGCGCACGATATCGGATGCAAACGCCAGCGACTCATCGGTGACGGCACGAATCTCGCTCATAAAGCCTCCCTGAACTTCGTATCAACCACCCATTGCACCATTGCGCCGCGACGTGTGCATGTGACGACAGCGCGGGGATCGGCTACCGCCTGAGACCGTGCAACGCGAAGTCGCATACGAATGCGGTCAGGCGCGAATCGCGAAGAGGTATCGCGGCCGCCCAGTCAAATCGTTGCCGGTATGTGCTGTGGCGAATCCTCCGTGCAAAGCACATTCAACCAGTGATTTGCCTTGGAAGATATCGTGCTCCATCACCAGCAGGCCGCCCCGACGCAGCAGTGCAGCCGAACGGGCAAGTATCGCATACGGGACTGCCAGGCCATCATCCGATCCGCCGTACAACGCCATTTCGGGGTCATGATCGCGCACTTCCGGCTGCTCAGGGATGTGCGCGAGTGGCACATACGGCGGATTCGTGACCACGGCGTTGACCGTTCCGTTGAGATCGGCCAGCGTCGCGGCATCAGTGGCGTCACCTTGAATAAGGCGGTATTGATGCTGTCGCGAGGCTGGGGTCCCTGTGGCAGCATCCAGTACCGAGTCACGGTTGCGTCGTGCCCAAACCAATGCCTGCGGCGACTGTTCAACCGCCCAGACCTGCGATCCCGGCAGCTCGGTCGCGATGGCCAGCCCGATGGCACCGCTGCCCGCGCACAGATCGACCACTCTCGGCTGCGCAATCGCGTGCCCGCGCATCCAGTCAAGCGCGGTCTGCACCACGCTTTCAGTTTCCGGCCTAGGGATGAACACGCCCGGACCGACTGCAAGATCGAGGAAACGAAAGGGGGCGTGCCCAGTGATGTATTGCAAAGGCTCCCGAGCGGCCCTGCGGGTGAGCATGGAGCCGAAACGGCGTGCGGCATGCGCGTCTTCAGACAACCCACGGCCGAGCAACATCGCCTTGTCGATATCACGAGGCTCCACATTGTAAGCTTCGGCCAACAACAGCTTGGCGTCGACTTGCGGAGTCTCGACGCCGGCCGCGCGCAATATGTCTGCGGCCGCCCGCAGCCGCTTCCGCACGATATCGGATGCGGCATTGGAGCCTGCGCGAAATATGTCAGCAGTCATTGTGCTCGGCGACCAGTTCGCATTCAATGTACGCAGTACACGGCGCTCAGCGCGCCATGCGCTGGGCCTCGTCAGCCTGGATGTCGCTGTCGATCACGGCCTGCAAGTCGCCGTCGAGCACCTGGTCGAGGTTATAGGCCTTGTAATTCGTGCGATGGTCGACGATGCGGTTCTCGGGGAAGTTGTACGTGCGAATGCGCTCCGAACGGTCCAGCGAGCGCACTTGGGAGTGGCGCATGTCGGCGGCCTCGGCGGCCTCCTGTTCATGCTTCATGGCAAGCAGTCGTGATTTGAGCACGCGCAGGGCGGCCGCACGATTTTGGATCTGCGACTTCTCGTCCTGCATGCTCACCACGATGCCGGTGGGGATATGCGTCATGCGCACCGCGGAATACGTGGTATTGACCGATTGACCGCCGGGTCCGGAACTCATGAAAATGTCGATTTTCAGGTCTTTAGGATCGATTTCGATCTCGTCATCGTCATCGTCGGCCTCGGGGAACACGATCACGCCCGCGGCCGAGGTCTGGATGCGCCCCTGCGATTCGGTGACGGGAATACGCTGCACACGATGCACACCGCCCTCGTATTTCAAGCTTGCCCACACGCCGTCTGCAGGCGCCGGATTGCCTTTGGACCGGATGGCCAGCTGGATGTCCTTGACGCCCCCGAGCTCGGTCGAATTCTCGCTCTGAACGGCCGTGGACCAGCCGCGTTTCTCTGCATAGCGGGTATACATGCGCAGCAGATCGCCCGCGAACAAGGCCGCCTCCTCGCCGCCTGTACCAGCCTTGATCTGCATGATCGTGTCACGCGCATCGTCAGGGTCGCGCGGAATCAGCGCCGAGCGCAGCCTCTCTTGGGCATCGGGCAGTTGAACCTGCAAACGCCGGGCTTCTTCGGCGAATTCCGTGTCCTCAGCCGCCATCTCTTGGGCCGCCTCGAGATCATCGCGGATTTGCCGGTAGCGCTGATAGGCGGAGACAATGACGCCCAGCTCGGCGTGCTTGCGGCCAAGCTTACGCATCGCGTCGGGATCCACCGCGACCTCGGGCGTGCCCATCCGACGCTCGATGTCCTGGTATTCCTCCAGAGCGCTCTGCGCTGCGGGGAACTGTTCGTCTGCCATGCCTGTCCTTAGATTTCACTGTTGTAATAGTCGTGATGGTTACAACGTTGGTTGACTTCTTGTCGAATGGATACGCGGATATGAAAACGCCAGTCCGCAGACGAGCCGCCGAAACGACCCGGACCTGCAAGGACTGGCGCGATAACGCTACTTGGCCTTCTTGCCGTAGCGGCGCTCGAAACGAGCGACGCGGCCGCCGGTATCGAGGATCTTCTGCTTGCCCGTGTAGAACGGGTGGCAGCTCGAGCACACGTCAACGGTCATATGATCGCCCTGGGCAGTCGAACGGGTCACGAAGGTGTTACCGCACGAGCACGTAACCTGCACGGCGTGGTAATCGGGGTGAATGCCCTGCTTCATAATATCTCCTATGGATTCAACGGGGACCCGGGTCGCCGCGCCCCATTGGCGGGCGTGAACCGGAACCTTACCGATTATAGGCACCTGTATGGACGCCCGTGTAGAGACGGTTGAAGCCCTCGGCATAGTTCATCCCGACCGCTCAGCGCAGTTTTATGCCTCCTGCCTCAAATACCCGCCGCGAACGCGGCATTGCTGAATGGGTGCTGTCCCGTTTCCGCCTTCTGCCGCGAACTAGCGTTACGAAAAAGGCACAGCCCACAAGTCACCGGAACCCCATGATCTCAGCGCCGTGTGCATAGGACTGCTCGGGCCTAGGCCAGGCCCGGCGAATATGAATCCGCTGCCCTGATACAACGGGCGTTGGAACCACCAAACAAGAATGTTGGACGCCAACGATAATCAGCCATTCAGACGTTGTATAGAACCGAACAGTCGCCGTCCGGGCAATAAACACTGCTTTGGCAGAAGGCGGCCAGGCGCCATGGCAACCGAGCTCGGCGACTATGTAGGTCAATGGCTCGAAGCGAAACGTCACACCGCGGATCCCGCGCATACCGCAACTGCCAGACGGCGGCGAACCTGCGCCTGAACGCCTGCTGGAACCGCTCACCATCGGAGATGGCACCATGATGGTTCCTCTGCTCACCGGCATGAAACACAATGAAATTCCGGGCACCTCGGCCGAAGACCTGGCAGTCGACACGGACCTCATGGAGCGGTTGAAGGAATGGTGACGCCTGACGAAAAACCAACTTGCAAGGCGACCGACCGAGCCTGACGGTAATCAGCGTAATCGGTTTGGAACACTGAGGCTCATACTCTCACATTGAGCAAACGGCCTGCAATGACGGTTTATCGCGACCTCACCCCTTTGGCTGCCAAGGCCTTCACGAGTTTGCCGCATGTATCGCCGACAGGACCGCCAATCGGGTTTTCGATCACGGTTTCGCTTTACGCTTCACATTCAGGTTGATAGTGGATAGTGTAAAATTTGGTTTAGCGGTTTTTCTGTTAGGCTGTCAGGATTCCTTTATGAGCCCGGCGTTACAGATGGCTCGTTCACAACGTTTCATGGAATCCGCCTCGACAATGGATGGACATTGTAGCTCGCCGGGTTCGCCACCCTATACATCAGGAGGCAACGATTATGAGAATTCAGGCTTTCCATTCCCGGCTGGGAATGATCTACCACGACAATGACGACTACCCGTTCGCGCGGACCATCAAACCCGCATCACGCCGCTCCGGTGAATCAGGACTGGGCCTGTGCATGATGTGCCGCAGCCTCGACAAGGAAGACGATGAGGCCAACGACCCTCGTCTGCAGCAGGCGCAATTAGAGGTCACAGATGGCGACGGGGGCGCGCAACACCGCATCGACGATCAGCAAACCCGCTGAACCGACACATACGCCACCTAAGGAGACATTATGTTCGCTTTCATGATCGTGCTGCTCGTCGCTTGGCTCATCGCCGGCACTATAGGCCTGGCTGTACAAGGACTGCTCTGGCTGTTCTGGGTCGCCCTGGCCCTATTCCTCCTCACCGCCGTCGCCGGGTTCATAAAAGGACTCTTCAGAAAGAACCCCACGGAGCGCAAACCGTGACTTGCCGCCCGGCGGACGTTCGGGTCGCAGCGCCCAGGCCCAGCGCATAGGTTGCGCCTGCTCCGGCTGCGCACAGAAATCATACGAACCGTTCATCGTCGGCGGCGACCTCAGAAACCCGAGGACACCGCCCACCAGCAGAAGGAAAACCAGATCATGTCAGACAGCACATCGAGTCATCGCGCTTGCACCATAATCGTCATCATCACCGCACTGTCCTCGCTCGCCCTCGTGGGAGCATCGGTATACGCCGGCATGAGCAAACGCAAAGAAGCCCGGGAGCTCACAGGGATACTCCAGAGTTCGACACAAGACCTGTCCAATGAGGCCAAGAGGAAAATTCTGGACACCATCGCCCGAATAAGCACGGTTCTTGCCAAATGAAAATTCCGAGCCGGTGATTTCCACCGGCTCGGCCAGTCCAATCCGCTCGGCTCGGCCGTCCCGCGTTGGACTGGCCGAGCCGAGTAGCGAAAAGGCCGTCGCCGTACTCAACAATCACATCAGCGAGGCGCAGCGACCCACAACGGCCCAAAGCCCCTCACCACGCCGATCGACACCTAAGTCTCCAACATGCGGTTCAGCCAGCTATCATCCAACAGCCGCCCCGTTGCATGGCCGTCTTGGCCGGAAGAGACAACACAATGCACATGCCGAAAGTCTGATCACGACGAGGGCCAAATACGAAAGCGGCCAATCGCTCAGTCACAGCGAAACAATCGAAGAACAGGAGCCACATGGAAAACGGCAGCAATAACCAAGGGGACAAGCTCGAGCGCTCGTTCCTTAAGCAGAACTTCGGAATCAACGGGAAAAGGGACCTCAAAGGCAATCCGGTGCCTGACGAGGAATTGAAGCTCATCGATCAGAATCTCAATCAACTGCATGACCGCAGGCGCAGCCGAACCCGTCAGGGACAAAACGGGGACGAAAGTAAGTAATCTGCGACTGCACAGGAAAGTCGGCCTGCAGGGAGTTGCACCCTGCCCATTCCACACTTGCAAGCATTGCAGGGTGGGGTTTCTGGTTAAGCCACAATATGATCTCATGCACAAAGGCAAGGAACGAATCCGACCACGCGTACATTGAAATCTTCTTCATTAAACCTCGCACACCAGTGTTTGTCAAGTTACTTCGGCAAGTTTCTCCATTCTTTGCTCCATGATCCGAACAATGCCCGCTGCTGGATCTTCATTCTGCCGCGTGCAGCGTGCCCCCGCTCGAGCGCCAGGGCTCGACGCGCATTCAGGGCAGGTGACGGGCCGCCGGACGGATTGCAGCCGGTGCGTTTGGGCGCAACGCATGGGTTTTGATGTAGAGCACCTTGCGTTTCTTGCCGAACATGCCCCGGGTGGCCTCACCCGCCCAGAGGCCAGCTGCTTCTCACGCAGATGGTCCTGTGCATACAGGGGGTCTGGTCTTCAAGCTGAGTTAGGGCACCTCACACATTTCGAGGGCGATCACGATCTTCATTGTCCTTGTGTCAAGAAAATCGGAGTGCACCACGCCGACACTATTTTTCAATCGTTTCATTTGTTGCATGCACTGATAATGCCTCGCGCTCACCCAGTGCTTGCCCACCCCGTGCTTGCCCACCGCTATGTGCGCATTGAAATAACGATCCCATACGTCGACTGCCCCGCGCTGCTGGGCGACCGCCGCGTTCGTCGCTTGTGCGCTCTTCAGACGGCTTATGCCGGTAGTCGCCGCCACACGGCGAAAGCGCGGCGATCAATCATCGTCATGCTGCAGGTCTTACTGTCCGCACTAGTCGTTCGCGTCATACGAACGATCGCCCGAGGTTGACGTTGAAGCCGTCCGAGCTTTCCTTCGGCTGCGAGGAAGTGGTTTTCGCACATCGGTTTCACGGCTGCAAGGCGGAAAGTCCTTCTAGGCTGCGGCGGACGTGAAAACCTTGATAAAAAACGGACTTTTTGGCAACATCGCTTCAAGATCTACACTGATCTGCACCACCCGGCGGGAAGACTACCGTTCAGGATTCATCAATGCGGTGGCGACGAACCACAATTGCCGATTACTTCAATCGGGAAGATTATGGAGCTGCTTCTCAGGAGGCAATATTCAATGAGTTCCACAGAAAATGGGAAGATGAACAAGATCCCTCTAAAATTCGATTCGGCAATCATTGGGTCTCTTGTATCAAGAATCCAGAACATTTTTAGATCGCTATTATTCGGAAAAGGGCTTGGATGGCTCGGTTATAGTGCTCAGCGCCAATAAGTCCGTGGATCTCAGTTCATTACCGGCCTGGGAAAACGTCCAAGACGAGCAGGAAGTCGTTGCACCGCCAGATAAATCACAGCTGGTCGAGGTTCTTTCATCCAACGAGTTCAAAGAAAAATACTGCAAACTCGGATATGAGGACTATCCTTAACTCTTCCACAACAAAAAAAGCCCGGCGCAAGGCCGGAATCGCGATCAGCTTATTACAGAAAGAGTGTGAAGATCAAAGATCATGTTCCGATTGTTTTTGGTCATTGATAGAAACCCCGTGCCTTATGCCAGTCGATAAGGCCATCTTCTTGCCTCTGATCGTCGGGAGGATCTGCCTGAAGACTTTCGAAGTATTCCTTCAAGCTCGCATCGGTGATGATGCGATCATCGGTCACGCGTGCGTTCCTCCAGGGGTCCTGTCCTTGGCTAAGGTCTTCAACGCTTGTGCCCGAAAGACGAATCGTCCACGTCATCAAACAGGCCAAGGACTCGATTGATGACGGCGCTCTGCGACCCACTCAATTTTGCCTCGTTGAGGAAGCTTGGCAGCGCAAGCTTGAAATGTACTATTCCCTCTGCAATATGGCCAGGCGCTCTCTATGGCAGGGCCGTGGCCCCATGCACTCGTGGCATCCGCAAAGGGAACATCGTCTTTTGCGACAAGAGACTAGCCCCTTGCACAGGTAAAGGAGTTTCTGCAGAGCAAAGGCGGCAGTTGAATGTCCGCGTCGTGCACGCTCATTCAATATGTACTTCGCTACGCTAATCGCAGTAACCATCGCCTGGCTCCTTTCGCAATTTCCGGTAACGCTTGAATTGTGCATAACTCTGTGCACAACATACAAATCACATCATGCAACACCGTTCCACGACGAATCATCCTCCCCCTATGGGGGTTAGCCTCGCCGAGTCGCCTGATCAAACTTCCTGCGGCCCGAAGCCGTTGACGGCCGCTCCCGTGGCCGCGCCCAATGCGTTTCGTCTCCCGTTTGCGTTCCCCTAGTTCCAGCGCGCCCATGATCGTCATAGGTGAGATTTGTTGACATTTTTGTTGGCTTTGCGCGTTTCCCTGAACATTGAAAAAGCCCTGCTCCCCTGTGAGGAGCAGGGCTTTCATGGTAGTGGGGCCGCTCGGGCTTGAACCGAGGACCGACGGATTATGAGTCCGCTGCTCTAACCGACTGAGCTACAGCCCCACGTTGGCGAAGGCCAACTCGGATAGTGTAGCATCTGGCCCACATTTTGACACTCTCACAACAAGCGAGAGCCAAAACGGACCCATCGTGCTCGTTTTTCACAAGTAGCAGACATTGCAATTACGCCGTTCCAACAGCAAAACCCATCACTGGCCCTGTTCGTATGACTCAGACCTTCCGCGCACCCAAAAAGTACGACCTGCGATAAGCCCTATGCGAATCATGCCGCGTTCTCGTCATCGTCAGGCCGCCGCACATCACGCCCAGACGCGAAGCGCTCAAGCGCGCCGGTTTTGGCGATGGCGCGGTATAGCGCCCAGCTCATGATGCCGGCGAACAGCACGCCGCCCAGAATCTCGCAGATCATATGCGTAATGCCGCGCGGACTCAAGAAAGCGACTCCCTGGAATTGGAAGAACAGCAAGTAGAAGCCGTATTCGACCGCGGTCAGCGCACCAGCTGTGACGGTGATTGCGGGATTGAACACCCGGTATCGCGTCACCGCGAACGGCAGCTCGGAGCATATGCCCTGCAATGCCGCCGAAATGAAAACAAAACTGAAGGAAAAGCCGCCGCTGCCGAATATCATCTCGGCTAATGAACCGACAATGTTCACGTAGATCGCAGCCCCGGGCTTGCGAAGAACGAGCACGGCCAGCGGGCCGGAGAAGTACCAGAAGGCGTGCACAATGCTGGTGACCCCGGGCAGAACAGCGCGGAGAAATGGCGAAATGAACACATACGCGTAGTTGAATCCCCAGAACACGAGTCCGCAGGCCACGCCCAACGCCGCGCCGACGGCGATATCGACGGGGCGCCACCGAAGACGGATGGTGCCCGCAGACATTGACCGCGGCGAAGAGGGATCTGGAAAAGGAGAACGCGGAGAACGCGACGAAGAACTAGAAAAAAACGAATGTTTGAGTTTGGCGAATATATTCATGGGACTCCGATCCCTCGTGCTGCGCACAGTGATGTCGTATCGTCGTGCAGCGCCGAAACGTGTTCACGACCCAGACGCCCCTTGACCTGCGCAGTCCGGGCGGGAGCGCCAGACGCCACTGTACCAGCACTTCGTCACGGCAGAACGCTTGCAGCTGTTCACGCATTTCGTATATGCCATCCGCATATCAACCCTTTCGTGCAGCTATTCGATACGAGCTCTTGAAGCCCTTTCCTCCGCAGGGACGTTGGAAGCATGAGGGACCCTAAGAAAAAACGGGAAGAATTGCAAAGCCTGAATTTAGAATCGGCTGAGGCATTACCAAACCATGTAGAAAGTCGGCGCCGCCTGCCGAATAATATGCAGACGACGCCGACTTGTAATTGTATGCGCCCAGAACGCTGTGGCGTGCGCTGTGCCTAATTCGCCCGGTGCGATTCCAGGCTGGCACAGCTCACGCTACGACCAAACCTCCGGCGGGATTCGACAGATCAGGGTGCGCGGCCTTGACGATGAGCTGCTCGTTGACGAAGGCCAGCTGGCCAATGCGGCTCATCTCGCGTCCGTATCCAGACAGTTTGACACCGCCGAAGGGCAGCTCAGGAAGCGAGGCCATGAAGTTGTTGACGTAGACCATGCCTGTTTCGATGCGCGAGGCGACTTCGGCGCCGTGATCCGGATCGCCGGCGAAGAGGATGCCGCCCAAACCGTAGGGGTTGTCGTTGGCGAGCGCCACCGCCTCGTCCTCGGAATGCACGCGGTATACGGCTGCAACCGGTCCGAACATCTCTCCCTTATAGGCAGGATTGTCCTTGTCGATGTCGGTGAGGATGGCCGGGCGGAAGAACTGGCCATCTGCATCGATTTCGGGATACTGGTAGGCGAGCTTCGCGCCTGCGGCGATCGCATCATCGAGCTGGCCTTGCAGTTTCTCCTTGGCGCGCTTGGTGTTCATCGGCGCGAGCGTAGTGGTGGTATCGAGCGGGTCGCCGGGCTTGACGGCCCCGAAATGCTCCTTGAGCGCATCGAGGAACTCGTCGTAGACATTATCCATCACGATGAAGCGCTTGGATGAGGTGCATACCTGGCCGCAGTTGTAGAGCCGCACACGCCAAGCGAGATTGGTGACGTCATCCATGTTCGCATCGCCAAGCACCACGAAGGGATCCATGCCGCCAAGCTCCATCGTGTTCTTCTTGAGGTACTTGCCGGCCGCTTCAGCGACTGCCATGCCGCCGCGTTCGGATCCGGTCAGCGCCACGCCCTGCACACGTGGATCGGCGATCGCGTCCGTGACCTGATCGTAGTTCAGGAACAGGTTCGTCAGCGCGCCCTTGGGCACGCCAGCCTCCTCGACGATCTCGCAGAAGCGCTTGGCCGAGGTCGGCGTATTCGCCGCATGCTTGAGGATCATGGGGTTGCCGACCATGTAATTCGGTGCGAAGACGCGCATGATCTGGTAATACGGGAAGTTCCACGGCTCAACCATCATAACGATGCCTACCGCATGATGCCGTACCTCAGCCTCTCCCGTAGCAATCGTCTCGATCGGCTCAGGACTGAGTAAGTCCTCGCTGTGATCGGCGAACCAGTCTGCGATGATCGCGCACAACTCCACTTCGCCAGCCGATTCGCCAATCAGTTTGCCCATGTCGACGGTGCAAATCCTGGCAAGCTCGTCGGCATGCTCACGCATTGCTGCGGCGACTTTGTGCAGCAGCTTGGCGCGATCGGCGATCGGCTGCGTCTTGAACTCCTGATAGCGCTGGGCGCCAAGGGCCAAGGTCTCCTGCAACTCCTCGTCCGTCGCATAAGGGTATTCCGTGACGACCTCGTTGGTATAGGGATTGACTGTTTGATATGCCATAACTACCTCCTCGTAGAGTTTAGGAACTTCACAAACGCCTCTATTTTATGCCGATATTGCCTTTGTGGCATGGTTCTGTTGCAATTGCGCCTTCAGCGTTGAGGGTTGCGGATTTGGTCTCGTGCGACCTAAAGATGCATTCGGAATGGCGCGGGCGGCGAATATGCCAACGAATCCTACTCCACCACTGTCCAGTCGTTGATGCTTGTGCCGTCGTGATCAAAGAACTGGAGCCAGCCGTTAGCACGGCCGAAATAGAGGAACAGTCCGGCCTCGTTCACGCTTTTGAGCACGATGTCCGCCGTGGTCGTGAAGTCCCTGATCGCGTCGGCGTGCTCTTGGCGCAGCATCGCGCCCCAGCGATCGTCGAAACCGACAGAGCCATCCTTGTTGAGCGGGGCCTCGGGGCGCAGCTTCGCGCCTTGTTTGATGACCAATTCATTGCGCTTGCGCCAGACGATCGTGGCTGTGCTTTCGAAATTATCGAGATGGAATTCGACCGTGCAGATCTCTTTGCTCCAGCGGTGACGCGGCTTGGCATATGATTTCTTTGGCGTTGGAGCGGTAGCCGCCGGTGCAGTGGCCGCCGGTTGATTTGTCTCATCCCTCGTGTTCTGCCCGCTCATCGTATTCCTCCGCGTTGTATTTTGCCGTTGTTGCCGTATGCTTCGGGCATGTGCGCGGCTGCCCAACCTCAACCATCGTGACATCGAACGAATCGTATCATCAAGCGCTTTTCTGCGGATCCCACGCTATCGACCGTTTCCGGTCATAGCCCGTTGTCACCCATGCATATGTCATCATCGTACAGGAATCTGCGCATGCTCGTCATGCATGGCGTTCGCGTCGGCATCCGCCGCCGTCATCGAGCCACGCAATCCCGATATTGCCATCGCAGCAAGCTCACTGCTCGTGAGGCGCAGCCGTGATTCCAGCGCCTCGGTGCCCCAGTCCTCCCCGGATGCCAGCACACTGGTCGGCGTGGGGATCGCACGCAGGAAGGCGAACAGCGAGCGCATCGCCGTGTCGGGCACGAGCGCGTGCCTGCGGGATCCGCCTGTTGCAACCAGAGCCACTGGCATATTCATGATCGCATTGACATCCACGATATCCCAGAAGGACTTGAACAGCCCGGAATACGAGGCCTTGAACACCGGAGTCGCCGCGATCAGCGCATCGCTGGACGTCACCTGATCGAAGATGTCGAGCAGTGCATCGGTCATATGGTAGTTGACTGCGGCCACTGCGATATCGGCTGCGAAATCCTTCAGATCAATGTGCCGCAGCTCGCATTCATAGCCGTGCCTGCGCAGCGTCTCCTGCGTGCGCATCGCCACGCCGTCGCCCAGACGTCCGGTCGCGGAATGCTCGGAAACGCCAGCGCTGATGACGGTGATTCGGTAAGTATCATGGTTCACGCGATTCATTGCGGAACCAGCCACGCCGCTGACGCCTGCTCTCCCATATCGGCCGTAGCCACCCACCGCGTCGTTGCCGACACATGTATCCGTCACAGCTGTGCTCTGTCCTATGCTCATATTCTGGCTTTCCCGCGATGCGAACGATTCCGACCGCGCCCCAATATGATGCCAAAGCGCGTCAGTTCGTCATATGATCACCATCAACAGGTACACCTCTCACGTGCGCAACGTCAAGACCCAATCATTCATATTCACCCCTGCGCGCAGCGAGGCCGCGGCTTTGGATGCCATTGCTCGAAGTCGCAGCGGAGAATACGGCGCCCATAAGCCAGCTGGACGCCCCGAGAGGCTGGCACCTTCCGCGCATAAGCCCGAGAAACACCAAGGCGACGGCCGCATCAAGGATTCGATCGCAGAGATCGTGCCCGATGCAGCCGCCGCCCTGCGATACAGCTGGTTTTGGCAATAAGCAGGCCGCTGCCTACTTGATCGCCCCGCTCAAGTCGCCGTTGTAGTCAACGTCTTTGGTCTCCTTGGTCATGATCAGCGAGACGAAAGTCAGCGCGGAGGCGATGGCGAGGTAGACGCCGACAAGCCAGGTGCTGCCGCCGGCGGCCGCCCACAGCGCCGTAGCGATGATCGGCGCGAGCGCGGCGCCGATGATCGAGCTGACGTTGTATGCGATGGCAGAGCCAGTGTAGCGCACATTGGTGGGGAACATCTCGGGCAGCAGCGCGCCCATCGGGCCGAAGGTGAAGCCCATCAGCGTGAAGCCGATGACGAGGAACGCCTCGACCAGAGCGCCGTTGAACGAGGTGTTCGCCTTGGCATCCAGGAAGATGGGGAACATCAGCGCGAAGACGATAATGATGGCCGTGATCCAGAGCAGCAGCTTGCGGCGCCCAATCGAATCAGCGAGCGGGCCGGAGAGGATCGTGAACAGGCCGAAGAACACCACGCCGATGATCTGCATCAGCACGAAATCGGTGTAGTTGATGCCCAAGCCGGCAGGGTTGGTGTCGGAAGGATGAGTGCCGTACGAGAGGCTGAACGTGGTCATGAGGTAGAAGAGCACGTACGTGGCGAGCATGGCGAACGTGCCGAGCACGACAGCCCTCATATGGTGGCGCAGCGTGTCGAAAAGCGGCACCTTGACGATGGCGCCTTTGGCCTCGGCCTGCTTGAATGTTTCGGATTCAGCAAGCTTCGAACGCACATACAGACCGACGATCACCATTACGGAGCTGAACAGGAACGGAATGCGCCAGCCCCAGCTGAGGAATGCCTCAGACTGCATGGTGGATCCGTCGGGATGCGGCAACGTGAAATTGATGATGAGGAAGAGGCCGTTGGCGATGATGAAGCCGATGGGAGCGCCCAATTGCGGGAAGGTGCCGTATAGCGCCCGCTTGTTCTGCGGAGCATTCTCGGTGGCGACCAACGCCGCTCCCGACCATTCTCCACCCAGCGCAAAACCTTGCGTCAGGCGCAGGATGAGGAGCAGCAGGGCGGCCCACAGCCCGATCTGGTCGAAGGTGGGGAGAATCCCCACCAGGAATGTTGCAATGCCCATGGTCATCAGGCAGGCGACGAGGGTCGCCTTGCGGCCGCGCTTATCGCCCATATGGCCATAGAAGATCGCGCCGACGGGCCGGGCGATCATCGCGGCCCCGAACACACCGAACGAGGCGAGCTGGCTGGCGACCAGATTGCCGCTCGGGAAGAACAAGTGCGGGAACACCAGCACAGCTGCGGTTGCATATACGTAAAAATCATAGAATTCGACCGTCGTGCCTACCAGGCTTGCGGCGATCACCTCCGCAGGGGAGTTCAACGGTTTGCTTTGTTGTTTCTTGACGGTTGCGGCTGAAAACGCCGCCATGTCCGTCGCCTCTTCGGCTACTGAGGACACAGTCCTTTTCCTCTCTCAGAACTCTCGAAACGCACCCAAAAGTACGCGGCAGGATACGTCTCCGCCCTTGGTAAGGTACAAAAAACGATCCGGCAAATAGCAGTCCTCGTGAGACCGGCCTTGTTGAGCGATACTAAGAGCGTGCCCGGACTACGCGCCAAGGCCGACCAGCATGTGGACATAGCCCTACCAGAGCATGAGCTCTGCGCCGCAGACCGCGGCCAAACGAATGTCTCCGGCCCGCCGGGAATGATCCCGGCGGGCCGCGATCGGCCGGCACGCCTCGCGAGCACGACGAAATCCCCCCTGGCGTCGTCGCACATATGCATCGGCGCAGCCATAGGGGTCAGGAACGCAAAAGCACCTCTTCAAAGGCGGAAACCATGCTCTGCGGCAGCTGGTCATGGCGCCGCCCATGATCGTCCGACGATTCGTAATCCAATGTACCTAAAGTCTGCAACCCGCGCACGCCTTTGTCCCGTATGAGATTGAATGCATCCTCTTTCAACGGGTACGCGATTTGCGCGTCCTTGCAAATCGCGAAGATGTCATGCTCCACCGGATTGCGCGCGATCGTCAGACCGTCGGGGAACGTGATGAAGATATCGTCGCTGCTAGGCATGGCCGGCAACGCGATGGTCAGACTCATCGTTTCAGCGTCATAGGAGCTCTTGCAACCGACGCCGTTGACAGCTGCCTTCGCATCGTCGACACCGCGCAGCGTTATCGTCCAGGAACGCTGCCGCGGCACGGCGTCGGCTGCGCCGGCAACGCCAGCTATATGCAGGCTCGCATGTTCCCAGTCGAAGGCAATCGCGGTGTCGGCAACATGCATGCCGGCCGCATCGGCGCCATAGCGTCCGTCGTCCTCGCGCAAGGTGAATGCCCCGTCGGCGCCGGGGAACACCAGCAGCCGCAAGGCGGCAGGGTTGGCGACGTCGTTGCTCCTGTCGTTCTGCTGCATGGGGACGATTCCGCCGGCCTTGGCAAACACCGGCAACGTGTCGATCGTGCGCCAGGCATCGAACTGCATGCCCGACTCGTCCACAGCGCGGTAGCCTCTGCCGCTGAACAGATCGAACCACTGCCCCTGCGGTAGCCACACTTTTGCCTTCGCCCGCATTACGGACGGATCAATGGGATCGGTGATGGGCGCGGCGATCAGCTCGGTGCCGAAATAGTATTCGTTGCGTACGCCGTAGGCTTCACCCCGGTCCGGGTATTGCCAGTACATGGGCTCGACGAGTTCAAGACCTTCGGTGGCGTTGCGCCAGTTCATCGTGTACAGGTAGGGCACCAGCGCCTGGCGCAGGCGCAACACCTTGACCATGGCCGAGCGGACCGGCTCGTGGAAGTTCCACGGCTCCTTGCCGTTGAATGGGGAATTGCTCGAGTGCAGCCGGTTGATCGGGCTGAACACACCCAGCTGGTACCAACGCGCCTCAAGCTCCTCATCGCGGAAGCCCATCATATGGCCGCCGATGTCATGGCTCCACCAGCCGTAGCCGATATTTGAAGCAGTGGCGGTGAAGTAGGGCTGGAACCGCAAGGAATCCCAGCTCACGACGGTATCCCCGGAGAAGCCGACCGGGTAGCGGTGCGATCCCGGGCCGGCGTAGCGCGAAAACGTCAGCGGCCAGCGTCCCTCGCGGGCCGAATCAAGGTAATGCAGGTGGTTGAGCATCCACAGCGGGTCGAGCCCCGCCTGCTTGGTCACGCCGCCCTGCTGCCAGTCGATCCACCAGAAGTCGACGCCCTCGTCCTCCAGATCGTGGTGCATGCCGAAATACGCGTCCACGAACTTCGGGCTGGTCAGATCAAATTCGATCGGGTCTTCGCTCTCCGGGTCGATGCCCAAAGCCCGAGCCATCTTGGGATAGGCCTGTTCGAAGGAACGGACGCCATCTCGGGGGTGAATATTGAGGGTGACGCGCATGCCACGCTCATGCAAGCGACGCAGGAACGCCGCGGGATCGGGAAACAGATCATGATTCCATGTGTAGCCCGTCCAGCCGCCGCCGAGCTTGCGGTCGATGTCGGTGACATGCCAGTCCATGTCGATGACTGAGGTGGTGAACGGCACGCCTTCGGCATGGAACCGATCCATAAGCTGCAGGTATTCATCGGCCGAATATCGGTAATAGCGGCTCCACCAGTTGCCGAGCGCGAAACGGGGCAGCAGCGGGGTCGCGCCGGTCAGGCGGTAGAAATCCTGGACGGCCTGGCGGTAACGGTGGCCATATCCGAAGAAGTAGAGGTCGATGCCCCGATTCGGCCGCGGGGCGATGCCGACCCCGTCGAGGCCGAACATGGCGCCGGGCCGATCAGGGTCATCGGGCGGCACGAGGATATTCGTGGATGAATCGTCGATGAGTGACCACCCGTCAGGCGAGTTGAGCCCGATGCCGAGATCAGTGGAGCCATTGACGCCATCGAGCGTGCGCGCGGTGCCGCCCAGGTTGGCATGCTGGTCATCGCCGTAATGCCAGGTGCTGCAGAAGCCGTCCATGCCTTTGGGCGTGATGCGCAGCCCTTCCTTGGTGAAAGGCCTGCGGTCGTAAGTCAGATGTATTTCCGGGGTGTCGATGACCAGCAGACCGCCCTGCTCGAACTGTCGCATATGGATGTTCGAGACGTCCTCGAAGTCCCGGTCGATGACCGTCTGAGTGCAATGATCCTCGAAACGACCGCAATCCGACCACTCGAGGCGAATCAGGGAATCAGTGAGCACTGTGAAACGCCAGTGTTCGCCTTGGATGATCGACGACGGCCGCGCATGGGGATGGGCTCCGTGCGGCAGCGCATTGCGGGGATTAGAAGCGGCGTATGAAGCGCTCATGGATAATTGCACCTTCGTAATGGTCGGTTATGATTGTAATGAATGATTGGGAACTTGCAGCTTAGGCGGCGAAGCTGCAAAATGCGCAGCGCCAAAGGCGAATCGCATCAGGTGCGCAGGAGTGCGCATATACCGGGAATCGAAACGGCCGAATGCCGCCGTCCCCATGTTGGGGACGCAAGGGCCTTCGGCCATTCGAGCAGCGACGGTCAGCCCTTGACGGCGCCGATCATCACGCCTTTGTTGAAATACTTCTGCAGGAACGGATAGATGACCAGCAACGGCACCGTGGACACTATGATGATGCCGAACTTTATCTGATCCGCGAAATTCTGCGCTTCAGAGGCGGTCATGCTGGCATTGTTGGCGCCGTTATTCGCCTGGTTGGCGATGAGAATCATCTGCAGCACATTCTGCAAGGGCTGCTGATCCTGGTTGCGGATGTAGATCAGCCCGGTGAAGAAATCATTCCAGTGCCCGACGAAGCAATACAGCCCGATGACTGCAAGAACAGCGCTCGAAAGCGGCAGCACGATCTTGAAGAAAAACCCGAAATAGGATACGCCGTCGACTCGGGCCGAGTCTCGGAGTTCCTCAGGTATCGAGCTTTCAAAGAACGAACGGGCGATGATCATGTTGTACACGCCGAACGCCCCCGGCAGGATGAAGACCCACATGCTGTTGAGCAGGCCGAGCTGCTTCATGAGCAGGTAGCTGGGGATCAGGCCACCGCTAAAGAACATGGTGAATGCAAACAGAAACATGATGATGCGTCTGGGCCTGAATTCCCTGCGCGAAAGCGCGAAGGCAGCCGGAATCGTGACT
This sequence comes from Bifidobacterium sp., assembly GCF_022640935.1. Taxonomy (GTDB): domain Bacteria; phylum Actinomycetota; class Actinomycetes; order Actinomycetales; family Bifidobacteriaceae; genus Bifidobacterium. The sequence goes on from NZ_JALCCV010000012.1 coordinate 22,400, forward strand.
ATGAGGTTCACCGCAGTGCCAACGACGGTGTACAGGATGGTGTTGCGGTACCCGATCCAGATGCGGCTGTCCGTGAGGATCTTGGCATACCCCTGCACGCTGAGCCCCTTGGGGAGGATGGAGACTTGCCCTTGCGCCACAGCGGTGGGGTCCGAGAAGGATGCGATGACGATGAACCAGAGCGGGTAGACGACCGCCACCACGATCACGGCGATGATCACGGCGATGATCGTGTCGACGACCCAATCGGAAACCGTTTTTTTCTGCGCCGTGTGTTTGTTGAACGGTACCGCCGAGTGCGGCTCTTTCGCCGCAGGCCCAACCGCGATTGGCGCCAGAGGGGCTTGTGCAACCGAAGTATGAAGAGAACTTGCCATGGTATTCGCCGCTTTCTTAGAAGATGCTCGTGTTGCTGGTCCGCTTGGCGATCGCATTTGCCATCACCAAGAAGAAGAAGTTCACGACAGAATTGAACAGGCCGATAGCCGTCGAATACGAGAACTGATTATCGAGTATGCCTATGCGGTATGTGTATGTCGATATCACTTCGGACGCCGTGACATTAAGCGTGTTCTGCATCAGCCAAACCTTCTCGAATCCGACGCCCAGCACAGAGCCCATGTTGAGGATCAGCAGCACGCCGATGGTGGGCATAATGGTCGGAATGTCAACGTAGCGAATCAGTTGAAGCCTTCCGGCGCCATCGATTCGAGCCGCCTCATACAGCGCCAAGTCGACGGAAGACAAGGCTGCGAGATAGATGATGCAGTTCCAGCCGGCATGCTGCCAGACCTCGGAGATCCAGTAGATCGGCGCGAAGGCGTTTGGATCGCCCATGAGACTCGTGTTACCAAAGAAACGGCCCAGAAGACCGGTTCCTGGCGAAAGGAAGATCTGCAATATGGAGACCATCACCACAGTGGAGATGAAATGCGGCATGTACGTAATCGTCTGCACGAAGCCTTTGATCTTCGAACTGCCGATCTGATTGATGAGCAGGGCGAGGATGATCGGTGCAATGAAGCCCATCACCAAAGTCCACATGCTGATGCGGAAGGTGTTCGTGATGATCTCGACGAAGAGCGGATCATTGAAGAACTTTTCGAAATACTTCCAGCCGACGAAGCGCCCGCCAGTCAGCCCTTTGGTGAAATCGAAGTCCTTGAAGGCCAACTGAATGCCATACATGGGGATGTAAGAGAATACCACGACGAAAAGAATCGACGGCAGCACGAACACCCATAACTGCCAGTACAGACGGAAATGCCCGACGATCCTCGCGAAGAACGAGGCATGCCTGCGCCCTTCTATATTGTCCTTCACCGCGACTCGCGAGCCGCTTTTAGTTGCATCCATGAGATTCCTCTCCATTCTAGATCTGATAGACGAATGCGGTCCAAGGGGAAAGCTTTCCCTCGGCGACATACGTGGCAAGGGCATCGCTGTCCTCGTTGGCGATGAGCACTCTCGAAGCATCGATGCCGTTGGCCAGCAGCAAACTGGTTTCGACGGGCAACGGCACTGTCTTCGAGCTGACGTTGACGACGGCCAGCACCCGACGGTTAGCGAGCGACCGGGTGAAGGCGTAAACGCACTCGTCATCGCGATCCACCAATTGGAACACACCGGCGGCGATGACGTTGTCGGAGTGACGAAGGGCAATGAGCCTGCGGTAGAACGAAAGCACCGAGCCAGGGTCTGCGGACTCGGCGGCGACGTTGATCTGGGCCTTATTGGAGTTGACCGCCAACCAGGGTTCCGTTTGCGCGCCAGAATCGGTGAAGCCGGCGAAACGGCTGTCATCCCACTGCATCGGCGTGCGAGAATTGTCGCGGCTTACCTTCGCGAGCGAGTCCAGCATCGATTCAGGATCCTGAATATGGGCTTCATCGACCCGCTGATGGTAGGCGTTGATCGACTCGAGATCCCGGTATTGCTCCAGCCGGGTGAAGCCGGCGTTGGTCATGCCTATTTCCTCGCCCTGGTAGATATACGGGGTGCCTTTGTGCATATGCAGCAGCAGGCCTAGGGCCTTGGCTGATTTGACGCGCAGCTCCGGCGACGAAGTATCGCCCCAGCGGGACAGCGAGCGAGGCTGGTCGTGGTTATTGAAGTACAGGCTCGCCCAGCCCTTCGACCTGACGGCATCCTGCTGCTCGGCCATGGCTTGTTTGAGATCCGGCAGATGCAGCGGCACCATATTCCACTTTGCGCCGCGCTGATCGACTCCCACGTGGTCGAACAGGAAAAGCATGTCGAGCTCTTTATTCGCCGGATCGGTGACGGCCTCGTTGCGCCTCGGGGAAATGCCTTGTCCTTCGCCGACCGTGAGATAGCCGTGCCTGGAAGAGAACACTTCGCGGCGCATCTCTTGGAGGAACTCGTCAAGCCGCGGGCCGTCCATGCTGAAAGGCCAGGGGCTGGAATACCCTTCCTCCCCGACCGGCTCGTCCTCGATGTCGCTGCCGGACTCCCCTGGCAGACGTCCTTTGCCGTCGATGCATTTGGATATCAAGGTGATGACATCCATGCGGAATCCATCGACGCCACGATCCATCCACCAGTTCATCATGTCGTAGACGGCATGGCGAACATCAGGGTTCTCCCAGTTGAGATCGGGCTGTTTCTTCGAGAAAGTATGAAGATAATACTCGCCGCGCACAGGGTCATACTGCCAAGCGGAGCCACCGAAGGATCCGCCCCAGCGATTGGGCTCGGCGCCGGGCGTTCCCGGCTCGCAGCCTTCGCGGGCAGGACGCCACCAATACCAGTCTGCATAGGGAGATTTGCCGTCTCGGGAGGCTTGGAACCACGCATGCTCGTCGGAAGTGTGATTGACTACCAGATCCATGACGATCTTGATGCCGAGCGCATGGGCCCTGTCCAGCAGCGCATCCATGTCCGAGAGCGTGCCGAATAAGGGGTCGATGTCGCGGTAGTCGGAGATGTCGTAGCCATTGTCGTCCTGAGGAGAACGGTAGACGGGACTGAGCCATATTGCATCGATGCCGAGGTCGGACAAATACTCAAGGCGCGAGGTGATGCCCTTGAGATCGCCGAATCCGTCGCCGTTGCTGTCTTGGAATGAGCGGGGGTAAATCTGGTAGACGACCGCATTGGCCCACCACGGGTTCGGATCGGCTCCATTGGTGTGGATGGTATCGGGCACTGTCTGGCGTTGCCTGGTAGTCATGTTTTTCTTACTTCTTCTCTGCCTCGCATGATGCGAATGCGTAGGGCAGTCCTTGATTGCACATCATTGTGGGAGCGGCCGTCGTTTCTGGCCGCTCCCCCAATTCATCGCTCCGACGTCGCTGTAGCCTGAGTCACTGCTCGCTGTTCAGATTGACGCCGATCTTGTCCATGTTCTTCTGGAAGGAGTCGTAGACCTGCTGATACGTTGCGACGTTCTCATCGATCTTGTTCTTCTTCAGGTAAGACACATAGGTGTCCCAGTCCTTGTCGACACCACCCTTGGTGACCCAAGTGGCGAACTTGCTCATGGCATACTGCGTGATGCCGGTGTTGTTCGCGTTGACCGTGTTCGTCTGGTCGGTCGTCATAGGCATGTTCGAGTAGAAGATGTCCTTGTTGAAGTCGACGTTCTTGTAGTCCTCGTCATAGACGGCGTCGGACTTCTTCCATTCGTCGCTCTCCGCCTGGGTTTCCTCGGGGTAGTCAAGCTTCATGTCGTTGCTGATCCAGCCTGGCGCGCGGTCGGCGAGCGACTGGTAGAACTGCCAATCGTCTTCATGTCCCTTGGGAGCCTGAAGGATCTCGTAGTGGTTGACGGCGATCTTCTTCACTGCCGTGCCGAAGGAGCCGAAGTGCGCCTGCACGGAGATATCCGGGCTGTAGAACGCGTCGACGAGCTTGATGGCTGCTTCCTTGTTCTTCACATTAGCCGAGATCACCGCGCGATACGGCGAATACGAGGCGTCGTCGCCGTTGTAGCCCCACACCGGAGCCTCCTTTTGATCCGCAGTCTGCTTCAGGGCCGGAATCGTGATGTACTGGTCGGCGATGGGCTTGCCGAATGTGCCGGTCGGCGCATACAGCCATGTCATGCCGACCGTGGCCGTGCCATTGCTGCCCTTGAGCCCGGCGGTGTACTGGGACCAATCGTGGGTGAACGCCTGGGAGGAAATCACTCCGTCAGCCCACAGCTTATGCAGGTATTCGACAAGGCTCTTATAGCGAGAATCAGTAAGGTAATTGGCGACCTTTCCATCCTTCACATAAATGCCAAGAGGCCCGAACGGTACGACGATGCCCATGCTGGAGAGCAGGACGTTGGGCTGGAACAGGCCAAAACCGCTGGTATCGGGTGCATTGAAATCAAGCGGGACTTCATCCGCCTTGCCATTGCCGTTAGGATCCTGGGTCTTGAAGGCCTTAAGCACGGTTTCAAGCTCATCCCAGGTCGTAGGCACCTTGAGTCCGAGCTTGTCGAGCCACGTCTTGTTGATGAACATGTGGTTGCTGGTGCGAGAAGCAAGCTGCGGCTGGATTTCAGGAGTCCCCATAACCTTGCCGTCCGTTGTCGAGGAGATCGCCTGCGCGTAAGGCTCGGCCTTGAACGCCTTCGACAGATTCGGCATGTTTTTCAGCTCGGGCTTCAGGTCAAGGAACAGGCTGCTGTACTGGCTCATATCACTTGTGCCAAAACCGCTGAGCGTAACATCGGCCACTTCGCCGGCGGTCAGCGAGGCCTTTTTCTGCTGATCCCAAGAGGAATCAGCGACTTCCTGCCACTTGATCGTGCAACCGCACGCCTTTTCCAGATCCTTGGTCCACGCCTGTTTCGCCATGCTCTGCATGCGCGAATCATGAACGACCTGAACCGTAAGCACGGGCTTGCCGTTTTCCATGCCATCGGATGAGCCGCTGCCGCAGCCAGCCAATGCCAGTGGCAGGGCGCACGCCAAAGCACCAACCTTCCATGCCACACTTTTCTTCGTCATGTGAAATCTCCTCTTTGATCTTCCTTGCAACGTCTTAGTTGCCAGGAGCCGAGTCTCTTGTATCGGCGAGCACCACTGTAGCGTACATGATTTTATTTCGCAAATTTTCATGGTATTTCATACGACGTCGCGGTTAATGCTTAGGCTGGTCAACGATATAGATGCGCTTACAGGCTGTTTGAACTGGATGGAATGTACCGACTATGGCTACAAAACTTGCGGATATCGCCCAAAAGGCAGAGGTGAGTCAGGCGACCATCTCTCGCGTCATCAACGGCAAACCTGGCGTGTCGCAGGACACCAGGAACAAGGTCCTCGACGCCTTGTCATCCATGGGCATGGCGAAGGAACAGCTTCAGCGCAATGAGACCAGACTTGTGGCGCTGATCACCCCAGACCTCTCCAACCCCATATTCCCTGAATTCATCACCGAATTCGTCACGCTGCTCGCCCAGCACGGGCTGCTCGCCGTCGTGTGCACGTATACACCGTCAGGCGCATCGGAATCACGATTCCTCACTATGCTGCAAAACCAGCCGATAGGAGCGGCGATATTCCTCGCCGGCGTCTACGACACCCGCAACACGAATCTGTCTATATACCGGTCCCTCTCGGAACGCGGCATACCCTGCGCGTTCCTCAATGGTGCCCCGAGAGATATGGATGGACTCTACGCCGGCACCGATGACGCCGGCGCCATTACCATGGCGCTGCGCCACCTCGTCGACCTCGGCCATACCCAGATCGGCCTGCTGATGGGAGACCGGGACCATTACCCCAGCATCCTCAAATACCAAGCCGCGCAACAGTTCTTCGCCGATCGCCAGCTCGCCCGGGACGAAAGCCTGAACGCGTGGACCACCTACGGCATGGAGTCGGGTCGCATGGCCGCCCGCAATCTCCTGGAGCAGGGGGTTACCGCCATCGCCTGCGCCAGCGATCAGCTGGCCCTCGGTGCCATCCGCGCGGCAAAATTCATGGGGCTCTCGGTTCCCAACGACATTTCGATCACCGGATATGACGACTCGCCAGAAATGAGCACGATCTCCCCCTCGCTGACCACCGTGCGCCAGCCCGTAGGCAAAATCAGCAGATCAGTGGTCAACGGCATCTTGGCAATGATGGAGAGCCCGAAACTGGCGAAGCGGCGCGACACCTTATACTTCGAGCCGGAACTCGTCGTTCGCGAGTCCACCGGCCGCTGCAAGGCGCGCGAGTGACCCTCCTGTCCGGGCAGCGCGGATAAGTCGGCAAATCTTGAGCCATCGACTGCGCCTCGGCGCGCACGTGGTACGGCTGCAATTGACATGAGTCGGCTACCGTGAGCCGACGGTAGATTCAGCATATTTGCAAACACACTGTATCTTTGCAAAATTTTGCAGAAATGCAATTCCACAACGAATATGGTAAAGGCCGCGCATCGTCACTTCCCTGCGCGGCCTTCGCCTCAATCTGCCTGCTTCCATTCCTTCGCAACGAGCAGCTCTGCCAGGAAGAGCGGCGGAACGCGGCCAAGCAATGTCAGGTTCCCCGCGCACATCACAGCGCATGGGCACTGATGCGCTCCCGGGAATGACTAGCCGTCGCACGACGCCGTCACGCTGGCAACGCACCTTCACGGACGGCATCATCACTGCCTCGCCATATGAAGACATGGGGGTGCATCGTTGCCCACAAACGCGGGCAACGATGCAGAATTGCGCCAGGGAGCCCGATCGCCGGCAGCGACCGGGTCAGCGGCCCGAACCGGCCGATTCGAGAACAGCCTACTTTCCAGCGGCAGCAGCGCCTTGGACATGACTGACAAAAGCGTCAGTAAACGTTTTGATGAAGCCTTCTGCAGCTGGGACGAGATTACCCTTCTCGTCGAAACCAGTGAGCGCATTGAAGTAGACTTCGGGTTGGCCCATGATCTTCATGTCGAGGAACAGCAGCACATTGCGCAAAGCGGCTTGCGCCTGCGTTGCGCCAAGCGCGCCGCCCGATGCACCGATGATCGCCGCCGGTTTGCCCGCGAAGGAATTCTGCCCCCACGGGCGCGAACCCCAATCGATGGCGTTCTTCAGCACGCCGGGGAAGCTGCGATTGTATTCGGGCGTGACGAACAACACGCCATCGGCGCCTTCGACCAGCTGTTTGAGCGCGGTGGCATCACCGGGGAAGTCGGCCTCGAGGTCCTGGTTGAACAGCGGCAGCTTGAGATTCGCGTAGACGAATTCGACGCCTTCCGGCAGCATGCGCTCGACGCTTTTGGCGAGTCGCAGATTGAAGGAGTCGCTGCGCAGCGAACCGACGAGGACGGCTATGGTGGTCATGGTTGGTCTCTTTTCATGTAGAGGGGTGTGTCTGGTCAAACCGAATGGGCCTGAACGAGCACTATCATAAGGGATGGCGCACAATACCCGTGACGATTGCCCTGTCAGAAAAGCGGGAATAATTTGGCGTCACATAAACTTAGGGGATCAGGTGCTGCCGGAACAAGGCGCGAAACACATTGTTGGAAGGCATTGCCCCTATGCCGGGGAGCGGCGCGAGCGGAAGGGCGAGACGCATGGATACAGCGTGTGCGGCAACGGTCTCGGCCCGTGCGGCGCTGCATGTGATCAGCCCGCTCGGATGGATTGCCGATGCCTTCGCTGAGCCGTTCTCTGCCATGCAGCGAACGGCAACGATCTCATCCGGCGCATCGTCATCCGCTGTCTCGCCTGCCGATGGACCTTTGTCTTCAGCGTCCTCGCCCATGCTTTCTTCGCCTGATTGCGCGCCGGAACACATTCCGCGCTGGAATATCATAAGACATTCCGCGCTGGAGCCGGCGCAAGGCATCGCCGGCAATGATGCCGTATGGATCGCACCAGAGACCTTGGTGTCACTGAACGCTTGGCGAGAATGGCAAGGCAAGGCTCCGCTGGCATTTCGGGCGCCATCCCCGCGCTGGCCTGACCGATTGCCCGAAGCCTTGGCCGGTCGCGGCGTTCTGACCGTTTCCGTGGCGCAAATCAGGTCATGGGTTGCGTTCCCGCACATCCTCGGAGAGCAGCCATGGGCGCAATTATCTCGTTGTCGAGTCGACGGGTTCAATGCGGCGCGGCGCAGTCTTTCAGCGCTGCAAATCGCCGTCGGCACCGCGCCGGAAGGCTCGAGCATCATGCTGAGCGAGCACATTCCCGGCATCAACGAGGAATGGAACGTGTTCGTGCATCATGGGGTTGCCGCCGCTGCGAGTCCGTATTGCCTGCACACCCCACCAGACAGCCGCACCATCGTCACAGTTTTCGACTTGCCCGTGAACAGCCTTTTTTCAGCGGCTCCCGCGCATTTCCATGAGCGGTATCGCGCAGTTGCCGCGCACGCCGCAGAACAGGCAGCAGCGGCAACCGGAACGCGCGACGCCAGCATGATCATCGCCTTGCGCGCCGAGGAAGATTCTCCCATCGTCCTCGAAATCAACCCGGTCTGGTGCGCGACCCCCTATCCCTACGATATGCGGGGAATGCTCAGCTTCATGGATGCCATTGCCGAATCACGCGTAGACCCGTCAGCATCTCGCATGCCCGCTGAAGCCGCCTCGGAACAGCAGCAGGAATCAAACCCCATATTCAAGCCGGATCCATGGGCAACCGCCCGATACGCCGATCGGTATCTTCGGTTCAGACCAGCGACGCGCCAAGTTCTTTGATGCGCCCGAGCTGCAGACCGGCAGCGGCACGTTTGTCATGGTCGTGGTCGCCCATGGTCAGATTGTCGACATAAACAAGATCCACGTCTTCGACGCCGCAATATTTCTTGAAAGTCTGCACGCAGATCTGATTGCGCAGCGCGGCATCAATGCCGTCCGACTCGTACCACTGCCGCGACCCGCCGGTGAGCGCGATCACACGCACTGTTTTGCCGGCGAGCGCAAGCGGTTTGCCAGTGGCCGCGTCGTAGGCGAAACCGCGGCAGATGACCCTATCGAAAAAGCCCTTCATCATCGCCGGCATCGTATACCAGTACACGGGGAAAACGAGCGCGATGACATCGGAGCCGGCAAGCCTGTTCTGAATCGGCACGACGTCGTCGGGCACCGGCACCCTGCCAAGATAGTGTTCACGGTCCGCAGCGCCATAGACCGGATCGAATCCGATCTTGTGCAGATCAAGTACCTCCGCCTGGGCTCCGGCCTCGCGTGCGCCCGACGCAAATGCCTCTCCCACCGCATCGGTGAGCGAAGTGGATTCCGGATTGCTGGTGATGACAAGAACGTTGCTCATACCCAGTATTGTCGGGCAGCTCGGGGACAGACAGCAAAATATCGCATCTAGTCAAGCAAGGCGAGGAGATCGTCCTTGGTGAGGCGGGAGACGGCGGTTCCGGTCGAGGAGGCGGCGTCGACGAAGCGCGAGGCCAAGTCGCTTTTGGCGTGCTGCAGACTCAGGATGCGCTCCTCGATGGTGTCTTTGGCTACGATCTGGTAGACGTTGACGTCCTGCGTTTGGCCGATGCGGTGGGCGCGGTCGGTGGCCTGATCCTGCGCGGCCGCATTCCACCACGGGTCGGCGTGCACGACGACGCAAGCGCCGGTCAAATTGAGGCCTGTGTTGCCGGCTTTGAGCGAGATGAGAAACACCGGCGTGTCGTCGCGGTTGAACTGATCGACCAGCTCGACGCGGCGTTTCTTCGGCGTGGCACCGGTAATGACGTCGTAATCCACGCCGCCTGCACGCAGGCGTTCGGCGATCAGATCCAGATAACTCGTGAACTGTGAGAAAATGAGCATTTTGCGACCCGCGTCCTGGCAGCTCGACACCAGCTCGGCAATGGCGTCGAGCTTCGCCGAAGCCGCCTTGCGTGATTTCCTGCCACCTGGCGCCGACCCTGCCGCCGACGATCCAGCCGCACCCAACAGCCCCAGGTCGCGCTTCGCAGCCGTCTCCTGCGATTCCTCGAGCGTGCGGGCCGGCATGCCCCACGCTTTGGCATCCGTTTCCACGACATTGCGCCCCACGTTCGCATACAGCAGCCGCGGATCGCAGCAGGCCTGCCGCAAGCGGGTGAGCTGGGCCAAGATCTGGATTTTGCCAGTGGCGAATTCGATGTCGCGTTGCTTGAGCAGCGTCGCGCGCAGCCGTTGTTCGAGCGCAGCATAGAGCCGCCGCTGCTCGCCTTCCAGCGGCACGGCAATGATGTTCTCGATCTTGTCGGGCAGGTCCTTGAGCACCGTCGACTTGAGCCGCCGCAGAATGAAGGGCCCGACGAAAGCCTGCAGCTTGCGCTGCACATCCTCGTCGCCGCTCAGGATGGGCATTTCGAAGCGCTCGCGGAAATGCGCATACGAACCCAGGATGCCAGGCATCAGAAAATCGAAGATGCTCCACAGCTCTGAAAGCCTGTTCTCGATTGGCGTGCCGGTGAGCGCGAAGCGGTGACGAGCGGCGACTGATCGCACGGCCTTGGAAGCCTTGGTCGCATGATTCTTGATGTACTGCGCCTCATCCAACACCATGCAGAAGCATTCGAGGCCTTGGTAGTCGTCTACGTCGCGGCGCAGCAGATCATATGAGGTGATCAGCACGTCGGGAATGCGATGCCCGTCATCGGTTCGCGCGGTTTGCGGCGCAGTTCGCGCGCCTTGCCAGCCGCCGCCGGCAAAACCGGATGCATCATCTGCGCCAGCAGCATCATTGCCTTGACCCGCGCGGGCATACTGCACCTTTGCCTCATCCAACATCGCACGCCGCGAAGCCTTGTTGCCGGCAACGATCATCACGCCCAGTTCGGGCGCGAACCGCTCGCATTCCGCAGCCCAGTTGTAAACCAGCGATGCCGGGCACACGATAAGGCTCGGGCCGATCTCGCGGCTTTTCGCGCGCCGGGACACCAGCAACGACAGCAGCTGCACGGTCTTGCCCAGGCCCATCTCATCAGCCAGAATGCCGCCGAACCCTTTGTCGCACACCGCATTGAGCCAACGGAACCCTTCGATCTGATACGGCCTGAGCACCGTGCGCAGCGAATCCGGCACCCGGTAGGTCCCGGGGTCGATCACGCGCAGGCCGTCGAGATAATCTTTGAACCCGTCCGATTTGTCGGCGTTGTCCACCTGATGATCGAGATAGTAGGCTTCGAATGCGGGCACGGTCACCGGGCCCTTGTCGAAAGCCGTGGCGGGCAATCCCAAATCGGACGCCAGCTCGTCAACGGCGCCGGCGTCCACGTCCCGCATGTCGATGAAAGCGCCGTTGCGCAAACGGTGGAAGCGGCGACGTTTACGGTAGCTGTTGAGCAGCCCGGGCACGTCTTCAGGGTCGATCTCATCGGCGATCGGCGAAATTTCGACCAATCCGGAGCGTAACGACAGCCCGACCCTGATATTCGGCCGCGGAGCCGACGTCAGCCCATCGAAATCCGGCGTGGAGAACACCGTGCCGAGCGAACGCAACACCGGAATACCCTCGCTGATGAGTTTGTAGATCGCCCCGTCGTCATGCTCCGGCAGGAACGCGATATCGCCTTGCGGCATGGGGAAATAATGGCGCACCGCTTCCACGGCAAGCCGTTCAACTTGTCGGTCCCGGTTCACGCCCTTGGTGACGCCGTCCATCGGAATGCCGTCGAACACATGGAAACGCCTGTCGCCGTACCGAGCTTGCAGGTCGCAGGTGACCCCGCCGACGGAACGGTCGCGGTCGAGATAAATTTCGATAACGCACGGTTCGGGCCTGCGCCGCAGGAGTTCGGCAGGCATGCGCACGCGCACGCCGCTGCCGGTCCGCCCGTTGTTTCGCCCGGCTGCATGGCCCGGGCCGCTTCCGCCGGCCGGATCCGCCGGTGCATGCCCGACCGGTTCCGCGCCGGTGCTCTCTTCTGCTGTATCTGCCGCATCCCCTTCGGCCTGGTCGCTCTCCTCCGGGTTGAGGAACGGCAGCACCGTGCGCGAGAATGCGTCCACATCATCCTGCGCGAGAAAGAGATCTCCCTCTTCGCCGTTGCCGCACAAGGCCTGTGCTACCGCGCGGTTGTCGTAGAACGCCTCCGAGCAGCGGCGGATCTGCGTGTCCCCCTCACCGTTATGCACGATGCCGGCAGCACGCACGATTGCATATTTCGAACGGCTGCCCTCGATGAAATCCTCCGCATAGCGGCTGTGGCGGATCATGAAACCGGCCGCCTGAGCCGAATCTGGCGAAGCCATGTCCGAGCCGACAGCGTCAGCCGAGGCCGCTCGGCCCTGCGCCGGCGCAGCATCCGGCGAAGCCCCGGCACGCTCGATGCTCAGGCCCAAATCAGGATCGCCGTCGCGCACCTGTACCAGCGCCGTGTTGGTTCCCGACCACAATCCGGGCGAGAGATACTCCACCGTATCGCCGGAATCGACATAGCGGTCGAGCACATCGGCGATCTCATTGTCGGAAAGCGACATCTGACCGCTGGGATTGCGCAGCCGCGGATCGTAATAATACGGCAAGATGCCACGCCGGATATCCAACGCCTTGTCGAGAATCGCAATGACTTCGCGCGAACGATCGTCGAAGGAATCCAAGGTGTGCAGAAAAGCGAGTTTCTTGCCGTAGACGATGGACTCGCGATAGTGCACCGCATGCAGCAGCGCGCTGATGTCTTTGACGATGTACGACAGCGAGCGGCTCGGCACGGAGACGCGGAGCCTCAGATACCAGCCGTCGGCGGACCGGCCGATGCCTGGGCGCAGCACGACGCTGCCGATGGGCATGCGTTGCATCGCGTTCAGCGTGTCCGCGGACGCCCGGGCCTTGGAAGTCTTGGACGACGATGACGAGGCCTCGCCATTCACCGTTTTCAGAAGCTCGAGATGCCGGCCTTTCGCCTGCTCTTTCAGCTCGCGGTCCTGATTGCCCATGAAGGTCTTCAGCAGGCGCGTAGTGGTCTGCGTCAGCGAGCGCCGCAGCGGCCCGCCCTGCAGATCGAAGTCCCGCGGGTTCTCGTTATACGCCATGACCAGCGCGATCACATGCTTGCAGCGCGCCCCGTAACGTCCGAACGCCGGGCAGGTGCAATGCGATTCGACGATATCGTCCGCCTGTTCGTCGACTACGGCAGTGACCTCGTAATCGTCTGCGTAGCCGTCGGCGCTGTCCGCGTATGCCGAGAGCAGCAGGGCATTAGGCGTCTCCTCGTCGTCTGCGACGCACATATCGTGCATGCGACCGCTGGAGATGACGTCATAGGCGCGGTAATACGCCGGCCCGCCGAGCTGTTTGAGCCTGCGATCGGATATGACCTCCTGCGCGCCGAAGGTGACGCCGCCTTCGTCATCGCCGAAGCCGGATTCCCCGTCGTCGCCATACCCACCGAACCCGCTATAGTCGCCGTATCCGCCTTCGCGGCCGGTACGCGAGCCATAGACCGAAGCATGCCAATCCAAGTGCGGCTCACAACCCCAGGAAACGCTTGATGTCGTCAAGCTCCTGCGGGCACACTTCGTGGCGCATGCCAGGATACGTATGCGCGTCCAGATCCGCGAAGCGCGCCAGCGACCCCGCGATCCCCTGTTGCTGCGCGGCCGGGATGCGCGCGTCGAGCTCCCCATAGCCCAAGAACACGCGCGGCTTGGTATCGGTGACCACTTCAGCCACCAATGAATCCTCGATTGGAGACTCATTGCCTTCTTCGGAGACAGCTGTGTCGTGGAACGCCGGAGACATGAGGACAGCGGTGTCGAATATGTCCGGATGCTCGGCCAGCAGCCGGTACGCCAGATAGCCGCCCTGCGAAAAACCTACCGGGATGATGCGCTTGCTGTGCAACAGCGTCGAATCGAGCATGTCGACGATATCATCGCCGAGCGCAGAGCACCGCTCCTGAATGAGGGAGTCGGCGCAAGTGTCGTCGTACCAAGCGTTGCCGCCCAAATATTGGCGATGAATCGGGCCGCGGAACGACTTGTAATCGGCGTCCGGGTCGATGGCTCCCAAGATGCGGATCATCTCGGATTCGTCGTTGCCATACCCGTGAAACATCACATACAGGTCGCCATCAGCGCGATGACCCGGATCGATGCTCGTTGTCGTTGTGAATCTCATACGTCCTCCCGCGGCGGTTTCGCGTCCGTCTCAACCTTTTTATTATGACAGCACCCCGCACCTTTGACATTCCTTTGCCCAGCGAGAACAGCAGCACATGCTCACACCCCTCCTCCCCCGGTAGCGAACGGCTATAGGCGACACGGGTCCACGGTGGGATACTTGCGTTATGACAAATGACTCCAGTGAAACCATCACTGCCCTCGCAGCTGACGACATTTCTGCCCCTTCGTCCGACGCCTATTTCGCTGGCGGCTGCTTCTGGGGGCTTGAGCGCTATTTCCAGGGCGTTGACGGGGTGCGCGCCACCCAAGTCGGCTACGCGCAATCCACGGTTCTCGATCCTTCCTACGAACAGGTCTGCTCAGGCGCGACCGATGCCGCCGAAAGCGTGCATGTGACCTACGATCCTTCGCAGGTGACGTTGCGCACGCTCGCGCTGCTGTTCCTCGATGTGATCGACCCGTACTCCGTGAACCGGCAGGGCAATGATACCGGACGGCAGTACCGCTCGGGCATGTTCTTCACCTCGCCGGAGCAGAAGGCGGTATTTGACACTGCTCTGCAGCAATTGGCCGTGCGCGGCCCGCGCACGCCCGCCGTCACAGTCGAAGAACTGCGCAGCTTCTATGACGCCGAGGAATACCATCAGGACTACCTCGACAAGAACCCTGGCGGCTACTGCCATATTTCGTTTGCGAAAATCGCCGATGTCGCGAACCGACAGCGCTACATCGAGCGCGTCTGGGATCTCACGCCCGAGGAATACGCAGTGACCCAAGAGGCGGCGACCGAGCGGCCTTTCGACAACGCCTACGACCAGACCTTCGAGCCGGGGATCTACGTCGATATCGTCAGCGGCGAACCGCTGTTCCTGTCCACCGACAAGTACGATTCCGGCTGCGGCTGGCCGGCGTTCTCGAAGCCGATCGACGGCACTGCGCTTACCAATCACCGCGATTCGACGATCCCTGGCCGCCCGCGCATCGAAGTGCGCACTGCGGGTTCGCAGATCCACCTCGGCCACGTTTTCGACGACGGGCCGCGCGATCGCGGCGGGCTACGGTATTGCATGAACTCGGCCTCGCTGCGCTTCGTCCCGCGCGACCAGATGCAGTCCGAAGGCTATGGAAATTATCTGGAGCTGCTCGACAAGTGAGCTGATGCACCCAGTTGTACACCCTCCGCACGCAGTTCGGCGCGCGCAGCTTCGCCTGATTCAGAGCTGACCGGGACGGTGAGATCCAAGAACACTGTCACCTCGTAGCCGAGCCGCTTCGCATCGAGGGCTGTAGCCTTCACGCAGTGGGATTCGGCGATGCCCACGACATCGACCTGATCGATTCCAGCGGCTTTCAGCGCATTGGCGAGAGTGTGTCCCGCCTGTTCCCGGGCCCTGACCTCATTGCGTGACGGGAGGGCATCGGTGTTGTCTTCGATGCCCTCGAAGCCGGAGTACGCGGCGCTGTATTGCCCCTTCTTGAAATGATGCGCTATGCCCAGCGCGGCGATAGCAGGGTGCAGCTGGGCAGTCGGCGTTGACGCCCGGCCGTGCGGAGGCCACGTGTCAACGAAATCCGGATGGTCGGAAAAATGCGCGCCGGGTTCGATATGCCAATCCTGCGTCGTGGCCATATAGGCATAGTCGCCGCGATGCCCGGACACGAACGCAGCGATGCGCTCGGCCACGACATTGCCGCCCTGCACGCCCAGCTCACCCCCTTCGCAGAACGTCGGCTGCACGTCGACGACAACAAGCGCCTTGGACATATGCCGCTCCTTATATGTAACACTCCCATGCAACGGGTCCATGCGACAGCCGACGCCGGCCGGCATGTACGCTCGACGAATGGCAACTGCCATTTCAATCTCGGAAAATCGTCAATTCTGCAATGCTCATGACCATATTAGATGACGGCGGAGCATCGTGCCAGCCTAGTCGCACTCGTCAGTTCATATGTTCAGCGAGATATCGACCGGTGACGCTGTGCCGATCACGGGCGATCTCGTCGGGCGTGCCGACGGCGACGACGCGGCCGCCCTCCTGGCCGCCACCCGGACCCATGTCGATGACGTAGTCGGCGTTAGCGATCATATCGAGATCATGCTCGATGAATATCACCGTGGCTCCGCCTTCGATCAGCCGCTGCAGCACGCGGATGAGCGTGCGCACGTCGAGCGGGTGCAGACCGGTGGTCGGCTCGTCGAGCACGAACAATGTGGTCTCCTGCCGTTTGCCCAGTTCATTGGAGAGCTTGAGCCTCTGCGCCTCGCCGCCGGAGAGCGACGGCGTATCTTCGCCCAGTTTGAGGTAGCCCAAGCCGAGGTCGGACAGCGTCTGCAGCGCCCTGTGCATCCGCGAGCGCATGGCGTTCGAGATCATCGACGGTTCGGATCGGGCATGCATGGCATGGATGTCACGCGGCTTTTCCGAATTCGCGAACGCTTCCAGCGCCTCATCTACCTCCAGATCAAGCACCTTCGGCAAACTCATGCCCTCAGGCCTGGTTGGCGTGGCTATGCGAATCCCATTCGCCTGCGCTTGATAACGGCTGCCGCCGCACACCGGGCAGGCGATCGTCACGTCCGGCAGAAACTGCACATCCAGACTGATCTGCCCGGTGCCATCGCACTGCGGGCAACGCAGCGATCCAGTGTTGTAGGAGAAGGCCGAAACCTTGAGGCCTGCTGCTTTCGCGGCATCAGTGCCGGCAAAGGCCTTGCGCAGCATATCCATGATACCCGCGTATGTAGCGAGCGTGGAACGCACGTTGATGCCGATCGGCGTCGAATCCACCAGCCGGACGCGATCGATGCCGCCGGCCTCGATCCCCGAGACATGCGCCGGGAGCGCGCTGCCGCCGGCCGCCGCCTGCAGCGCGGGAACCAGCGATTCGAGCACCATCGTCGTCTTGCCAGAACCGGAGACACCGGTGACCGCGGTCATGCGACCACGCGGTATGGCCACGTTGAGCGCATGCACGGTATGGATGGACGTGGTGGACAGACGCAGCCAATGCACGGGATCAGCGGACTGCGAGCATGGCAACCTGTGCCGCACCAGCACCGGTTCCTGCCCGGAGAGGAATCCGGCAATGCGCGAATCAGGATTGCGCTCGATCTCCTGCGGCGCGCCTTGCGCCAGCACCCGGCCGCCGCGGCCTCCCGCGCCCGGACCCATCTCGATGAAATAGTCCGCGGCTCGCAGCACACGCACATCATGGTCGACGAACACCACCGAGTTGCCGGCGGCGAGCAGATCGCGCATGACGCCGATCAGCCCTTCGATATTGGCCGGATGCAATCCGGTCGACGGCTCGTCGAGCACATAGAGCACGCCGGTCGTCTCGTTGCGCACTGCGCGGGCGAGCTGTGCGCGCTGCCGTTCACCGGTGGACAGCGAGGCGCTGGAGCGGTCGAGCGTCAGATAGCCAAGCCCGAGCTCCATAAGCCGTGCGCCCATGCCTTGCAGCGTTTCGATGAGATCATGCGCCATCGGCTGCATCTCGACCGGCAAAGTCGGCGTGATCGTCTTCGACCAGACGAGAATGTCGCGCAGCGACCATGACGTCACTTCGGCCAGGTTATCGCCGTTGATACGCGGCGCCCGGGCCGCCTCTCCCAGCCGTGTACCGCGGCAATCCGGGCATATGCGTTCGACTAGGAATTTCTCCACCTTGGACAGCCGTCGCTCGTCGCCAGCCCGCTCAAGCTCCTTGGTGACGGTCAGTCGCGCGTTGCGGAAGGTGAAATTGAGCTTGTGCACGCCTTTGACGGAAGTCAGCGTGATGTGCTTCTTCTCCTCGGGGCCGTTGAAGACGATGTCCTTCTCATGTTCGCTCAGCTCGCGCCACGGCACGTCGGTGCGCACGCCGAGTTCACGCACGATATCAGGTTGCACATTGAATCCGAACGTGCGCCATGGCACGACCGCGCCCTCGTCTATGGTCAGCGAATCATCGGGGACCAAAGTGCCATCATCCACTTCGCGCACGATCCCGGTGCCATGGCAACGCGGGCAGGCCCCGGCCGAATTGAACGCCAGGGCCTCCGCCCCGGGAGGGTCGATCGGCGCACCGCAGACCCCGCAACGCATGGGCATCTCTGCGGCAACCGCCATCGAAGGCTGCTGGTAATGCCCGTTGGGGCAACGATGTGCCGCGAGCCGCGAGAACATGAGCCGCAGCACGTTGAGCAGCTCGGTCGATGTGCCGAAGGTCGAACGCACTCCCCCAGCGCTTGGCCGCTGCCGCAACGCCAACGCCGGCGGCAGGAACCGCACCGAGTCGACCTGCGCACGTTCCGCCTGGGTCATGCGCCGTCGCGTATATGTCGACAAAGCGTCGAGATAGCGGCGCGAGCCCTCGGCATAGAGCACGCCGAGCGCCAACGAGGACTTGCCTGAGCCAGAAACGCCGGCGACGCCGACCAGCCGGTTCAGCGGTATGGAAATATCGATGTCCGCAAGATTGTGCACGCGTGCGCCCCGCACCTCGATCGCCTGCGGGATTCCATCGGCAGTTCTTGGGCGTTCCTGTGCCTTCACCGCTGACAATGCCATAACAACGCACTCCCTAGGTTCAATTGCTGCCTCTTAGCGTATCGCATTCCCGCGGGAAGGACTCGACAATATGCGCAGGCCAGCCTATAGCATTCTCTCAACCTCGGAATTCCGCCATTCGAACTGCCATGGGCCTGCCTATGTGCCGTATCACCGATAAGAAGGTTTAACGCCCATTGCGGAAGGGGCCCAAACCTTTGCCGCCACGGGAATGACGAAAACCGGACGCCGTGCGCGAGGGGCGCCCCGAAGCATTCCTTGCACTGCTGCTGCCGCGTCGGTTTGAGCCTGCACGTTCGCCGCGGGTTGCGCCTCGTCTATCGCCCTGATCGGACTCGAAATAATCGTTATGACGTTCGTCGCGGCGATCATCATGGGCACCCCGCCGGCGATGTCCGCCATCGCGCGAACCGCCCCGGCCGTCCTGATCGTAATCGAAATCGTCACGGCGGGAGCCGCCACGGCCCCCAGTGCCCGCACGCGAACCACGGGAATTGCGTGAACCGCGCCCATCGCCGTACTCCGGACCGCGATGGGCAGACCCGTTTCGAGCTCCGCGGCGACGCTTGGAACCGTTGCCGGAACCAGCCTGTTGCTGCGCAGGCGCGCTCAATGCCCAACCCTTGACCAGCGGAGCATGTTCTCCCACCAGGTCATCAAGCTCGGGCGAAGCGGGAGTCACTTCCACGGAATGCACATGAATGCCGGCGCGCCGCAGCATGTCGCGCGCGTCACGATGTTGCTCGGGCAGCACCAAGGTCACCACATCTCCGCTTTCGCCGGCTCGGGCCGTCCGCCCAGAGCGGTGCAGGAAGGATTTGGGATCCTCCGGCGGCTCGGTCTGCACGACCAGCTCCACGTCGCTCACGTCGATGCCGCGCGCCGCCACATCGGTGGCGACCAGCACACGCACCTCGCCATCCGTGAACGCCGCCAGATGGCGATCGCGCTGATTCTGCGAAAGGTTGCCCTGCAGGTCAACGGCCGGGATGCCGCCGTCTACGAGCTTCTTGGCCATTTTCTTGGCCTGGTACTTGGTTCGGGTGAACAGGATACGCTTGCCCATGCCGGAGGCGAGAATGCGAATGACCTCATGCTTGTTGCCCTGCGACACCGCGAACACGTGATGGGTCATCGTGTCGACATGCGACTCGGCGGAGTCAACGGAATGAATTCGCGCATCGGTCAGAAAGCGCCTGACCAGCTTGTCGACGCCGTGGTCGAGCGTGGCGGAAAACAGCATGTGCTGCCCCTCCCCGTCGACCTGCTCAAGCAGGCGCGAAACCGCCGGGAGGAAGCCCATGTCCGCCATCTCGTCGGCCTCGTCGAGCACGGTGATCTCCACTGAATCCAGCGAGAGCAGCCGCTGATGCAGCAGGTCCTCAAGCCGGCCCGGGCACGCCACGATGATGTCCGCGCCATCGCGCAGCGCGGAGACCTGCCGGTTCTGGTTGACGCCGCCGTAAATCGTCGTGGTCGTCATATGATAGGCGCGCGCAAGCGGCGCGATCACTTCGTCGATCTGGTTGACCAGTTCGCGGGTCGGAGCAAGCACCAGCCCGCGCGGCCGAGGCAGCAACGCCTGCGCCTTGGAGCGGGAATCGCCATGTTCGCGCCAATGCTCGAAACTGCGGATGGCGGATTCGCTGCCGCTGCTCTGGCTGAGCCGCGTGACCAGCGGTATCGCAAACGCCAGGGTCTTGCCCGAGCCGGTCTGGCCACGGCCGAGCAGATCGCGCCCCGCCAGCGAATCGGGGAGCGTATCGACCTGAATCGGGAAGGCGGTGGTTTTGCCGTCAGCGGCAAGCACGCGCACCAAGGGCTCGGGCACGCCGAGCTCAGCAAACGTCACATCACGGTTGTCGAACAGGGAGCTGGACTCAGCATCCTCATCGAGTCCGGACACATCGTCGCGAGCGTTAGCATCGGCATCGTCATAACGATCAGAATAAATATTTACATCGGAAACGGAAAGAAGTTTCGGCACAATAGCCTTTCACACACTACATATATTAATGACATACGCTGAAGCCGTCTCTCACGTGTTCGCGGCATCTTCCGCGCGACGACTTCCTACGAGTAATTCAGTGTATCAACATGGCCTGTCATCGGGAATGACCATGCAAAGACGCCGGCTTCACGTGTCAGTTCGTCTTCGCTCTGCCGCCTTCATGGCCGGCTGAAGTACTCGTCGCACGTGATGCGCCTGATCGCTTCGTCCCTATACACCTCGCCCGGCAGCAGCGGCATCCGTACGTGCTTGGCGACCCGCACCCAGGACAGCCCCAGTTTGTCCATGACCCGTTCGGACTTATGGTTGTCGACATTATGGGTACCCCAGATGGCGGCGAGCTGCAGATCTTGAAAACCGTGGCGCAGCACCTCGCGAGCCGCCTCGGGAACAAGACCCTGCCCCCAGTACGGCTCACCGATCCAATACCCCAATTCCATCGCGTCGGAAGGCTTGTCATCCCCGGAGCACACCCTATCTGACAACGCTATCAAACCGATGCTGCCGATCGGTTCGCCAGTCTCCTTAAGCACTACGGCATAGTTCTCCGGAGCTGCCAGCACATCGCGAATGACCTCCATGCTGTTTTCGATGCTGGTGTGCACCGGCCACGCCCCTGAAGGCCCCACATGAGGATTGCTCGCATAGCGAAACAGTGCCTGCGCCTCATCCCGGTCATTCACTTTCCATGGCCGCAGGATTAGCCGCTCGGTCGTCAGCACTGCCCTTTCAGCGGCATTTCTGTTTTCATCGCTCATGGCCGTTATCGTAGCAACCGGCACACTACAGCCACAGACCGCACGTATCATTGGGTCATTGGGTCATTGGGCGGAACTCATCACGAGACATTGCAAAGGACCGCCAAATTCGTTACGTGCCGTTTTCGCTGCGAAATCCGGTTCCGATGCCATGCCCGTTGCCGGACTATTCAGCTCATGCACGAATAAACTACCAGATCTTTTCGATACAGTGATGTAAGACCAGATAATCAAATACAGACATGAAAGGCACCCGATGACGCAAGACACACCGGCAGCAGACTCTGCTCCAGAAACGATCGGTTCGGCGGCAGCAGCAACCACCATCTACGATTTCACGGTGACAGCGCAGGACGGCAGCAGGAAATCGCTAGCCGATTACCGAGGCAAGGTACTCTTGGTCGTCAACACGGCGACCGGCTGCGGATTTACGCCGCAATACGAAGGCCTTGAGGCGCTGTACAGGAAGTACAAGGATCAGGGCTTCGAGATCCTCGACTTCCCCTGCAACCAGTTCGCCGGCCAGGCGCCCGGCACCGACGAGGAGATCCACGAGTTCTGTGTGGGGCGATTCGCGATGACCTTCCCGCAGTTCTCCAAAATCAACGTCAACGGCAAGGAGGCCGACCCGCTGTACGCCTGGCTCAAATCGCAGCAGGGCGGCGTGGCCGGCAGCCGCATCAAATGGAACTTCACCAAATTCCTCATCGATCGCGCAGGCCATGCCGTGAGCCGTTTCGCCTCGCAGACTACGCCGGAGGAACTGGACGGCAATGTGGCCGCGTTGCTATAGCTGCCGTATCGACCATAGAACCGTGAGCATCTTTCACGCAAACGGCGCGGCATCTCCTTGTTGCGCCGTTTTGGTAGCCTGTACTCATATGGTGGGTTGATACGAACTCTTACATTTCATTGCACTAGATTCAAGAAGGATAGGATGCAGCTTGGCTGTATTTGTATTACAGATGATCAACGCGCGCAAGGCATACGGCGACCGCGTGATCCTCGACAACGTGACTCTGAACTTCCTGCCCGGGGCCAAGATCGGCGTGGTGGGGCCCAATGGCATGGGCAAGTCGACGCTGCTCAAGATCATGGCAGGCCTCGAAACCGTGTCGAACGGCGAGGCCTACGTCACGCCGGGCTATTCGGTCGGCATTCTGCAGCAGGAGCCGCCGCTGGACGAGACGAAAACCGTCGGCGAAAATATCAAGGAAGCCTTCGGCGGCATTTACGACAAGGTCACGCGCTTCAATGAGATCGGCGAGGAAATGGCCAATCCCGACGCCGATTTCGATGCGCTGATGGAGGAAATGGGTACCCTGCAGACGCAGATCGATGCCGCCAACGGCTGGGACCTCGATTCGCAGCTCGAGCAGGCGATGGACGCGCTGCAATGCCCCGATCCGGACACTCCGGTCACGCAGTGCTCAGGCGGCGAGCGCCGACGCGTGGCGCTGTGCAAGCTGCTGCTCGAGGCGCCCGACCTGCTGCTGCTCGACGAGCCGACCAACCATTTGGACGCCGAATCGATCCTATGGCTCGAACAGTTCCTGCATCAGTACAAGGGCGCGGTCATCGCCGTCACCCACGACCGGTACTTCATGGACAACGTCGCCGAGTGGATCTGCGAGGTCGACCGCGGCCAGCTCTACCCGTACAAGGGCAACTACTCCACGTATCTGGAGACCAAGGCCAAGCGCATGGAGGTCCAAGGCGCGAAGGACGCCAAACTTGCCCGCCGCCTCAAGAACGAGCTCGACTGGGTGCGCAGCTCCCCCAAGGCGCGCCAGGCCAAGAACAAGGCCCGTCTGGAGCGTTACGACCAGATGGAGACCGAGGCGCGCAACTCCAAGAAGCTCGACTTCTCCGAGATCCAGATCCCGCCGGGGCCGCGCCTGGGCTCGCAGGTGCTCGAAGCCAGGCACATCCACAAGGCGTTCGGCGATCGCGTGCTCATCGACGACCTGTCGTTCACGCTGCCGCGCAACGGCATCGTCGGCGTCATCGGCCCGAACGGCGTGGGCAAGTCCACTCTGTTCAAGACGATCGTCGGCCTTGAGCCGCTCACTTCGGGCGAGCTGAACGTGGGAGATACAGTCAAGATCTCCTATGTCGACCAGAACCGCGAAGGACTCGACCCGAACAAGAACCTGTGGGAGGCGGTCTCCGGCGGGCTCGACTTCATTCAGGTCGCCGGCGTCGAGATGCCTACGCGCGCCTATGTGGCAAGCTTCGGCTTCAAGGGCTCCGACCAGCAGAAGATGACCGGCGTGCTCTCTGGCGGCGAGCGCAACCGCCTGAATCTCGCGCTGACGTTGAAGCAGGGCGGCAATCTGCTGCTGCTTGACGAGCCGACCAACGATTTGGACGTGGAGACCTTGGAATCCTTGGAGAATGCGCTTATCGAGTTCCCCGGATGCGCCGTGGTCATCTCCCATGACCGCTGGTTCCTCGACCGCATCGCCACGCATATCCTCGCGTGGGAGGGCGACGACGAGCACCCGGCGAACTGGTACTGGTTCGAAGGAAACTTCCAGGCCTATCAGGAAAACAAAGTCGCCCGGCTCGGCGAGGAGGCTTCGCGCCCCCACCGCCTGCACCGCAAGCTCACGCGGTAACCCGCCTCGCTCCGGCGACCATTGCCAATGGCCGGCTGATTCCTATCCGCAGGATCAGCCGGCCATTTACGTATATGTTTGTTAGCTGATGACATCGCTTCGACAAGGCAAGTCCGTACCACCGTTTTCCATCGGAAATCCTTGGTGCGCGTCGATTGTACATACGCCTGTTACACAATATCGAACGCGATTTTACCTGCGCCCGATAGGCTGATGCTGCAATCCAATGGACGGGCATTGGGCGGGAGCCCCGGCCTCGGTTGGTATAGGATATAGCACTGAACGATCGAAGTAGAGGACTCGGCATGGCACAGACGGCACAGCAGAAAACACTCACCCCATTGGAACACTTGGTCAAAGTGCTGCGGTTGGGCGAGCCGTCGCAGTATCGCGGCCATACCTATATCAACGGCGAAAGCCTGTATTTCCCCACCGGCCGGGTGTATGGCGGCCAAGTCATCGCGCAGTCGCTGATAGCCGCATCCAAGACCGTTGTGCCATCACGCCTGCCGCATTCGATTCATGGCTATTTCATCACCGCGGGAGACACCCGGCAGGATCTGCTATTCGACGTGGAATCGCTGCGCGACGGGCGCTCGTTCTCGGCACGTCGGGTGAATGTGACGCAATCACAGGGCGCGATCCTCACCGCCATTGCCAGTTTCCAGGAGCAGGGCCAGTCAGGCGTCGAGTTCGCCGACCCCATGCCGCAGGACATCCCCGGCCCCGATGGTCTGGCCAGTGCGAAGGAGCTCATGACGCCTTTTGCCAAACAGTCGTCCTTTGCAGATTATTACGCCGAGAAATCGCCCTTCGACATCCGCCATGTCACCCAGACCATCATGCTCCAGGCCGACGAGCAAAGCGCCGAGCACGATTCCGGCAAGCAGCTGGTATGGATGAAGGTCGACGGCACGGTTGATGTGCCGCAGGTGTTCCACCGCGCGATGTTGGCGCTGGGCTGCGATCAGGTGATGATGGAGCCGGTGCTGCGCCGCGCCGGCCTAAGCGTGTCGACGCCGGGAATCTCCTACGCTTCCATTGACCACTCGATGTGGTGGTACCGTGACATCGACATCAACAACTGGCATCTCTACGTGCAAGACACGCCCACCGCCGCGCATGGCCGCGGGCTGGGCAACGCCAAGGTGTATACGCAGGACGGGGATCTGGTGGCCGTCATGTCGCAGGAAGCCATGATCCGCGTGCCAGCGGCGGCGTAAGCGAAAGGCCCGGCGCAGTTTTCGTAGCCGGGGCCAACGATGGGGTCCACCCTAATTTCCAGCACTACGGCATCCCGCAGCTAGAGTCACGTCTCCTGCAGTATCCCTGTCCTATGCGGGTTTTTCCTCGTTCGAGCATCGTCATATGGTATGTCTCCCGCACTATCGCTTACCTGATGCGGATATGCCATACAACCGATCCGACACAGCACAGCGCCCGCATAACGTTTGCCTTAGTGCGGGAATTGCACGCAAGCTTGGTCCCACGCCGACTGCCGATGCACCAGACAATGGCCAGATATGAATCCAGGATCCGGGCATGGCCACCGGCTCAGACAGCCAGCGCGGGGATCTGCCGTAACGTGACGAGTACTTCGCTGCCGATGCCTATGCCGGCGGGAAGCTGATTTTCAGGTAGCTGCACAGTGACGCTCAGCGGCTCGCCGCCATTCCATCGCTGCCAGTCGTCAGACGCCACAACAGTATCCACGCGAACCAATGCGCCAAGAAAATGAATCATCGTTATGCGGGCCCGTACCCCGACACCGGTGAGGAAGGTTGCAGCGTTCGAAATGGCGGCATTGCCGCCCGCCCCGTGTGAGTCGATGACGCCATCAGCCCCGTTCGAGCCAGCCACCGAAAGTGTTAGCGACTCCGGGCGAACCAATACGACGCGCGCCCTACCGCTTTGCGATCCAGGAAGCAGATCGATCCACTGCCCGAACACCTTCGCGTGCCGGCCATCGCAATCGCCTGGCAGGCGATTGGTCAGGCCGATGAACGTGGCGACGTATTCGCTCGCCGGACGCTGGTAGAGCGCTTTCGGCGCGTCTATCTGTTCAATGCGGCCATGGTTCATGACGCCGATCCGGTCGGCGATGGCCAGCGCCTCCTCTTGGTCATGGGTGACGAACAGCGTCGTCGTGCCGGTTTCGAGCTGGATACGGCGTATCTCATCGCGAAGCTGCACGCGAACCTTGGCGTCCAAGGCAGAAAGCGGCTCGTCCAGGAGCAGCACGTGCGGAGAGACGGCGAGCGCCCGAGCCAAGGCCACGCGCTGCTGCTGGCCGCCGGACATCTGTTGCGTGTATTTGTCCGCCTGATCGCCCAAACCCACCAGCTCGAGCTTCTCCTGCGCTATTGCCCGCCGCCTCGCCTTGCCAACGCCGTGCACTTCGAGACCAAATTCGATGTTCTGCAGCGCCGTCATGTGTGGAAAGAGTGAGTATGCCTGAAACACCATGGCCATATTGCGCCTGTTCGCCGCGACGCCAGTCAGGTCGCAGCCCGCGACCATGATGCGTCCGGCCTGAATATCCTCCAGCCCGGCGAGCGCGCGCAACGCTGTCGACTTGCCGCAACCCGAACCGCCGAGGAGCACGACCAGCTCCCCTGCCCTGATGTCCAGATTGAAGTCATCCAATGCTTTGGACAACGCGCCGGGATAGGTTTTGTCGATGTGCTGCATGCGGATGCCAGCCACGTCGGCCTTGTCTCTTGCATCTCTCGCGCTGCGGTCTGTTGCGCCGGGAAGCCGGCCTATCCGCATTGAAGTGGTCTGCAGAGGGTTCGCCCGCGCTGCAATGGTCTGCTCCGCAGCCGTCTGTACAATAATCGCCGTGCGGCTTTTGCTAGTCGACATCAGTCACGTTCCTTATGCTTGTTCATCACCCCTGCGATGGCGTCTATCGTCAGCAGGAGCAGCACCCCGAAGGCCATTGCCAGCAGCGACATGGCAGTGGATACCTGTGAATTGGATTGCCCGAGCTGGTAGAGCGCGACCTGCAGGTTCATGCGTCCCAGCAGCGAAGCCACGGTGTATTCGCCCAGCACCACAGCGATCGAGATGAACGACGAAGAGAAGACGGCTTGCCACAGATTCGGGATGATGACGCGCACGAAAATCTTCGGCCACGGGGCGCCCAAGGAGCGCGCAGCCTCGGACAAAGTTACGACGTCGATGGAATTCAGCCCCACGGCCAGTGCACGGAAGGCGTAGGGCATGACCAGAATCACATAGGCGAAGCACAGCCAGATCGGATTCGTGCTCAGCACGTCGGCCGAAAGCCAACGGTAGATTGGTCCCAGCCCGACGACCAGTACGATGGCAGGGATGGTCAGCGGCAACGTGGCCACCCATTCCATCGCCCGTTCGAGCGTTCGCGAGCGGATATGGACGATCACCATCGCCGGCAGCATGAGCAGCAGCATAGTCGCCGCTGTGACTGCACTCAGGGCGAGTGAATAGCCCAAGCCCTGCCACAGAATGCTCAGATCCGTGCCTGGACTGTCGCCGCTCCCGGTGAAAATAGCCTGCCACGCACTCAGGCTCCATCGACCAGACAGCGGCTGGCGAACGGTGAACAGGAGCATCGAAAGCAATGGTACGAACAGAAACAGCAAGGTGAGCGTCAGAATGACAGTCTTGACGACCTGCTGCCTGCGTATCGCACGCGCACGCAGCTGCGGAGGCGCTGCAAGCGTCATGCCATCGTCCCCAGCCATATTCACAACCATCGCCCGGCCCTCTTTTCCACAGCGTGGCTGGCCATCATCACCAACGACATCACCACGATCATGGCGAAGGCGAGCACTTGCGAGAAGCCCTGCTGATTCGCATCCAGCTCGTTGCGGATGACGCCCTGGATCATCAGCGGAATCAGAATGGAGCGTTGCGAGAAGAGCGCCGCCGCAGTGGCATAGGCGGAAAAAGCGTTGGCGAACAGCAGCAGCAACGCCGAAATGAAACAGGGAGCCAGAATAGGCCCCGCCACGCGGGTCCAATACTGCCAGGCGCTGCCACCCAGATTCTCGGTCGCTTCGCGCCACTGCAGGCGTATCGAATCGACCGCAGGCAGAAAGATGATAATCATGAGCGGAATCTGAAAATAGCAATAGATCATGATCAGCCCAGGCAATGAGCTGAGCCAATTCGGATTGACAGTCAAGCCCAGCAGCTGCTTGATCAGCATTGTGCCGACGCCATTGATGCCGAAGGTCGCAATGAAGGCGAAGGCCAGCATCACACCGCCGAATTGGGCGAGCGTGGACGAAATCGCCGTGATGATGCGGCGAGCGATGCCGTTCGGCCGTGAGCCGATCACCAGCGCATAGGCGGCGAGCGCCCCTACGATGGCGCCAATAAGCGCGGAAACCAGGGAAACCGCAATCAAAGTGCCCAGGCTGATCAGCGTATTGCGCTCGGCAAGACGGGCGAAATTGGCCAGAGTCAGGCCGCCGTCAGCCGCTTCGAACGCGCCGACGACCACGATAAGCGTCGGAACCAGCAGGAAGCAGGCGCTGTAGGCGAAGAACGGCAGCGTGACGGCAATAGCGCCAAGCTCATTGCGGTGGCTCGAAAGCGACGGTATACGGGACGAACCCGCTGTTGCCGCAGCGGGTTTGCCTTGCGGGAAGCTGGCGGTCATCGCTCAGTTGCCGATCGTCTTGTCCCAGTTGCCCTGCAGCCACTGCGTAATGCGCGTGGAGTCGTCGTTCGTATAGGTGACAGGATCGCCTTCGAGCTTGGTGGTGGAGGCGAGGATGGACTTGTCGACGGTTCCATCTTTCTCCATGGCGGCAAGCAGCACCGGGTTGGAACCGCCTTTGAGCCAGAGGTTCTGGACCTGCGGCGTGTAGAGGTACTCCTCCCACAGGCGCGCGGCGGCCGGATGCGGCGCGCCCTTGTTGATCGCCTGGTTGTAGTAGCTCACCACCTGTGCATTCGGGAAGGTCTTGTACTGCCAGTTCACGCCTTTGGATTTCAGCGACTTCTGGTAGGAGGCCTGGTTGTAGGTCCAGTCGAAGACTACTCCGGTCTGGCCTGAATCGATGGTGCCGTCGGTGACGTCGACCTGAGTGAGGTTGCCCGCGTCCTTGAGCTTCTTGAAGAAGTCCAGTCCGGGCTGGAGGTTGTTGATGTCGCCGCCCGAGAGCTGGTTCGCCATGACGAAGCCGTTGAACGCCGCCCCGGCCTCCGCAGGCTTGCCGTTAAGCGCCACGGTGCCTGCGAACTTGGGGTCGAGCAGATCGTCGAGGCTGCTGATATCGCCATATTTGTCCTCGTTCCAGCCGATTGACATGATGCCGGTGTAGTCAGCGAAATACAGTCCAGTGGATTCTTTGAGCGCATCGGGTATCGAATCCCAGGCCTGTACCTTGTACGGCGCGAACGAATCGGTGTTGGTCGAAGCGACGGCGAGGCCGATGTCGAAGATGTCGGGCGCCGCGTCCGTGCCCTTGTTTGTCTTCGCCGCATCGATCTCCTCCTTGGAGGAGGCGTTCGGATTCTGCTCGTTGACCTTGATCTTCGGATATTTCTTCTGGAACCCGGCGATGATCTCGCCGTAATTGGACCAGTCGTGCGGCAGGGCGATGACGTTGAGTGACCCTTCCTTTTCGGCGGCGGCCTCAAGGTCGGCAAGCGAGCCGAAATCGGACAATGATGTGGCAGTGGCGGATTTGTCATCCGTTGATGCGGCCTTGCCCGAGCCGCCGGCGGAATCGTTGCCGGAGCCACATGCGGCGGCCGTGACAAGCACCAAGGCCGCCATGGAACCGGCAGCCAATTTACGCAACGAAATCATCAGGATAGTTCCTTTCCTCGAACCTCAGGACGGGCGATTCGCGGCTCATATCCGCGAAGCCATACCTATGCCAAGGAATGAGGCTAATCACGTTATGCAACGGGGCGCTGACTTAGAGATGAACGGCAGTGAGGTGGACTGGGTTTTGTTCCCTGTGTTTTATTGGGTGACTGGTGTCACTTGTGATTGATAGTAGCGTGCTTCCACTTCGGCTGGTGTCTGGTAGCCGAGGTGTTCGTGCAGGCGTTCCTGGTT
>NZ_JALCCV010000013.1 GCF_022640935.1 Bifidobacterium sp.
TTATTAAGATTCCCGGCCCGCCCCACGGCGTTCATACCGGATGAAACGGACGGATTCAGGCATGCAAAAAATGCAGAACCACTCTAATCCGTCCGTATCCGGATCAAACCCGGATCAGCCCGTGTTCTGCAGGCCGGCGGCGACTCCCGAAACGGTGCACAGGATCAAGTAGATGAACCCGGCCTGCTGGCTTTCGCTCAGCTCTTCCTTGTCCACCTTCTTGCGCAACGTCCGCAGCGCGAGCACCTGCGTGACCGAGAGGGCGTCCACGTACGGCGAACGGATGCGCACGGCGCGGCCAAGCACATGGCGGTGCTGCAGCGGCCATTCGTCGCCGACGATGAGCAGGATCCATTTGCGGGTCAGCTCCATTTCGGTGAGCACCTTGTCACGCAGATCGTCACGGTCGCCCAATGCCAGATACATCCGGGCGATACGCTCATCGGTCTTCGCGATCGACATTTCGATGTTGTCGATGAAGGTGCTGAACAGCGGCCATTCCTCGTATGCCGCACGCAGCGAAGCAAGGTCGCCGAACTGCTCGCAAGCCGTTCCCAGCCCGTACCATGCGGCGAGGTTGATGCGCGCCTGCGCCCAAGAGAACACCCAAGGAATCGTGCGCAGATCGTCCAGCGACTTTGCGCCAAGGCCCCGTTTGGCAGGGCGCGAGCCTATCGGCAACAGACCGACCTCGGTCAGCGGCGTCACGGTGGAGAACCACGGGGCGAAGTCGTCGGCCTTGATCAGGTCGAGGAAGCGCTTGTGCGAGATGTCGCTCAGCGTATCTGCCATATCCGCGTACTTCTCGGTGGTCTCGGTGTTGGTCTTCTCCACGCTCGGCGCGGACTGCAGCATCGTGGCGGCCGCCACGGATTCGACGTGACGCACGGCGAGCACAGGGTTGCCGTAGCGCGCGAAGATGATTTCGCCCTGCTCGGTGAGTTTGAAGCGGCAGTTGACCGAACCGACCGGCTGAGCGAGCACGGCGCGGTTCGCGGGGCCGCCGCCTCGTCCGACAGCGCCCCCGCGGCCATGGAACAGCGTTAGGTCAATGTCGTGGCCCACCGCCCATTTGGCGATCCGATCCTGCGCGGCGTGCAGAGCCAGCGTGGCAGTGGTCGGGCCGGCGTCCTTGGAGGAATCCGAATAGCCGAGCATGACCTCGAGCTTGTTGCCGGTGGCTTTGAGCCGGGCCTGCACCTCGGGGATCTTGATCATTTCCTCGAGCACGTCGACCGAATTCTCAAGATCCTGCAGCTGCTCGAACAGCGGTATGACGTCGATGGTCGGCACATCTTCGGGGTGCGCGAACGCCATGCGGTTGAGTTCGTACACGTCGCGGATGTTCTGCGCCGACTTGGTGAAGGAGATGATGTAGCGCCGGGCGGCCTTCATGCCGTTGCGCTTCTGGATCGAGCCGAGAGCGCGGAACGTGTCGAGCACCTCGTGCGTCATGGGCTTGAGTTCCCCGCGCTCGCCATGCAGGCCGTGTTCGCGGATATCCTCCAGCGCGCGCGAATGCACCAGTGAATGCTGGCGGAATTCCATCTCGACCAAGTGGAAGCCGAAGGTCTCGGCCTTCCAGATCAGGTCCTGAACCGGTCCATAGGCGGCGCGCGGATCGCCGGCTGCGGCGAGCGAACGCTGCACGATCTTGAGATCGGCGATGAAATCATCGCAGCTGTGATACATGAGATCGGCGTCGCGCTCGATTGTGTAGTGCAGCTTATCGGCCATCACGAGCATGGCGGCGCGATGCGGCTCCTGCGTGGAAATCAGTGAGGCCTTGTCGGTCAGCCGTTCGCTCATCTCCTTGAGATGGCTCCACAGCTGAAGCATCTCGGCGCTGGGCGGCGTCGTGCCCGATTCCATCGTCAGATTGCGGCCTACAGTGCGCGTCGCATTCTCAAGGGCGGCCACGGCGTGGTCGGTGAACTTGCGGGCCACCTTGCGGCTGACCTTGGCGGTGACGTTCGGGTTGCCGTCGCGGTCGGAGCCGATCCAGCTGCCAGGGTGGAAGAAGGCGGGGCACACCGGCTCGACGAGCCCGGCCCTGTCGCCCAGCACCCAGTCGTCGAAGCGGCGGTAGACCTTGGGAATCGTGTCGAACAGCGTGTCGTCGAAGATATCGAGGATGGTGTTGGCCTCTTCGACCGGCGTGGGTTTCTTCAATGCGATCGGAGAAGTGCGGAACAGGGCGTCGATCTCGTTGTAGAGCCGGCGGCGGTTCTCCTTCTTATTGGAGCCGCCCAGCGTCGAGTCGTTGCTGAGCAGGGTCGCGATGCGACGGATCTTGCCGGCCACGGCCTTGCGGCGCGCCTCGGTAGGATGCGCGGTGAACACCGGGTGGAACTCCAGCTTGTCGAGCAGCGCCTTGGCCTTCGCCGGGCCCATCTCGCCGATGAGCTGATGGTAAGTGCGGGTCAATTCGTTCACCGGGTCGACCGCTTGATCGTCGCCCACTTTGGCCTCGCGCTGATGCAGCGAGCTGACGCGGTAATTCTCCTCGCACAGGTTCGCCAAGTGGAAGTAGGTGGTGAATGCCCGGGACAGCAGCTGAGCGTCGTGCAAATTCATCGAGTCGATGATCTCGCGGGCCTTATCGAGCCCGTTCTCGCCGGATTGCAGATGCTGCGCGCCATGCTCGCTGTATTGCTCGTCGCTGGCCGCGACCACGTAGCCGCGAACGGTGTCGAACACACTGAGCAGATCGGGATTGAATTCCCCGACCACATCGCGCAGAATCTCCAGACAGAGATCCATGTCGCGTTGCAGAGACGCGGGGAGCTCATGCTCCTCGGGCGGTCGGATGGCCGGTGCAGCGGGCGTTTGCCCGCTGTCCACAGCCGTTGGTTGTGCATTGCCTTGTGTCATTGATGACCTCCTTTGCCGAACTCCGGTTGTTCGATCTGCCGGTCGTTCGCGGCTCCTCCGCGATTGTAGTGACCAGCTGTTGCGAACCCAAAGCCATCATTCGGTGGTATGTGCGGCTCCATTGTAGAACCACCAAACCGACATTCGTGTTACCTTCGCCTGCTCCTGGTCACATAGCGGCCCTTTTCAAGGCAATTGCGTGTCTTGCGCCTTGCTGCGGCAGAGAGCTGCGGCAGGGCCGGACCGGGGCGGGATGGCGGCTGGGCTACGTCACGGGCGTCGGCCGGATGCGGCAAGGCCGCTCATACGTGGCGTGCGCTAATACTTGTAGTGTGACTTCCAACGAACAACGCGAGCAGACGCCGGTTGACAGTGGTGACATGACGGGCAATGGCATGGCTGGCGGCAGTGCGCTTGGCGGCGGCGCGGCCGGGGCGCCCGCTGCCGAAGAACCGGAGGACACGGCCACTGCGGTCCAGCATTTTCATACCCATTCCATTCCGCTTGACATGGAGGATATCGAACGGGATTGGAACACGCCTGTGGCCAAAGCGGGCATCGCAGCCAAATCGAGCGTTATCGTGCGCGTCGGCATGCTGGATCTGGGCGCGGGAACCGGGAGCTTCCGTGTGCGCGAGATGATGCACCGCATTGCCTACCCGCTTGGCGTGCATGTGCGGGCCGACGTGAATCTCACCGACATCGAGGCCTCCTGCACCGACGGCAGGGGCCGCATCACTGAGGTTGTGGATTTGCCCACGACGGGCGTGAACACCGAGCGCATTTGGTTGCTTGAGCATTTCGCCGATTGGTTCAACGTGCATTTAGGCGAGGAATCCATATACCATGCCAAGCCCACGGTGTCCGAGGAGCTCGTCGACCAGCTCGGCAGCCCGGCTTCGCGCAAATCCGCCATGCGCGCGGTCAAAGAGGCGCGCAGGGAGCGCAAGGCGGAACAGACCCAGGAATTGCTTGACGAAGCGGTGTCGGGAGCGCAATCGGCGGCGGCCCAAGGTCTCGCGGATAAGGGGCTTAAGGGGGTTGTCGGTGTCGCGGCCGTAGGAGTTGTTGGGCTTGCGGATGAGGATGAGCATGTTGAAAATGCGCAGAGCGGTAGTGCACGCAGCAGCGACGCGCACAGTACCTTCCATGGCATTCACAGCCATACGGCAGGCAATGCAGACTCAGCTCCTGCGGCTACGGCAGGCGCCACATCATCGCCTCGACGTCGCGTCCACAGGCCGCCGAAAGGGAGATACGCCCAGCATTTCGACCATGTCGGCGCAGATGTTTTTCCTGCTGGAGGATCCGGCATCACTGTGGGGCAGGTCCAT
Source organism: Bifidobacterium sp. (assembly GCF_022640935.1). Lineage (GTDB taxonomy): Bacteria > Actinomycetota > Actinomycetes > Actinomycetales > Bifidobacteriaceae > Bifidobacterium. The sequence goes on from NZ_JALCCV010000013.1 coordinate 4,209, forward strand.
GATCGGCTCGACCTGATCGAGCGTCGTCGACCGCTTTATTCCCCGCTGTTTTCGGGATTCGGAGCAGCGGTGGCATGCGCGGGATTCGTGTTCCTGCTCGGCGGCGGCCCCTATGACATGATCGGTGCGTTCGTTGGCGCTGGGATAGGCCAATTTCTGCGCCGACTGTTGTTTGCACGGCGGCTGAATCAATTCTTCGTCACTTTTATCTGCGTGGCTGCTGCGGCGCTTGCATGCGTAGGAACCTTGCGCCTGATCGGCCTGCTCGACCCGGTCGCGTTGCAGCATGACACGGCGTACATCGGGGCAATGTTGTTCGTGATTCCCGGCTTCCCGCTGATCACCGGAGGGTTGGATATCGCGAAGATAGATTTCCCCTCGGGCATCCAACGCGTGGCCTACACGTTGTCGATTATCCTGATGGCCACGCTCGCAGGATGGATGGTGGCTACTATCGTGCATTTGAACCCCCAAGGTTTCGAGCCCTTGGGCTTGAGCCTTTGGTCGGACGACCTGCTGCGGCTTGCTGCCGCTTTTGCAGGAGTGTGGGGGTTCTCGGTGCTGTTCAACTCGCCCCAGCGCATGTGCTTCACCGCTGCGTCCATCGGCGCGATCACTGACACCCTGCGGCTGACGATCACCGATTTCGGTGTACCTCCCGAAGCTGCTGCGTTCATCGGCGCGTTGCTGTCTGGCTTGCTCGCCTCGGCCTGGCGTTCCTCGGTCCGCCGCGGCTTGCTGCCGCCGCATCTGGGCTATCCACGCATCTGCTTGACCGTGCCGTCGATTGTGATCATGGTGCCTGGCCTTTACATGTATCAGGCCATGTTCCATCTCGGCCAGTTCGACACCCAGTCCGCGCTGAACTGGGGATTCCGCGCGTTCATGGTCATTCTGTGCCTGCCTGTCGGTCTGGCCATGGCCCGTGTCCTCACCGACAAAAGCTGGCGCTACGACATTTGACGGCACGACACTTGAGCCGTGCGCTCATCGCCGATATGCGATATGTAATTTCGGTTGCGAACATTCGATGCGTCGCTGCGTTTAATACTTGTGCCTTGGCGGGGTTCCAGAGCGCAGCTTCGCCAATCGGCGTATGCCACAACTAAGCCAGCCGAGCCTTGGTGGCTCGCTGAATCAGCTACAGCCGCGGCAGATATTATGCATATGGCGTGCATAACGTTCAGCGGATCTGATTGGAGCGCGCCCGGCTGGAGCGTCCCAATCAGTATTTCATGCCCATGGCGGCGCGAACCTCGCCGAGGGTCTGCTCGGCGATCGCGTTGGCGCGCCTGTTGCCATCGTGCAGGATGTCGCGGATCGAATCCATGTCTTTGGCCAGTTCGGCGCGGCGCTCGCGGTGGGGTGCGAGGAACTCGTTCACCGAGTCGATGACATACTGTTTGAGTGCTCCGGCGCCCGCATTGCCGATTTCCTCGGCGATGTCCTTCGGATCGCGATGGGTTACCAGCCCTGCGGTGGTCAGCAGGGCAGAGACCTGGGGGCGGGCGATGGGGTCGAAGGTGATGCGGCGTTCGGAGTCGGTCGGGCTCTTTTTGATGAGTTTCGCTGTTTCCTGGGCGGTGGCGCCGAGCATGATCGAGTTGCCGTAGGACTTGCTCATTTTGCGTCCGTCCAACCCTGGAATCTCTGGCGCATCGGACAGGATCGCGGCGGGTTCGGGAAACACGGGATGCTTGGGTGCATAACGCTCGTTGAACCGCCGCGCGATGGTGCGCGTGATCTCCACGTGCGGGAGGTTGTCCTTGCCGATCGGCACGACGTTGGCTTTGCAAAAGAGTATGTCGCACGCCTGATGCACTGGGTACGTCAGCAGCAGCCCGGTCAGCGCGTGCCCGGAGGCTTCCATCTCGGACTTGACGGTTGGATTGCGGTGCAGTTCGGATTCGGTGACCAGCGACAGGAAAGGCAGCATCAGCTGATTTTCAGCAGGAACCGCCGAATGCGTATAAATCATGGTCTTAGCCGGGTCAATGCCCGCTGCGAGATAGTCGAGCACGAGGTTGATGACATTGTCTCCGATGTGCTCGGTCGTGTCGCGATCGGTGATCACCTGGTAGTCGGCGATGATGATATTGGAGTGCACGCCCTTGTCCTGCATGGCGACGCGCTCTTTGATCGAGCCGAAATAATGGCCCAGATGCAGGCGACCTGTCGGGCGATCGCCGGTGAGCATGGTGAAATTACCCGGATTCGCGTCGAGCTCGGTCAAAGTCTGATCAGAAAGTCGTTGAGCCGCCAAGAAGCTCGCGCTCACCTCATTGCCCGCCGCAGTGATCTGCTCGTCGTCGCCCATGCCTTGTCCTTTGCCGTGCTCTTTGCAGAGTGTGTGAAAACTGTTCGAAAATATCGCTTTTATCGTAAAAGTCCGAGCCGACAAGCACGGTTGGGGCAACAGGTGGTACTCTCTTATGTGATGAATAGAACGCTAGAGTAATTTCAGGGGGTCAGATGGGCCGCGGACGTCAGAAAGCCAAGCAACAAAAGATAGCCCGTAAGCTCAAGTACTTGACAACTGATACTGATTACGATGAGCTCGCCAAAGAGCTGCGGGTGCAAGAATCCGGGTCCGATTCGGCTGGTCATTTCGTCAAAGACGGGCCGACGTATGCCGACGACTTGCAGCGGGGCACGGGTGAGGCGCCCGAGGCGAAGGTTGAACCGGGGGCTCCTGCGGACGATGATCTTGACGAGTATGCCAAGTGGGCCGCCGAAGCCGCCGCGAAGGTCACGAGCGGCGAGATGCCGGTGACCCGGGCCAAATCGCCGATCAGGCCGCGGGTGAAGCCGCGTCGCATACCTATGCCAGTGCCGAAGATCTTGGGCAAGAACGGTGCGGCGTCGAAAACTGCCGCTGAAGGCGCCAACTAAGGCGCAAGAGCGGGGCGCGGGCATAGGGCGGCTATCATCCGGTAGGGCATTTCGCAATCGCCCCGATGCGCGGCTTGATCGCCAATCCTTGGCGGCCGGCTCTGGCGGCGACGAAAGGTTCCTGCAGTATGAAGAACGATCTGCTCTATCAGTCCACTGATTACACCTGCGCGCCGACCACGATGGTCAATGCGCTGCGCTATCTCTATGACCGCGATGAAATTCGCCCCGACGTGCTCTGGGAGATTTTCCGCGGCACGCTGGATATGTACGGTTCGGACGGGCGCTTCGGCGGCGAGGGCACTTCGCCCGACGCCATGCTGGGTCTGGCCGCGACGCTGAACATGTATGGCAACTCGGGCCGTTTCCCGATCCACGTTAGACTGCTGCGCGGCGAGGATGCGCTGGCCGGGTCGACCAATGGGATGCTGCGGCGGGAAATGGACGATGCTGCGGCAGACGTTCCGGGTCAGGCATCAACGCAGTCATCAATCTCATTGTCAAGAGCGGGCAATGCCGTGGGCCATGGCGACGCGGCACAGGCCACGCCCCACGCAGTCGGGGTCGCACGCATCTGGTCGAACCGGATGAACGGCCATTATGCGCTCGTCACCGGCTTTGGCGAGCTGCCCGACGGCCGTGCCGCTGTCTGCGTCTTCGACCCGTTCAAGGATTCGGCGGTCGACGGCGATCATGTGCGCCGCATCGATGGCAAACCTGCCCGGGCCAATCGAATCATCGATGCCGAGACCTTCGACAGCGGCGAACGCGTGCCATACGCCTTGGTGAATGATCGATACGGGCGCCGCGTCATCATTATCGCTCGCGGCGAATCCGCGTGACCGCATCGGGCGCCTCATGGCCGTGCGCTGCGCATGTCCCGATGCGCGTGGCGCGTAGGCGTAGGCGCGTACTGATGACCCGTCATAATGAACGCCGATAGCGCAATGTGCGTGAGGGGCTGTTGATGGCGGCCAGGTGACTTTATACTTGCTTGAGCCGGTGCCTCGTCCGAAACATCATTGCCGGGCGCATCGAAAGAGCTTAACCGCCGGATGCCCGATACGGTCATCCGGCAGCGTTGGCAGGTGCAAATACATGCACGCAACAGACAGACAGGGAAGAGAGAACAATGAACACTTTTAGCAAACGCCACACGCTACGTAGCCGCAAACTGGCAGCGTGCGCAGCCTCCGCAATCGTAGCGCTGGGGCTCGTGCTGGCCGGATGCGGCTCGCAGGGTTCCGGCTCGCCGTCGAACGGCGTGGCTGGATCGAACAGCGCGACGGGCAAGCCGTTGGACGCCGCCGCATACGATGCGCTCATCAGCGCAGGCTCCGTGGCCGACAGCGCCACGGTTGACGCCAATACGTGGGCTTCTGCGGTCAAGAAGGCCGGGGTGCTCAAGGTGGGGGGCACCAAGACCTCCGCGCTGTTCTCGTTGCAGAGCACGGATGACAACAAGCTGCGTGGCTTCGACGCCGGCCTGTCGCAGCTGCTGGCACGCTACATCATCGGCGACGCGAAAACCGACGTCAGCGTGGTTGATTCCTCCACGCGCGAGGCCGTGCTGCAGAACGGCACGGTGAACGCCGTGTTCGCCACTTATTCGATCACGGACGAGCGCAAGCAGAAGATCGATTTTGCCGGTCCCTATTATGTTTCGAGGCAGGGCATTCTGGTCAAGTCGACGAATGACGATATCAAGTCCGTCAAGGATCTCGATGGCAAAAAGGTCGGCGTGCAGGCTGGCTCGACTGGTCCGCAGATTGTCAAGGACGCCGCTCCGAACGCCACCGTGCAGGAATTCCAGGACGATTCGCAGCTGGTGCAGGCCATCAAGCAGGGCCGCATCGACGCCTATGTGGTCGACCAGTCGCTTGTGCTGGGCGATGTAGCCAAGGAGCCCAAGGCCCTCAAGGTCGTCGGCGATGGCTTCGGCAGCGAGGATCCATACGGCATCGGCCTGCCGAAGGGCTCCGACGCCACGGCGTTCGTGAACGCTTGGCTCAAGAAGATCGAGGATGACGGCACATGGGCAAAGCTGTGGAAGCTCACCATCGGCGATCGCACAGGTGTCACTGAGGTTCCGACTCCGCCGGCTGTCGGCAAGTAAAGAGGCCGCTGGGCACGAATCTCGGCGGGCGCGCTTGCTGTGCGCAGGGCGCAGCTGGGCAGTCGGCAACGCATCCGCCAGGCACATAGTCGAGCAGGGCCGTCCGGCAGTCGCATGGCTGTCGCATGAGCCCTGCATAGTTATATGGGACATAGGTACTGAGAAAACGCCGGCGTAATGAGTCTCAAGAAGCCATATGGGCGGATGCGCAAATATCAACCGGTTCTCAATCCAAGGTAGTGGCGTATGACATCAACGGATTCGGTATGGGGAAGCCTGACTTATTTGGCCGGGCGTTTCGGCCATGACTATCTGACGAGTTACGGAGTGACGCTGCGCATCGGCATCGTCTCGTTCCTCGGCGGGCTGCTGCTCGCCATCGTGTTGACGATAGCGCGGATCAGCCCGATTCCTCCGTTGCGAACGGCGGTTTCCGGCTACGTCGAGATTTTCCGTAATATTCCGGTATTGTGTCTGCTGCTCTTCATCGTATATGGCCTGCCTGAGGTCGGTTTCACGTTGGATTACGAGCCGTGTGTCATCGCCACGTTGATTCTGGTGTCCTCGGCGTTCGGCTGCGATAACCTGCGGTCGGGCATCAATGCCGTAGACGCGGGGCAGATCGAGGCCGCGCGTTCCCTAGGTTTGTCGTTCGGTGCCATTACGCGTTCCATTGTGCTGCCGCAGGCGCTGAGCACCGTCGTGCAGCCGATGGTCACATTGTTTATTTCTGTGATCATCAGCTCCTCGACCGGCGCGCTCGTACCGATCGCCCACGACGAGCTGACTGGGCTGGTCTCGAAGATCAATACCAAGGAGGCGTTGGGCATCCCGACCTTCCTGGTCGCCGCGCTGTTCTATGTAGCCACGGGGCTGGTCATCGGCGCGATCGGCCGCATCATTGAAAAGAGGGCTGTGGCATGGCGATGACACCCACCGAATCCGCCCTGTTCGAGGCGGCAGGCCCACACGCTCGTCGGCGCATTCTCGCCGGCACTGTCATCACCTCGTTGCTGTTCGCGGCATTCGTCGTCTGGCTGATCATGCGTCTGGATGCCAACGGCCAGTTCGATCCAGTGTATTGGGACTTGTTCGCCAACATCAACATTTGGAAGTTCCTGGGAGCCGGCTTCATCGGCACCGTCCGGGCTTCCCTGAGTTCCGGCGCCATCGCGCTCGTGGGCGGCCTGGTCCTCATGTTCGGGCGCATCTCGGGGGTCGCGCCGGTCCGCTGGCTCGCCACGGCGGTCATCGAATTCGTGCGCGGCACGCCGACGCTGCTGTTCATCTATTTCTTCTTCCTCGTGCCTTCGCAATTCGGCATCCATATGAGCACTTACTGGATGGTGGTCATTCCGGTGGCGTTCTATGCTTCGGCCGTGCTGGCCGAAGTGTATCGCGCGGGTGTGCAGGCCGTGCCGGCCGGGCAGAGCGAGGCCGCGTTTTCGTTGGGTATGGGGCGCTGGCAGACGTATTATTCTGTGATCCTGCCGCAGATGTTCCGCATCATTGTGCCGACGATGGTCACGCAGCTGGTCGTCGTGGTCAAGGACACCACCTTCGGCTACGTCGTCACATATCCCGAGATGATGCAGAACGCGAAAGTCATCGTCGCCAACTCCACGAGCATGCTGCCGGTCTACCTCGTCGTCGCCGTCATCTACATTCTCGTCAACTACGCCATTTCCCGCTTTGCGCGCTGGCTCTCAGGCCGTTCCGCCGCCAAGATCCTCGCGGCCGTCTGACTGCGACACGCCGAGCGCACAATCATGGTGTCGCTACAAACGGCAGAATCGCTTACCCCTCAAAAATCGTAGTGATTCCAGTAGAGTAAGCGCTTGCGTAAATGTGCTGAACCACGTATTCTTTGTGTTGTCAGTAGAACCGGGTCCGAGGCATAGGAGCGTCGGATATGGTTCCCCAAGTGCTCTTCAACAAGGGAGAAGTGATAGCAATGAAGCTGTTCAGTGGGACTCGGAAAATCGCATGCGCGGCCGTTGCGGTATTGACCACGCTCGGGCTTGCCGCATGCGGCTCGGCCGGAAGCTCGGGGAAGGTCACGAAGATCACGTTCTTTGATTCCAAGGTCGAGATCGTTGATTCATTGAAAGCGTTGGCGAAGGAGTATCAGAAAGAAACCGGTGTGACCGTGGAGGTCTGGGGCACGACAGGCGACGACTATATCACGCAGCTCAAAACCAAGCTGGCCAATAAAACCACTGGCCCCAGCATCTACACGACTGGTGGCGGGCAGGAGGGGGACACCCTCAAGTCCTATATGGCTGATCTCTCCGGCGCGCCTTTCGTCAAGAATATCGCTGAAGGCAAGGCTTATGAACTCGATGGAAAGACGCTGGGCATGCCTGCGGCGGTCGAAGGATACGGGCTGATCGTCAACACCAGCCTCGTCGACCCAGCCACAGTGACCACTCAAGATGGCTTTATTTCCATGCTCAAGCAGGCCAAGGCCGATGGTAAGTACACCGGATTCGAGCTGTCGCAGGAATCCTACTTCCTTATCGGCCATATGCTGAATACTGCATTCGCTCTGCAGAGCGACCCCAAGCAGTTCGTGGCCGACGTTGTTTCCGGGAAGGCAAAACTGCAGGATACCAAAGAATTCCAAGACTTGGGACAGATCTACGAGGCGATTCGAGATAATACCAACAACCCGCTGCAGATCAATTACGACAAGCAGATAGGTGATTTGATGACCGGCAAGACCGCCTCCGTCAACCAGGGCATGTGGATCAACACCATGCTGTCATCCTACGAGGATTCGAGCGCGAAGCTGCAGATGCTGCCCTTCCCCTTGGCCGACAACTCCAAGCTGGCTGTTGACGTCCCGCTGTATTACCACGTGAACAGCTCGAAGAGCAGCGCCGAGCAGAAGGCCAGCATTGACTTCCTCAACTGGATGGTGACGAGCAAGACGGGCCAAGACTATATCGTGAACAAGTTCAAGTTCATTCCCGCCATGACGAATATCAAGGTCGATGAGTCCAAGATGGACGTGCTTGCTAAGGCCGTGTACGACGCTTCGCAGTCCGGCGACAACATTCCATGGGCATATCAGTACTGGCCTACCGGCATAGCCGACACGTACTTGGTGGGTACTGCCCAGGAGTTCTTCACGAACAAGTCAATGACGGGCACGCAGTTCATCACCAAGCTCAATGATGATTTCGTAGCCGCAGGAACCAAGAAGTAGCACCCGGCCAGCAGCCGACGCCGCGGCCCAAGTTCAGCGATGGGTCCGGACATATGCCTTGAACCTTGTATGCCCGGGCCCATATTCACCGCCATAGCTGCCTGGCGAATTCGATTATTCAAGTGATCCGACATGCGCCCGGTTCGGTTCAAGACGTTAGCCACGCGCGATGCGTCGTACGACGTCCGCATGCGACGGGAAAGCGAATAAAGGAGTTTTCCATGAAAAAAAGAGATTGGCGCTGGAACCTGCTGTTCGTAGGGCCTACGGTTGCCATTTTCGCCTTGGTGGTGCTCATCCCCTTTGTGACGGGAATCGCGTATTCCTTCGTCTCCTGGGATGGCATCGAAGCCAACGCGAAGACCTTCGTGGGCATAAGGAATTACATCACGGCGATGGGCGACGCGCGGTTCATCCGATCTGCGATCAAAACCTTCCTGTTCACGGCCATGGCTGTCGTCGCGACGAATGCGCTGGGGCTGGTCGTTGCATTCCTGGTGACGTCGAAAATGAAGCTGGCCGGCGCAGTGCGCACCTTCTACTTCATTCCCTACCTCATCGGCGGCCTGATCCTGGGCTATATCTGGAAGTTCATCTTCTCCGACGGCTTCGCCATCATCGGCAATGTCACCGGGTTCAAATCGGTCTTCTTCAATTGGCTTCTTGACCCCAATTTCGCGCTGTTCGCATTGGTGTTCGTCTCGACCTGGCAGACTGCCGGCTACGTGATGATCATTTACATCTCGGGGATCCAGACGATTCCGACCGAACTTATCGAGGCTGCGAAAGTCGACGGCGCGCACGGCTGGGGCCTGTTCTGGCGGATCAAATTGCCGCTGATGATGCCTGCCGTCACCATCTCCCTGTTCATGACGCTGTCGAACTCGTTCAAGATCTTCGACACCAATCTTTCGTTGACTGGCGGCGGCCCCAGCAATGCGACCGAACTGTTCGCCATGAATATCTATAACGAAATCTTCCTGAACGGCAATTACGGTTATGGGCAGGCAAAAGCGGTGATGTTCTTTATTATCGTGGCTATTTTCACGCTCGTCCAAGTGAATGCCACCAAGAAGAGGGAAGTGGGGCTGTGATGTCGAAACGAAGCGCACGGATTTGGCTGTGGGCCGGAAGCCTGCTGGTCTTTCTCGTCTCACTGGTTCATCTTTCGCCGTTCTACCTGCTGCTCACCAATTCCTTCAAGACTCGCGAGGAATTGTACAGCAATGTGCTGTCCCTCCCCAGCAACCTGAGCTTCCAGTATTACAAGGTCGCGATGGAGCGCATGAACATCCTGACGGCAGTGATGAACAGCTTGATCATCACCGTGGTCTCGACGCTGCTGATCGTCATTTTCTCGTCGATGACGGCGTGGGTGCTTGCCCGCAATGATGACAGGCTCTGGGCGAAGATCATCTTTCTGACTTTCGTGGCGACGATGCTCATTCCATTCCAGACCCTCATGATGCCGCTGATGCAGTTCTTCTCGCAGCTGCAGGAGCTGACGGGAATCCCGATCATCGATACTCGGCAGGGCTTGATCTTCATGTATATAGGGTTCGGCACCGCCATGTCCGTTTTCCTCTATCACGGATTCATCAAGTCGATTCCGATCAGCATGGAGGAGGCCGGATACATCGATGGTGCCTCGAAATGGCAGGTGTTCTGGCGCATCATCTTCCCCATGCTCAGGCCGATCACCAACACCGTCGTCATACTGAATGTGATTTGGATATGGAATGACTATCTGCTTCCCTCCTTGGTGCTGTCCAGCGACAACGTCAAGACGATACCGCTTTCCACATTCTCCTTCTTCGGGCAGTTCACGATTCAGTGGAATCTGGCCATGGCTGGACTGGTGATGACGATTATCCCGGTCATCGTCTTCTACGCCGTAGCACAACGCAATATCGTCCGCGGCATCGCCGACGGAGCGGTCAAGTAGGCGTCTGCGTCAAGCGTGGCCTGCCGTCGTTGAGCAACGACGAATAACGACAAGGAAAAGAGAACAATACGGCAATGCAAGCGGTGCTATTCGACCTTGACGGCGTGCTCGTACCCACGACCACACTGCATATGCGGGCTTGGAGCGATCTGTTCGAATCGTTTCTGCCCGATGGCGTCCCCACATATACAGATCAGGACTACTTCGATTATGTGGACGGAAAGCCCCGGTACGACGGTGTGACTTCGGTCTTAGAAAGCCGCGGCATCGCGATTCCGCAAGGCAGCCCCGAGGACGAGCCAAGTGCGCGGACGGTGTGCGGACTGGGCAACCTGAAGAACAGCATATTCGAACAGCTGCTCGTCCAGCAGGGCATACAGCCCTACGACGACACGGTCGACGTGCTTCGGCACTACATGGCTGCTGGTTTGCGGCTTGCCGTCGTCTCCAGTTCGAAAAACGCCAGGGAAGTGTTGCAGCGCGCTGGGATTATCCAGTATTTCGACGAGATCGTGGATGGCAACGTGCGAGTGAGGAACGGCCTGCGCGGCAAGCCTGCCCCTGACACTTTCCTGTATGGTGCCCAGCTGCTGCATGCTGACGTGGACGAGACGGCGGTGTTCGAAGATGCGGTTTCGGGAGTCGCGGCGGCGCGTGCTGGCAATTTTGGCAAAGTCGTCGGCGTTGACCGCGGCGCCGGACGCAAGGCCCTGCTCAAGGCGGGCGCCGATATTGTCATCGAAGATCTTGTCGAGATGATCGACGGGAACATGTCGTCAGTCAGAAATCACCTCAAAAATCGAGCCGACCCGCTTTCCGAAGAGAGCTATCCCATCGATCCCTGGCGTTTCACCGAGTGCAAGGCGCCCAGCGATGCCAGCGGCACTCTGTTTTCGGTCGCGAACGGGACCATCGGCATCAGAGGAGCCGGCGCGAGCGAACGATCCTTGGGCAACGGCACCTTCCTCAGTGGCTTCCATGAAAACCGGCTGATCACCTATCCTGAGGATTCGTATGGCTTGGCCAGAGTCGGCCAGAGCATTCAGGGCGTGCCTGATGCCTCGGATTTCCATATGGTGCTTGACGGCTTGCCTGTTGGCCTTCATCTGACGGCCTCGAAACAGAGCGTCGACTTTCGCGAAGGGGTGTCCAGCGCCACGGCGGAATATAGCTTCGGCGCCGGGCGGACGCTCACTGCAACGGTCAGCCGCATGGCTTGCCTGTTCGAGCCGCACTTGGCATTCATCCGGCTGACCGTTGCCAGCAAGGGGCTAGCGGGCTCTTCGCTCGAGATAGAGGGACGGCTCAATGCGCAACAGGATGCCGCCGTGATCGTCTCGAGCGATCCGAGAAAAAGCCATGTGACGCCGATCGGGATTGAGAAGGTTCTGCACGAGACGAAGGAAGCCAGGCTCCGACGCGCTCGCGCTGCAAACCGGCAAGGTTCGGCTTTGGCGCAGGCCGATATCGTCGACGTGTATCGCTGCCCGAATTCCCGTTTGATGATGGCAGTAGGCGTGCGGCAATTCGTGAACGGGCAGCGCACCAATGCAACGCGTTGGCGGCTTTTGCTCGGGCAGGACACGAGCGCCGAGGTCATCCGGTACGCTGCGTATTACAACTATGACATTGATCCGAGCGGCGTCTCCAACGGTCTTCGGGCCGCGACCACGCGCCCGCAGAACCCCGCTAAGCTTGCTGCCGCATGCCGCAAGACGCTCGAACGCTATGGGGCCGTCGATCCATCATGCGTGTTGAGAAAGCAGCGTGCATGGCTTAGGCGTTTCTGGAAGCATTCGGATGTCCAGATTCGTGCGAAGTCCAGCCGGCGCCTGCAGCAGGCTGTGCGATGGGAGCTGTTCGAGCTGGCCCAGGCGACGGCTTCGGTGCCCAACGGCATCTCCGCCAAAGGCCTGAGCGGCAGCGGGTACGAAGGTCACTACTTCTGGGACACGGAAATCTACATTCTGCCGTTCCTGATCTTCTCCGATCCCCAAAAGGCGAGAAAGGTGCTGGAGTACCGCTACCGCATGCTCCCAGCGGCTAGGCGCAGGTCGGCCGCCCTCAACGTTCAGGGCGCGTTGTTCCCTTGGCGCACGATCAACGGGGAAGAGGCCTCGTCGTATTTCCCGGCAGGGACCGCGCAGTACCACATCGACGCCGATGTCGCCTATGCGGTGGATCAGTATGTATCGGTCACTGGCGACGTCGATTTCCTCTATTCGCAGGGCATCGACATCCTCGTCGAAACCGCGCGGATGTGGGCGAGCATCGGATTCATCGATGTCGACAACCGTTACCATATCCACCGCGTGACTGGGCCCGATGAGTATTCGGCGTTGGTAAACGACAACTTCTATACCAATGCCATGGCCCGGTTCAACCTGCAGTGCGCATCCGAGCATGTCGCGCGGTTGCGGCGCCTCGATCCGACGCTCTTCCAGTCGATTCGTGAGCGGCTGAATATCAACGACGACGAAGTACAGATCTGGAAGGCCTACGCCGATATGATGGCGCTGCCGTACAACGACCGGCTGGGCATAGACGCCCAGGACACTGACTTCCTGCGTCAGGAGCGTTGGGATTTCAAACATTACCGTGCCCGTCCTCTGCTGCTGCACTACCATTCGCTGGACATTTACAAGAAGCAGGTCTTGAAGCAGCCGGATACCGTGCTGGCGCTGCTGCTCCTGGGCGAGGAGTTCTCCGCAAGCCAGAAGGCCGCGGATTACGAGTACTACGATGCGATCACCACCGGCGACTCGACTTTGTCGGCTGCGGTGCAAAGCATCGTCGGGGCAGAAGTCGGGCGCGGGGATCTTGCGCTGCAGTATTTCAACGAATCGTTGTTCGCCGATATCGCCAACGCCCACGACAACACTTCTGATGGCGTGCATCTGGCCTCGGCAGGCGGCGTCTGGCTTTCGCTGGTCGAAGGCTTCGCCGGACTGCGCATTATGAATGGCCAGATCGCCTTCACGCCGCATCTGCCGCAAGGGTGGGAGTCCGTTTCCTTCAACCTAAGGATTCACGGGGATTTGGTCAAGGTGACGGTCTTGCCGGATAAGGTCGCGACGCGCATCTTGAAAACCGCCGGAGCAGGATCGCGCTTCAGCGCAGGGTCGTCTTTCGCCGCTGCACAGCAGAGATCCTCCGCAGCGCAGGCGCGGCAAAGCGGCATGAGGGAACCTGCGCAGATTGCGGTCGCGTCATGAAATGGCGCCAGATCAGTTCAATGTCAATCAGTTCAATATAACGCTGGAGAGAGGGCATGACAGCAGTATCGAGGCTTCCACGGCTTCCGCTGAGCAGTGGTCTGCAAGACGGCAGACAGAGCGGCAAACGGCCCAGCTGGTGGCAGAACAAGATCGTATATGAGATCTATGTGCGCAGCTTCAGAGATTCGAACGACGATGGCATCGGCGATCTGAACGGGGTGCGGCAGGCGCTGCCCTACCTGCACGATCTGGGCGTTGATCTCATCTGGCTCACTCCCATATATCCTTCGCCCAATGTCGACAACGGATACGATGTGAGTGACTACGACGCCATTAACCCGGAATTTGGCACAATGGACGATTTTCTAGGCCTTGTCGAACAGGCGCATTCCCTAGGCATCGGCATCATGCTCGACCAGGTGCTCAACCACTCTTCTAGCAGGCACCCGTGGTTTCAGGATGCGCTCAAACGTGGCAGGGAAAGCCCCTATTACGACTACTATTACTGGGCCGATGCGCGTCAAGGCCTCGTCCGGGGGACGCCGCCGAATAATTGGGGATCGTTCGTCGGCGGGAGCGCGTGGACGTATGTCCCGCAGCTAGGCGCCTCGTATCTGCATCTTTTCGACCGAGAGCAGCCCGATCTCAACTGGACGAATCCGAGGCTCCGCGCAGAGCTGTTCGCCATGCTCCGGCGTTGGCTGGATCGCGGCGTCGACGGATTCCGCTTCGATGTGATCAATCTGATCGACAAAGGCTCGCTCGCCGACGCGCCCATGGTGAACCGCGAAGGCTATGGCGATGTCGAGCGTTGGGTGACCAATGGGTCGAAAGTCCCGGTGTACCTTGACGAGCTGCATGACCAAGTGCTCAAAGGCCATGACACAATAACCGTGGGAGAGACCGGCAATGTGACGCCGGAGCACGCCCTGCTGTATGCGCCGCTTCCCGACGGTCAGGCCGAAGGACCGCGGCTCGATATGGTCTTCCAATTCGAGCTTTCGCGCATCGACCATGATCCTGACCCCAGAAGCCTGTGCGTCCAGCCCTTCGACGTGGCGAAGTTCAAATCCATCATCACCAGGTGGCAGACCGGGCTGCAGTCCAAATCGTGGAACAGCCTGTACTGGTCGAATCACGATCAGCCCCGTGCAGTGTCCCGCTTTGGCGATACCAGTTCCGAGCATTCACGATATTATTCGGCGACGATGCTGGCCACGATCATGTATGGGTTGCAGGGCACGCCGTATGTGTATCAGGGCGAGGAAATCGGCATGACGAACTTTCCTTTTCAATCATTAGACGATTTCAGGGACGAAGATTCGATCGAACGCTACGACTATGTGTCGCGCAGCGGCCGCGGCGTGGATGAAGTGATGCGCTATCTGCGGTGGTTCTCGCGCGATAACGCGCGGACGCCGTTCCAATGGGACAGTGGCAAGAACGCGGGATTCTCGAACGGTGTGCCGTGGATCGCGGTGAATCCGAATTTCGAAAGCATCAACGCCGACAGGGATCGGTCGTCTCCTCGCTCGATTTTCCGCTATTATCAAGGCCTTATCCGATTGCGGCACGCCATTGCGCTGCTGACGACAGGGGTATACCGGGAGATTGCGGTGCGCGATCCGATCATCATGTATGCGCGCGAAAGCGGCGGAGGCAGGCTGCTGGTAGTGGCCAACATGAGTTCACAGACGCAGCCGTGCCCGCTTCCGCGCGGGGATAAAGTGTACGGAAACTACGCTGGCGAAGAGCGCGAGGCTGATGTCCTCAGGCCATACGAGGCGCTTTGGATTTTCCAACGCGCAGGCAGTGACGGGCGGGGCCGGGGCAATCCCTTGGCAGCGGCCGGCAATGTAGACGCCCCGTTGGCTCCGCTATCTCCGCTGGCCCCTCTTGCCCTTCTCGCCCCGTTAACGCCCCCGGGCTCCTCGGAGCGAGCCGGCGAACCTGGGGGACTGACGACGAATCCGCAGCCTGACGATGGTTGTGCACCGCAGCCAAAAACCTTGGCATAATGAGACCATGAATGTGCGCATCCAAGAAGTCGCCGCGGCGGCCAAAGTGTCCCAGGCCACGGTGTCGCGCGCACTTCGTCACCTTCCTGGCGTCGGTGAACGCATGCGTGCGCACGTGCTCAAGGTGGCTGACGAGCTTGGCTACACGCCTTCGCATAGTGCGGCATCGTTGGCAAGCGGGTCGACCCGTTCCTTCGGGCTGGTGCTCCCCGATGTCTCCCGCTGGTTCTTCGCCACGGCGGTCGAAGCCGTGGAGCAGACGCTGCGAGCCGAGAATTACGATGCGCTGATCTATTCGCTGCCTGACTACCGCAGCGAAAGCCGCCCTCAGTTCAATCCCAGCGTGCTCAGAAGCAAAGTCGACGCGGTCGCCGTGCTCTCCCTGTTCTTCGATCGTGAAGAGGCCGAGTTGCTCAAAGGGCTGGAGGTGCCAGCGGCGTTCCTTTCAGTCGTCGAGCCCGGCTTTTCGCATGTCGGCATCAATGATGAGGCGGCCATGGCCGCTGCCTGCGAGCATCTTATCGGGCTGGGCCACACGGTCATCGGTCACCTTTCCGGCATGACGAACGACAAGCAGCCTAATGCGCCCACTCAGCGCAGGCGCAACGGATGGGTGCAGACCTTGCGCAGCCATGGCTTGGAGCACACGATGGATCTGGATTCCCCGGCGCAGATCATGACCGCGCGCAACGGCTACATGGCGGCGAACGCGCTGCTGGACAGACGACCCGATGTCACCGGCATTGCCGCGTCCTCCGACGAGATGGCGATGGGCGCGATGCAAGCGCTTGTGGAGCGTGGACGCACGCCCGGCCGTGAGATCTCCGTCGTTGGCATCGACGGCAATGACATAGGGGAGGCCTTCGGCCTGACGACAGTGACGCAGCCGATCCATGAGCAGGGCGAGTGCATCGTGCACATGCTGCTTGACGCCGTCCATGGGGATGCTGCTGTTCGCACCCGCATTTTCCCCACGACCTTGGTGGTTCGGCGCTCGACGGGCCCGCGGGTATGATGCTGGCTCGTAAGCGATGCCGTTGCAAGGAGCCCGCAACGCCGTATCGGGCTTATTTGTGGCAGGTTTTCGGTGCCGCGGACATGCATCTGTTTTATTTGTAGCATCGTTTTTCCGAGACTGAGCATATCGCCACTGATGAATGGCGGATTCGGGCGGCATTTACTTGGCCTTGCAGTGAAGAACTGCTACAAATAAGGCAGATGGGTATCTGCTTGATGAAAAACCTGCCACAAATAAGCCCGATACGTGCACACCAAAGAATGCACAATAATGAAACATACAAAAATCATGAATCAAAGAGCCGATAAGTTGCGTGGCAACAGTACGAAGAGGGGGTGCGTGCGGCGCCAGCGGTCGCCGTGCTCGCAGCGTCAGCGGCTGACGCACTATACAGCGGCAAGCGGCAGCAGGGCGCTCAAATCGTCGCGTTCCCCGACCGCGCTGATGTGGCCGGCGGCTTTCTCCTCATTCCAAGTCGTGATGCCGCAGGCGAGGCGCAGCCATACCTCGGGGTCGAGCTCGATGACGTCTGGCGGTGTGAGATTGTGGGGATCCGAGGCCGGTCCGTCAAGGATTTTGACAGCGGCCCAAGGGGCCACACGCACCTCGACGCTCGGGCCGGGCGCCTTTCGTTCGAGCAGAAACAGCGAGAATCGCACCGCCATCGCCCACACAGGCCTTGGCAAATCAGGAGAAGTGACAAGCCGCGCTGCCGCATCCGCTGGAGCCCCGGAGCCGGCCGACGAGGCTAGGGACCGTGCCGCCTGTGCCCATTGCCGGAATGCGGCTTCGCCTGCTGCCAGATCCTGTTCGCGTATCGCTGCCATGGTTCCATTGTGCCGCCGAGTTGGACACTGCCCCAACGGGCTACTATGGTCTTTCCGTGCTCGTGCTAAGCTCGGCGCTGGCAACGTATGCAACACGGGTCGTGGCGGCGAATGGGCGATGATGGTATGCCGTCGCTTGGCTCGGGTATAACCGGGAAATAACGATATATGGAGAACCATCTACCAAAGGGAGTCAGGGAATGACCGAACATACCGCACCTGTATCATCGATCACGGCAGGCGAATTCGCCGATGAAATCCGCGAGGAGCTCAAGTATACGCAGGGCGTGACCCCCGAGCAGGCGACGGCGGCCGACGTGTATGTCGCTGCGGCGGGCGCGGTGCGTAGGCATCTCATGGACTCGTGGATGACCACTCAACGCGACATGGTCGCTGGCAGCACAAAGGCCGTGGGCTATTTCAGCGCTGAATTCCTCATGGGCAAACAGCTTCGCAACGCGCTGCTCAACGCCGGGCTCAACGGGCAGTTCGACAGTGCGGTCAAAGAGCTCGGTTTCGATCTTCAGGAAGTCATCGACGCGGAATACGAGCCGGGGCTGGGCAACGGCGGCTTGGGCCGGCTCGCCGCATGCTACATCGATTCGCTCGCCTCGAAGGGCGTGCCTGCCTTCGGATATGGCATCCAGTATCGCTACGGCATTTTCAAGCAGGAGTTCGATGAGCATGGCGCCCAAGTTGAGCGTCCGGACTACTGGCTGGCCAACGAGGAGCCGTGGGGCCATATCGATTACAACCGTTCGCAACGCGTCAACTACGGCGGCAGCGTCGTCGAGGAAGACGGCAAGAAGGTGTGGAGGTCGGCGTGGTCGGTGCGCGCCGTGCCGGTCGACTACATGGTGCCGGGCTACGCGTCGGGTCGTGTGAACACGCTGCGGCTGTGGAGCGCAAGGTCCTATGACGAGTTCGACCTGCTCACGTTCAACAAGTCGGATTATCTGGATGCCGTCAAGCCGAAAGTCGCCGCAGAGAACATCTCGAAGATCCTCTACCCAGAGGATTCCACCCCGCAGGGGAAGACGCTGCGCCTCGAACAGCAGTACTTCTTCACGGCTGCCTCGATTCATGATGCCATCCGCGTCTTCTATCCCGGCCAGGAGCATCCCGATCTCACCACCCTGCCCGAGAAGATCTGTTTCCAGCTCAATGACACGCACCCTGTCATCGGTATCCCCGAGCTCATGCGCGTGCTCATCGACGAATACGGTTATGACTGGGATACCGCATGGTCCATCACTACCAAGTCGTTCAACTACACGTGCCACACGTTGCTGCCCGAAGCGCTCGAGGTCTGGCCGGCGAAGCTGATCGGCGGGTTGCTGCCACGTCATCTCGAGATCATCAACGAGATCAACGAGCATTTCGTCGCTGAGTTAGGGGCGAAAACTGACGACAAGGCCAAGATCGAGCGTATGCGCATTGTCACCGACGGCGAGGATCCGCAGGTGCACATGGCTTACCTCGCCACGTACGGCGGCTCGCACGTCAACGGCGTGGCCGCCCTGCACTCGCAGCTGCTCAAGGATGTCACGCTGCGCGACTTCTCGGACATCTACGGCGCCAAGTTCACCAACGTGACCAACGGCGTGACGCCGAGGCGCTTCATCAAGCTCGCCAATCCGCGCCTGTCCGCGCTGATCACCGAGGGCTTGGGCACCGATCACTGGCTGAGCGATCTGGATATGTTCGAAGGGCTGGTTCCGCTGGCGAAGGACGACGAATTCGTGAAGAAGTTCGCCGCCGTCAAGCAGGCCAACAAGGTCGCGTTCTCCAACTATGCCAAGCGCGAGTACGGTTTCGACATCGACCCGAACACCATGGTCAACTCCATGATCAAGCGTCTGCACGAGTACAAGCGCCAGAGCCTGAAGATTCTGTCCGTCATTTCGCAGTACGCCGATATCAAGAGCGGCAAAGTAAGCGCTGACGACATCCTGCCACGCAGCGTCGTGTTCGGGGCCAAGGCCGCGCCTGGCTACCGCATGGCCAAGCTCACCATCCAGCTCATCAACAATGTGGCGCGTGTGGTGAACAACGATCCGGACGTCAAGGGCAAGCTGGCTGTGTTCTTCCCTTGGAACTACAACATCCGTCTCGCGCAGCACTTGATCCCTGCGACCGACCTCGACGAGCAGATCTCGCAGGCGGGCAAGGAGGCCTCGGGTACCGGCAACATGAAGTTCGCCTTGAACGGCGCGCTGACCGTCGGCACGCTCGATGGCGCGAATGTGGAGATTCGCGAGCGCGTCGGCGCCGAAAACTTCTTCCTCTTCGGCATGACAGTCGACGAGGTCGAGGCGCTCTACGCCAAGGGCTATGAGCCGAAGTCCTATTACGCGGCCGATCCGCGCCTCAAGAACGCCGTGGATCTGGTCGCCGACGGCACCTTCTCGGAGGGCGACAAGAGCGTGTACGAGCCGCTCGTCACCGACTGGCTGAATAAGGACTATTTCATGACCATGGCGGACTTCAGCGCCTACATGGACATCCAGGGCGAGATCGAGACGCTGTACCGCGATCCGCTCGAGTGGAGCCGCAAGGCCCTGCTTAACGTCGCCAACTCGGGCTTCTTCAGCTCCGACCGCGCCATCGACGACTATCTGCGTGACATCTGGCAGACTGGTCCGCTCGCAGAGTGAGCCAAAATCGAGGAGAGGCGGCCCGCGCGGATCGCCTAGACGCGCTGCCCCTGGTGCTCTCGGGCCGTCAGCTGCCGTATTGACTGGCCCTTGCGCAGATATCCGTGGACCACAAGCTGCGTAGGTGAGATGGCGACAGCGCTGCAGGCTGGTTTGCCAGGTTCGGGCGTGCCCAGCTCAAGGGTTCCGGAAAAGGGCTTGCCACTGAGAGTCAGGCGCACCGCGGTCGCGACCGCCTGAATGATGCCTTGCACGGGCTGCACCCAGGTCTGGATTGAAGCGGGCAGATAACCCGTGATAGACCAACCTCCGAAACTCACGACGGAGAGCTGGTCCGGTATGCGTATGCCCGCGTCGGACAGCGCCTTCGTGCAGGTGAATGCCAGAAAATCGTTGAGTATGACGAAGGCGGTAGGCCTGCTCGGCATGGACGACGACGTGAGCAGTGGAATGAGATGCCTGTTGATGGCGGTGGTCGAGGATTCGAGATACCTGCCGAAGTCGATGGGTAGCGCATACACCGACGCCGGGTCGAAGGGGATTCCGGCTCCAGCCAACGCACGTTTAAATCCTTCGATTCTCTGTTGATAGTAAGGCTGTCCGTCCGACCGGCGGTCGGTGAGCACCATGATGTTGCGGTGGCCCGCTTCAAGAAGCGAGTTGGTGATGGCCATGGCGCCCTCGGTGTCGTCGCTCTCGACGGAGGGCCGTTGGGCGGGCGCGTCGTCGGAGAGCACGAACATCATCGGCGTTTGAATCTGGGAGAACCGTGATTCATCCTCGACTCCGCAGGGACCGACGAGAAGGAACATCGCGGGGTGGCGTGCCCGTTCGAGTTCGATGAGTCCGTCGACGAGGTCACGCGAATAGGGAATGGGGTAGGTATCCACGTTCAATCCGCTGACGGCATGGAATTTCGCAAACCATTCGACGGGAATGCCAGAGGAATCGGTGTTCTCCACCCGGTTGATCAGATAGATGTGGGTGGATTGCCCCAATCGCATCGAACGTGCATTGCTGTCGGGCACGTAGCCGTGGGCGGAGGCATAGGCAATGATGGTCGCCTTGAGGCCATCGCTCACGCCTGGTTTGCCGTTTAAGGCCCTGGAGACGCTTGCCGTACTCGCGTGGCAGGCCGCTGCAATGTCCCTGATGGTGATTGTTGTAAGGGTTGCCATCGTGGCTCTCTTCCAGCCTTGAACCCTAATCGATGACGATGTCTTGGCGACGCCGTGATAGGGAAGCGTAATCGTTTACGGCTCAATAGTAAACGATTCTGCCGCCGATGGTTGTACATCGCCTTCGCTGGCGCCATACGTAAACGTTTACGTTGCACTAGTAATCGTTTACTTCGCGGTTTGTCCATCATGCCAGCATAAAATCGAGTAAATTTGAATTCTGATACTTCAGAATGCTTCTGTGATGAATATCTTTAATACATGTAGGAGACGGCCTAATGCCGTGCGAGGAGTGACAAGAACTAATGACGTTGTTCGCCAGAATATGCAATCGAATCATGCTCGCCCTGCGAATGGTCATGGCGGAGCTTGTTGCATTCGTGATTCCCGATGGGCACCGGGCACGCCATTTAGCTCAAGGTAAAGCCTTACTGGGCCGGTCAATGCTGATTCGAGTGTTCGCCGCTTCGCTGGTCTTGGCCATGGTGGTGCCGATGACTACGAATCATGATGCGTTGGCGGCGGACTCAGCTGATTCCTCTGGTACCTCGTTGGTCTCGGAGAGTTTCGGCGGCACGCAAGTCGCAAGTTCAAGGTTCATCCCGTTGGGAGATGCATGCCTCACCAATGCCTCCAGGAACCCGATCGTAGATCCAGCGAATGGCACACAAATCAAAGGATGTTCGAAGACGAATAAGACGCCTGGAATTACTCCTGATCCCACTTCGGGAGGGTGGTTGCAGCTCACCGACACCACCGGCAACACGTCGGGTGGTGTGGTCTACAATCAGGCGATTCCGGCGCAATACGGAGTAGACATAACATTCGATCAGGCTCAGTATGGAGGTAGCGGTGCCGATGGTATTGGATTCTTCCTTACTGATGGTTCATATAATCTGACGAAGACCGGCGCGACCGGTGGCTCAATGGGATATGCACCGAAGATCGGTACGGGTTCCACGGATGCCCTAGGCGCTGTTGGAGGGTTCATCGGTCTTGCTCTGGATCGTTACGGGAATTTTCAGAGGGCCGCTGAGGGCCGTGGGCAGGGGTGTGCTGCGGCGGGAGAGAACCCGGGCATTGCCGGTAATATTGTTCCTAATAGTGTTACATTGCGCGGACCAGGCGGTAAATTACTGGCTGACGGCACTCGAGACAAGGACTGGAGTTCCGGTTATTGCCTGTTGGACACCAAGAAACTGACAGACGTCAATCCGGGTGCGACATTGGCATCGGGAACTTCAAATCCGGTGAGCGTACATATCACCGTCACTGCGCCGGATGCCAATAACAGTGCGGTGGTAACTGTTCAGTTGAAGATGAGTGGTGAGAGTGATTACACCACGTATCTGACCACCACGGTTCCCAATGTTCCGTCAAGTTATAAGCTCGGTTTCTCTGGGGCAACGGGAGGTCTCAACGATGTCCATCTGATTCGTAACCTCGATATCAAGACAATACGCACGTTGCCCACTCTTTCGCTCGTAAAGCAGGTGGATTCCTCAAGCCCGAATGCGAAGTCAGTGTATGATTCGGGCGACACGGTGCCTTATTCCTTTGTTGTGACGAATGGAAGCATCGAGACGTTGAACAGCATCGCGGTGCACGATGACAAGGTATCAGACATTTCCTGTGTTGCAACCACGCTTGCTCCAAATGCGTCGACGACGTGTACCGGTTCGCATGTTCTCACTGCTGCAGAGGCGGCAAACGGCTCATTCCGCAACGAGGCCACGGCTACCGGCACCGATGTCGATGGCGCTACGATCACCAGTAACCCCTCGGAGGTCGTCGTACCTACCACCGTTAACAACAGCTTTCTGCAATGCACGGCTGGGGCAGTGTATTCGCTTAATGGTGACGGCAACGTGTACAAGGTCACGAGCAGCGGATATGGCAGTTCACTGTTTGACTTCGGCAGTGGAACGTGGAATGCGTTGGGTATTTCGGAGGGGGGGCAGTACGCGTATGCCGCTCAGCGCAACACAAATAATAATGCCACGATAGCGCGGCGCGATCTTTCCAACGGCGTCACAACGACTCTGGCAACTGTCGGTCTAGGATTTGGCAGTAGCTACCTTGTCGCTGGAGCGGTCGACTTGCAGACGGGACGCTACGTTTTCGGCGGCCCGGGGTCGAGCGGTCGCATGCAACTGCTCGCCTTCGATCCTTCGAACAATTCCACAAAAGCCATAGGCTACATCGCTATCTCCGGGCAAACCAACGGTGATCTTGCTTTCGATGCGCTTGGCAACTTGTACCTCGTGACCAGCAGTAGCGGCACTAATCACATGTATCGGGTTGATGCCTCGACGATGGGTGCCGCCTACGCTGGTGCTGCAAATGCCAATCGGCAACTGGCTACAGTCGAGGTTGCCCAGCCAACGACGAATTGGCCTACTAATACAGGTGCTGATGCCCTTGCCGTTAACGGTATTGCATTCCAGACAGACGGCAAGGTGTTCCTAGGCAATAACGCATCAATCTATGTTTCTGACCTCACTTCCTGGTCACGGGACACGCAGTGGTCTGTTGCTTCGGGAAGCAGCGATCTCGCCAGTTGTGCGTCGCCACCTACTATCAAGCTACAGAAGGACGTGAAGTCGAGGTACAACGATAGCGACCAGTTCTCGCTGAGTCTCACGCGAACTGATGTGAGCTCAAATACTGCCCTTGGCAGCGCGACAACTTCAGGTACTGATACCGGCATACAGAACACTGCAGGAGAATTTGTCGATCCCAAACTCACAGCAAGCGGACAGATGTTGAGCTTTGCCGAGACAGGTGCGGGCGGGGCCAATCTTACAAACTACGACACAAGCTGGAGCTGCAAAGATGATTCCGGGCAAACAGTGATCAATGCATCGGGAGACGGTGGTTCGGGTTCGCTCGCTGTCCCGAAACCAGCCAGCTGGGCCACCGGACTCGACTTGGTATGCACCATCACCAACACGGCAAAACCGCACCCTGCAACGGTGACGATAGAAAAAAGCATCCAAGACGTCAACGGCAACCAGATCGCTACTACCGATTTTGATGGCAATCAGGTGAAGCAGGGTTGGCCCATGGCTGTTGCGCTATCTGATAACGCGCCGGCCGGGGTGCAGATCAGCGGTGATACCGTGCAAAACACCGATCAGAATGGCAAGGTCTCTGGTTGGACCGTTACTTTCCCCAGTGGGGTGGCGCAGACGTCCGTGGACGTCACAGAGACCCAAGGCTCTTTGCAGGGATATGCTTTCGACAACCTCCAGTGCCAGGTGAACTCCGACAGTTTCGAATCAGTTTCGGCAACGCAAGGGACCGGGGCTAATACAAACAAGGTCACCGGGGCGGTTGATGTTGCCCCTGGCGATGCTGTGATCTGCATATTTACCAATAGGCAGCAGCCTGGTTCGGTCACTTGGTCCAAAGTCGCTGATGACTCCTCCCGGACGAAACTGGCTGGCTCTCAATGGCAATTGACGTACCCCGATGGCTCCGCAAAGACGATCAAAGATTATTCGGAGTCAGGCAGCAACAACATTGCTACGGCGGGTGACACCTACGGTTTCAAGGTCTCTGATTTGCCTTGGGGCACATATATTCTTGTCGAGACCAAGGCGCCCACCGGGTATGTTTTGCCTGACGAGAATCTTCCCGCGAATCAACACACCTTCACTGTTTCCGGCGCGAGCGGATTGGAGGAAAACTTCTCTGATCCGTTCATTAATAGGCAGCAAACAGTTCCAGATCTTCCTCTTACTGGTGGAACGAGTTCCGACTCGTTCCTCATAGGAGGCATCGCAGTACTAGCCCTCTCTGGCGTTGCCGGTTTTATAGCCGTGAAACGCAGGAAGGGGAAAGCCAAGGGATAGCGAGTGGCGCGGTGACTGGCGGTGCCAAGAGGAGCCCGCCGAATAGGTGATACAGTTTTACGGTTTAATTTTTACGTCGTTGATTCGGCGTGACAAGAAAGGTACAGAAATGAAGGAAACCAAGAAAAGGGGAGCCCTGAGAGCGGTGACTGCCATCTGCACGGCAGCGGCTGCTCTGTGCGTAGGCTCCTAGCGGCAGCCACGGCGAGTGCTGCCACAGCCCCGGTGTTCGGCAACATCACGGACACTCAGGGTTCGATCATCATCCACAAGCATGAGCACCAAACAACCACAAATGAGACCGCGAAGCCTGATGGATCATCCGATATTAGCACCGATACGATCGACGGCGTGACCTTCACCGTATACAAGGTGAACGATTTGGATCTCCTCAATACTGCGACGGATTGGAACGGCCTGGACGCCGTGAAGGTTCCCGCGGTCGTCACACCGAACACCACGATTTCCATCAACGGCACGGATCACACGCTCACCAAGGTCGCGGATGTAACCACCCAGAGCGGCGGCATCGCGAAGGCAGAGGGCTTGGACGTGGCAGCGTATGTTGTCGTGGAAACAAAACGTCCCTCCAATGTTGTTGATTCTGCTCAGCCGTTCTTGGTGACGATTCCGTTCCCGGACAATGCAAATACCAAGGGTTGGCTGTATGACGTCAACGTCTACCCGAAGAACGGTGTTGCGGGTATTACCAAGTCCGTGGACTCTCAAACTGATCTCGGTTTGGGCGCCACGGCGACCTATCCCGTGACGGGTGACGTTCCGGTTCTGGCTGATGGCTCGTATCTGAAGTACTACATCATCAAAGATAATTTCGATTCTCGCCTGACCAACCACAAGGTTGCATCTGTGCAAGTTGATGGTGTTGATGTGAATCCCGATTACTACGTCAAGTCACCGACACCTGGTACCGACGAAACTACGGTTGGCTTCACCAAGGCCGGTCTAGCTTGGCTCCAGACGCAGCAGGGCAAAAAGGTCGTCGTCACCTACACTGCCACCGTGAACGCGGTCGGCGACGGCACGATCAAGAACACTGCCACGCTCTATACCGACACTGATACGACCAGCGACCCGACGAATCCGAACACCCCGGAGCCTCCGACCACTCCTGGAGATATCCCCCCGGATCCTTCGAACCCAAATCCTCCGACTCCGCCGACCACACCTGATGTCGAGCAGAAGTGGGGCGATCTGATTATCAAGAAGGTTGACGACGGCAACGGCAGCGCCCCACTTACGGGAGCTGAGTTCAAGGTATACGAGTCTGCTGATCCCTATGCTGCTTCCTGCACCAGCAAGGCAACCACCGGCGACCCGATCAAGGTCCAGGGCGGAACCGGCGCCGATGGTGCCACGTTCACCACCGGAACCGACGGCAAGGTCACGATTCCCGGCCTGTTCGTTTCGGATTCAGTGAACGCCACAATTAACGCCGAACAGCGTTGCTATGTGGTCGTCGAGACCAAGGCGCCAACCGGTTATGTGTTGCCTTCCGGTGATGCGGCGAAGACGGCCGTGGCTGTGAAGTATGGACAGACTGCGACTTCGACTGTTGATACAACAGTCTCCAATACCAAGCAGGCCATCCCCGGTCTGCCGCTGACCGGCTCGCAAGCGATGATTGTGGTTGTCGCCGCGGGCGTGCTGCTCGTGGGCGGTTCCATCTCCTTGGTCATTGCCAACCGCAGGCGCAGGGCCTGAGCAAACTTCATCCATTCGTATGGCTTGGGCTGCCGGGGCTTATACCCGGCGGTCAAGGCCGTATGAATGCTTGATATAACGAGTGCGTCGTGGCTTCCTAAGGCTGCGGCGCACTCGTCATATAAGGGTGGCGCACAGTTTCCCGTCTCCGGGCATCTGGCCCAAGACGGCTTGAAGGATCTTTCCTGATGCCTGTGCAAAGCTTGAGCCTGAGATTTCGCACGCGGGATCACGAAATACGCCATATCGACCTTATTTATGGCACGTTTTCATGATTGCAGAGGTATATCTCGCTTATTTGTAGCATTGTTTCAACGTAAGCGCGGGCGTATGGGCTTAAAACCGCTATGCAGCAACGGCAATAGTCGTGGTGATGTGCGAAAGGTGCTACAAATAAGCCCGATAGACATCCGCAGCACCTGAAGTCTGCTACAAATAAGCATGATGCACGAACAACAGCACGGTTCCACATGGCAAAACGTGAAACTTCGGTCCAACTTGTTGCAGGCATCGCCAGCCTGATGTGGTTTGCCGCGGTTCGGGTCTCGTGCTAAGTATTCCGGCCATGCTTCCATGCATGGCGAGTGTCTCTCTTCGCATATGTCCGTATACGTCAGTCAATGATGGCAATAGCAATGATATAGCTGCTTGCAGCTCTGGCAACTCCAGGAAAGGATGTGCGCATGGTGCTTCGACGTCTCTTTGCCGCCGACAAGGCGGCGTCCCAGCGCCGCGACACGCGCAATGAAGCCAGTGGCAACGGCCAAGCTGTCAGCGGCGCTGATCCCAATGCCCGCAATGATCGGGGCGGCAGCGGGAACACCCGCAGCACAGACGCCCGCCGCGGCGGCATGATCACCATCCTCTCAGGGGCCCTCGCCTTTCTCGGCGTGTGTGCGCTCCTCTACCCAATGGCCGCCTCTTGGGTGAGCCAATATAACCAGTCCAAGGTCATCATCAGCAATCTACAGGGCGAGAATGCCGCAACTAAGGCCCAGGACAGCAGGGAAATCGCCCTCGCGCGTGCATACAACTCGAAGCTGAGCACCGGAGCCGCCACCTATAAGGCCGAGGACAACGCCCCGACCAGCAGTGCCGACAAATCCCTGCACAGCCTGTATGAATCCGCATTGAGCAGCGACAGCGGTGTCATGGCAAGAATACAGATACCCGCGATCGACCTCGACCTGCCCGTCTACCACGGCACTGACGACGCCACGCTGCTCAAGGGCATCGGTCATCTCGAGGGTACATCGATGCCCGTCGGCGGCGAGGGCACGCACGCGGTGCTCACCGGTCACAGAGGACTGGCCAACGCCACCATGTTCACATACCTCAATAAGGTCAAGGACGGCGACGAATTCACCATCAGCACATTCGGCGACGTGCTCACGTACCGGGTCATCCGCACCCAGGTTGTCGACCCGGATCAAACCAAATCGTTGCGGCCCGTGGCCGGCCAAGACCTCGTCACGCTCGTGACCTGCACGCCGCTGGGGATCAACACGCAGCGCATCTTCGTGACCGGGCAGCGCGTGTACCCGACCCCTGTCGCCGCCGTGAACGACGCCAGCAAACGACCGACCATCCCGAGGTTCCCGTGGTGGATGGTGATGCTGTTCGCCGCCATTGTGCTCGATGCCGCGTATCTTCGGATCAGCCTGTCTCCGTGGCGGCAGATACGGCACGCCGCGTGGCGGCCGAAGGGGTGAACCGCGGCGAGGCACAGCGTTGCGACGCATGTCGCGGGTGGTGCCTCTGCGCAATAGGCAAAAGAGACCTAAGGGCATTTCGGCACCTGCCTGGTCTCAAACCATGTGCTGACGCGCATGTAAAAACTGGGGATATGACAGTCTCACATGGCAGTGAACATACCTGAGAACCCGCGCAGACTCTTGTAAAAAACCCGTCTCGGACCTACGCTGGCAAACAATGTAAATATTTCGTGATGCTCTTGCCGGCTCATTATGGCCTGACAACGAGTTTTGCGGTTTCTGGTTGAAGGGTGAAGGAATCCCATGAGAACACGACGGTTTCATACCGGCAAGTTAGTAGTGTCTCTGCGAACTATAGAGAGGGCGACAGTGGCATTGGTCGCCACTGTGGCGATGGTTTTGGTGGGCATGCTGGTACGGCCTGGCGAGGCGCTCGCCGCTGAGGGCGGAGCTGCCGCGGAAGGCACTTATTCCATTGTCCTGTTGAATTCGAATGGGGATCCCATCACGGCAGGCGACAAGCTTGCCCAAGGCTCCCAAGTCACATTCAATCTGCATTATCCCGGTGCCGATGGGTCCACCATGGCGGATCTCGCAGGCAAAACCGTGACGCTGAAGGTCATTGACGGCGTTACGGTTCCCAACGGGAATCTTGATATCAGCGGGAATGCCGCTCTCGCGAGTGCGGTTGGCGACAAGGATGCCGGAACGGTCACGTTCACGTTCAAAAGCGACATGACCGGCGTCGACGGCGGAAGCTACGACCTGCATGCGATTGTGAACAACGTCGACGATACCAGTTATCAGGACGTGACATGGAGCGTGAATAACGGCACGCCCAGCACAGTCAACATCATCGTCGAGAATCCGTCGTCACCGGTCAATCCCGTTAACGACAATACAAACAAGAACCTTGCAGGCGGCAATCTCAGCCAGTATCTTGACATTACAAGGAATGCGAACGGGGACCCGACCGGCATTGCGTTCAAAGAGGTGAACGGCAAGTCGATCACCGATGAGACGATCACGTACCAGCTGTCTGTAGATTCGAAAAATGCGCGCAACGGGTTGACGATCACCGATACCGCTCCCTCGGGGTTGCAGGTCGATAAAGGCTCATTCCAACCCACGCTAACGCTGTACGACGAGAACGGCGTCACCAAGGGAACCGAAGATTTCACTACCCAGCCGTCTTTCCAGGGGCAGGATTTCACCTATGACAATGTCGATCTGCCGGCGAATTCCCGACTTCGCATCACGTACACGGAGAAGCTGACATCAAAAGGCGCACAAGATCTGCTCGACAAACTGAATGCCGATTTCGACAAGCTTGATCTTAACAATCAAGGCGGCATCCTTATCTCGGAAATCCTGACGAACAATGTTGTCTACGCATCGGGAGGCCAGAGCACGAACAAGAAGGCCGATATCAAGGCGGAGATCAAAGTCCCGGGCGGCTTCGATGGGAACGGTCCGGATGGAGGCCCGCTGTTTTCGAAGGAATCGAGCTTGGGGGGTAACTCGGTTAAGAATCAATATGGTGGTGGCTCATATGTCGTCAAATACGATGAAAACGGTAAAGTGATACCTCAGGATGTCACCTATACTCTGAACGCCGATCTCAGCTACTTTGATGGAACGAGCGCTTACCGCACGCTGGCTAAGGACGAGAACGGCGAAGTTCAAAATGTCATCGTCCAAGATGCGCTGCTGCCGCAGAACCAGAGTTCCGGTGCTGCTCATTGGCTCACTGATGATGCTAACTTCATTGCGGCGTCAAATACGAAGACGAATGCCGACGTTCCTCTTACGAAGGTCAACGATAACAATACTTTGCAGGCGACTCCGTTCTCGTATTACGTGAGCGGACTTAACGTATACGTGAATCTTGGAACAGATCCTAACCCATACAAGATCGAGCTGAAAGCCCAAATCACCGATCCATCGAAATTGCTACAACAGTACAACGACAGTCACACTGATCGGACTGTCGGGCAACTCAACAACGACCTTTACGTGCTTACCCACACCGAGGGCAATCCGAACGTCAACAACACGCCGAGCTTCCACACTTGGGTTGTCGACCACGTCTTCGATCCGACAGCCCCGGGTTCCGATCCAGTCAAAGACGGCAAGGTGTTCAACAAAACCGCGGACAATGCCTCGATCCATGTCGAGCCGGGCCAGTCGGCCACCGTCCCCTTCACCTTCACTCTCAACGCTGACACGACATACGACCGCATTGACGTGACCAAGACGACAATCACCGATCCCTTGGATCCCAATATTTTCGATCTGAGTGCTAAGGCTGTCGCGGCTCTGCAGAATAACCTCGTGATCACATACGGTGGCACGCAGCAGGACAGCTCCGCCTTCAAGGTCAATGTCGACGCAACGGGCAAGCTGACGCTGGTCGCTTCCGACCAGTTCAAGAGTGAGCATGAAGCTGATTCAAAGCAGCAGCTCAAAATCACGCTTCCGTTGGAGTTGAAGCCGATCACGGGCAAGCAAACGCTGCAGATCACCAACACGGCGACGGCCGATGGTGCCGACGAGGCGCCTTCCTATACGTCTTCCGCCGATGCCGAGGCAACCACGTTTGGCAACGAGTACGAAGTGCGCAAAACGGTCAGCTACGGCAACGCCAGCGACTTCTCCTCCACACTTCGGATCGATCCGAACACGCTTACAGAGGCAGCCCCCAACAACTTCTTCTATTACAAGGTCGAAGTGATTCCACACGGCGGGTACAATTCCTGGATTGTGCCGTTGAGGGACGTACTTCCCGCTGGCCTTACGTTCGATGGTGTGCAGAATGCCAACGGGGGAACGGGAACCGCAGATGACCCTTGGCTGCTCGACAATAATCTCGAAGCCGTTTGGGATGATTCATCCAACGGCATCAAGCTGCAATCCCAAAACTATAACGGGTCGACTGGGGCCAGAATATCGGGACCTGTCTCGCTCATCTTCAGAACGAAGCTGACGGATTGGACTGCCGATAAGCCGATCATCAACACGATTGGCAGTGCAGGCGCCACTGTTGTGCCAAGCGAGGGCTATCCGATCCTTATCTCCAAGGCAAACACGCAGAACCCTCTTGCCGCCGTTGCCGGCGGGAAGTTCCAGGTGTCTGCCCAGAAGATCGATGCTGAGACCGGCGATTCTGTCGACGATCCCATTTCATTCACTGACGCCACGATCAGCAATGGTGTGCTGGTGCAAGGCGATCAAGGCGATGGGAAGGCCATCATCATTCCGGACAGCGGCACCTACAAGGTGACGGTGACTGAGACTACGGCTCCTGAGGGTTACGCCAAGCTCGCGGACCCGGTCGAGTTCACGGTGACTTTGGGCGGGGACGGTTCCCAGTCGCCTTCCAAGCTGACAATGAGTGACGATCAGCTTTATGCCATCGGCGATTATGTGTGGATCGACACTGATCGCGATGGGCTCCAAGGCAAGGACGAGCAGCCGCTGGCCGGAGTGAAGGTCACGCTGACCGATGCCGATGGCAAACCGGTCAAGGATGTGTTCGGCAATACCGTCGAACCAACCGAAACCAATGCCCAAGGCCTCTACAAGTTCGACAACCTGCCTGCAGGCGAGTACAAGGTCACCTTCGAACTGACCGGCGACACGGCACGCGACTACAGGTTCACGACGAGCAGTCCGAGCACCGAATCCGATGAGACGGATTCCGATGCGCTGGCTGCCGATGCGGAGGCTGCGACCGCGAGCACGGACGTGATCACCTTGGGCGACTCTTCGGTCACCAAAGATTATTCCGGCCAGGCATTCGATGCCACGCAGGGCATCGACCCGACTTGGGATGCGGGCGTGGTGCTCAAGAAGGTTTCGGTTGGCGACCGCGTCTGGTGGGATGACAATGCCGACGGCATCCAGAACACGGACGAGAACGGCGACTACACGGAGCCGGGCATCGCCGGCGTGACGGTGATGCTGACTGGTCCTGATGGCAAGCCCGTCACGGATGTCTACGGCAATCCGGTCAAGCCGGTGAAAACCGACGAGAACGGCAAATATGAGTTCCCGGATCTGCCTGCGCTTCCCCGGGGCGAGCATTACACCGTGACCGTTGATGCCGATGCCGATGGCTCTCCGGTCAAGGATGTTCCCCCGACCAAGGAAGGCGGGAACAAGGGCGCTGGAGACAACGACTCCTCGACCGGTTCTGCCGAATCCGCCGATCTGACGAAGGATGGCGACAAGGATCTGACCCTTGACTTCGGCTTCGTGCCCTCGGTCTCCGTCGGCGACTACGTCTGGGTCGATTCGGACCGCGATGGCCGCCAGGATGCGGGCGAGCCGGGTATTCCGGATGTCGTGCTGACGCTGGTTGGTCCTGACGGCACGCCGGTCACCGATATTCATGGCAATCCGGTCGGTCCGGTGAAGACGGATAAGGACGGCAAATATTCCTTCGATGATCTGCCGGTGCTCTCCGGCG
This sequence comes from Bifidobacterium sp., assembly GCF_022640935.1. GTDB lineage: Bacteria > Actinomycetota > Actinomycetes > Actinomycetales > Bifidobacteriaceae > Bifidobacterium. Next base: position 37,054 of record NZ_JALCCV010000013.1, read on the forward strand.
ACCAGACCTATACGGTCACGATCGACCAGAAGGCATCTGCTGATGCCCTCAAGCCTTATGTGCCGACACTCGCCGGCCAAGGTGACCGTGGGAGCGACTCCTCCACATGGGAAGTCTCGACTCGGCAGGGCGATTTGCGCGAGAACGGACAGCGCGATCCGACGCTTGACTTCGGCTTCGTGACGAAGACCTACGCCATCGGCGACATCGTCTGGATCGACGCGAACAAGAACGGCGTGCAGGACCCGAACGAGAAGCCGCTGGCCGGCATTACGGTCGAACTGGTGCAGGATGGCAAGGTCATCGCCACTGCCACCACCGACAAGGATGGACGCTACGTCTTCGATGATCTGCCAGCCGGAAGCTATCAGGTCCACTTCGTGCTGAACGACGAGCAGAAGAAGATCTACGGATTCACCAAGCAGGATCAGGGAGATGACACTGCCGATTCGGACGCCAACGTGAACGACGGGCTGACTGTTTCGATCACGCTCGACGATACGGACACGGCGTTGACCAGCGACTATGCGTACCGCGCTATCGGAGCCACCCAGGGCATCGACCCGACGTGGGATGCCGGTGTGGTACTGCTTCCAAAGGCCACGGCTCCGGTCGTTCCGCCTGTCGCTCCGGGCACTCCTGCCACTCCTGCCGAGTCTGCAAACGGCCTCTCAAAGACCGGCAGCGCGGTGCGGGATGTCGCAGTGGCCGCGCTGGTGCTGATGGTTTTGGGCAGTGCCGCTGGCGTCAGCGTGGTGCTGCGCAAGAAGCAGCGTCGCATCGACTGATAGCCGACAGATAACCGGTCGGACACTAGTGCGATTGAGTGGCCTTTCCGCTCGATCGCACTAATGCTCCGTGGCCGCATGGTTTCGAGCGAGGGACACGTCCTGCCTCTCAGCGGTATTTCGCATGTCTCAGCGACTTCCATCGAATGTCGTTGAGGTTGTTCATTCGAGCCAGTATGCGCAAGTCGCCGGCTACGGATTTCAGTGGCGGAACATGGCCATTCGAAATCCGTAGCCGGCGACTTGCGCATATCAAGTCCGGCGTGTGCGTTGGTGCCGGGCGTGGGGTCTTCTGTATACTTATGCCGCTATCCCCGCTTCGCTCGCCGTGCGCCTGAGGAAGGCCACAGCGTCGCGGTATTCTTCGATGGTATCGAGATGCTCGGTGTATAGGGTGGTGTCGCCGGGGAGTGCGGCGGCGAGACGCAGCACGAGGGCGAAGTCGACGCTTCCGGTGCCCGGCTGCGTCTCGCCGATAGTGACCGGCAGCGCGCCGTCCAGGCGGATATCTTTGGCGTGGACGCTCACGATGTGTGGCCCGAGCTGGGTGAAGCATTCCTGGATGAATTGGCGCAGATGCCGCCATCGCGGCACGCCATTGACCATATTCGTATAGTCAAGATGGACGCGCAGCTGCGGACGATTGATGTCGGCAAGCAGCCGCAGATAGCTTTCCGGCGAATCAGGAAGCATCCAAGGCATGCATTCGATGGCGTAATAGGTGCGTGTCGGGTGCACGGCATCGATGATCTCGCGCGTGGTGTCGACGAGACGCTCATAGCTTTCTTCGGAATAATTCTCCGGACTGTACTGGTCCCAGCCGCCCGGCCCGGCATTGCCGGAGATGTTGAGACAGCAGCCGGCTCCGATCGCTTCCGCCAATGCCAGCTGCGCCTCGGCGTATGAGATCGAAGCGTTGCGTTCCTGCGGCTCCGGCGACATGACATTGCGCCAGACGCCGACCTCTCCTATCGACAGTCCATAGCGCTGTGCTTCACGCAGATATTCGTCGCGCACGCCGCTCGATGCCGTGGCATCCACCGGGCACACCGCTGTAGTGCAGCCCCAGTCGTGCAGCAGTCTGGCCCACTCGTGGGGATTCTCGTGGGGGAGGGTCGTCCCAACTCCTATGCGCATTGCCCAGCCTCCTTTGGTGCGGACTGGCGAGCGGCAGCCTCGGGTGCGCGCTCGATAGCCGCCGGTTGAATGTTGATGTCACGCACGGCGGCGATATCAACCTTAGGATTGCGATGGTAATCGTAGACGCCGTTGTGTTCCTGCTCGACGTCGTAGAGCTGCGTGAAGCAGAAACCGAACATCTTCGGGTTGCGCAGCAGGACGTCGGTCAGCCCGCGATATCGGTCCAGGAATTCCTGTTCGTTATTCGCCTGTTCGCCGTAGCCCCAGGCGCCCTCGTCGGTCTGATCTTGCGCAGGATCCCATTTGATGCCGCCGTATTCGCTGATGAAGAAAGGCATCACGCCATCGCAATGCTGACGGTCGGGGTAGAGCTCCGGAGTCTTGGCTTTGCCCCGACCCCAGTCGTCGTAGCGGGCGGCGAACTTATCGACGCTCTGCTCGTAGTCATGCAGATCGTAGATGTCGGTCTCCACGTGGTAATGCCCACTTGTGTCGATGCAGGGACGCTCGGGGTCGTACGCCTTGGTGATGCGATAGGTCATGCGCAGTATTTCATCGATTTGCCTGCGTCCGCCAAAATCCCAGGTTTCATTGAAGGGGCACCAGCCGATGATCGCGGGGTGGTTCACGTCGCGCTGCATGACTTCCATCCATTCGGGGATGAAAATCTCGTAGCTGCTGAGCTGGCTGATGTCAAAGCCCCAGCTGGCCATTTCGCCCCATGCGAGGTAGCCGTGCAGATCGCAATAATACAGGAACAGCGGTTCGAAGGCCTTCTCGTGCAGCCGAGCGCCATTAAAACCAGCCGCCTGCGACAGCAGAATGTCGTTCTCGAGATCCTGCGCGGTGGGCGCAGTGTAGATGCCGTCGGGGTAGAAGCCTTGGTCGAGCACGAGACGCTGAAACACGGATGCGCCGTTGATGAGGAAGCGGTAGCCGTCGAGCCGGATTTCGCGCAGCCCGACGTAACTGCCCACGCAATCGTTTCCGTAGGTGAGCTTCAGATCATAGAGGTTGCCCTCGCCGGGCTGCCACAAGTGAGTCTCGGTCAACGGCAGCGTAAGCTGCGTCAGGCCCCCATTGGATTCCACCTGCGCTTCGCCGCATGGTGAACCGTCAAAGAACGCTTCGACGTGCAAGGTGCCGCTTCCGTGCAGATCGGCTTCGACGGCGACGGTCGCATTGTGGATGTTGGTGTGGTATCTGACCGATTCGATATGGGTCTCGGGCACGAATTCGGCCCAGACCGTCTGCCAGATCCCGGTCGTGCGCGTGTAGAGGCACGAGTAGGACTCGGTGTGGTCGCACTGCTTGCCGGTGGGCTGGCGCAATCCTCGCGTGTCGTCGAGCGCGCACACCACGAGCTCGTTGCCGCCTTCATGTGCGAGCGCGGTGATGTCGACTGCGAAGGACGCGTAGCCGCCGCGATGGGAGCCCGCCTCGACGCCGTTGACATATACATGGGCCTCGTAATCGACCGCGCCGAAGTGAAGGACGACCTTGCCGTGCAGCTCTTCCGCATTGAGATCAAGAGTCTTCCTGTACCAGCAGCAGGGAATGAAATCGGTGAAGCCGATGCCGCTCAGCTCGCTTTCCGGGCAGAACGGCACGGTGATGGTCGTGCTGAACTTGTGGTTTTCAAACCATTTCCTGTCGATGCCGCTAGCGGAAAAGTCGAAGTCGAAGTCCCACGGGCCGTTGAGATTGCGCCACGTGGAACGTTTGAATTGCGGGTCGGGATGCTCGGGACGAGGAATGGTGGCTTGGCCCGGGGCTTCGGACCGCGGTTCGGCGCTGGGTTCGGCTGTAATGCTGGTCATATGCGTGTCTCCTCTATCGTCGCTGATGCGAGTGCGCCCGCCGGATCGATCCGCCAAGGCTCTATTTCCTTTATACTTAAGGTATTGCAACACAACAATAGAATAACTGGCTGAATGCAAGCATAAAAGTAAGGAATCGACGCATATGGAGCATATTGTCAGTTTCGTGCCGGGGCAGCTGCCGAACGAACGGCATCTGACGATACACATGACCGGCATTACCTTCCCCGACCGCACATACCACATCGTCAGAGATCATGCTGACCTGTACTGCGTCGAATATGTGATCGCCGGCCGCGGCGAGGTTATGTGCGCCGGACAGCGCTTCAGCCCAGGCGCGGGCGACGTGTACCTGTTGCCGCCCGGGGTGCGTCACGAATATCGCGCGGTGGCTGCGGATCCGTACAAGAAGATATGGATGAATGTCAGCGGAACGCTATGCGATGCCTTGTATCGCGAATACGGCCTCGAAGGGACGATGCTGTTTCACGGGGCGCCGGTCCATCCGCTGTTTCAGCGGTTTCTCGATGCGTGCGAAACCGGCAAGGACGATCCGGCCGGGCTGTCTGTGCGTGCCGCGCTGCTGATCCATGAGATCTTCGCCGGACTGTCAGCGCTCTGCACCATTCAGCCGCAGGCGTCCGACCCATATGCCGCGCGGATACGGGAATATCTGGACCGGCATGTCGAAGACAACATCAGGCTCGGTCAGGCCGCTCGGGAATTGGGGCTGTCTGTCTCGCAGCTGACCAGATCCTTTGCCCGCGCGTACGCCATGCCGCCGTACCAGTACTATCTGGGCCAGCGCATCGAACTCGCGCAATCCTTGCTGCGCAACACCGGCATGCGAGTGCGCGACATCGCCGCCCGGCTCCACTGCTCCGACGAGCACTACTTCTCCGCTCAGTTCAAGCAGTACGCCGGCGTCTCCCCGCGCGCCTACCGCAACGGACGGTAATGTGCCCGGCTCCCCATCGAGTCAACTTGGGCAACGTGCGGCGCGGGCTTCCGGGGGGCGAAGTCGTTCTTTCCGCCACAACGCCCCCGGTGCGGACCAATGTGTACGCAGTGGCTGAATCTTTTGGGGTATTGTCTTGCATGGTTCGCGTCAGTTGTTCAAAGGCGACCGCTCGCCATACTATAAGCTCATCCGTTGAAGATGACGAAGACACACAGGGCGGCGTGATGAAGACGAACAAGGAATTGTCGTGGTAATACAGATTAATACAGAAGATATCATCGGCCGGATTCGGCCTGAGCTTCATGGGCAGTTCATCGAATTCCTCGGAAGCTGCATTGACGGCGGCATATGGGTCGGCGAGGACTCCCCTATTCCAAACATGCGCGGCATCCGGCTTGATGTGCTCGACGCGTTGAAACGGCTTCAGCCACCATTGCTTCGATGGCCCGGAGGCTGCTATGCCGATAGGTATCATTGGAGGGATGGCATTGGCCCCAGGGATCAGCGCCCCATCACGTTCAATGAGAATTTCGGCACGTATGAGCTCGACCGGCATCAATTTGGGACCGATGAGTTTCTGAGTTTATGCGAGCAAGTAGGTGCACAGCCTTGGATCAGTGCCAATATGCTGACTGGGACGCCGCGCGAGATGGCCGAATAGATGGAATACTGCAACAGACAAGAGCCGACGACGCTTGCGCAGGAACGGGCCAAGAACGGACACCCTGAACCGTATCGGGTCCGGTATTGGGGAGTCGGGAACGAAGTCTGGGGCGGCGGCGGCACTCTGACCCCGGAGGCGTATGCGGATAAATACCGAAGGTTTTCCTCAGCTATGCCTTCCTTCACCCATATGATAGGCGAACAGTCCGCCATGTACGCAATCGCGTCTGGCCCTGATGGCAACAAACCCATTGAGAGAGTCAACTGGACAAAAGATCTGTTCAATGAACTGGCCCGCTACCGCCAGCCGAAGATCGACGGCTATGATGTTCACTTCTACAACTGGAACATCGCCCACGAAGACGACACTTCCACCAGTTATCCGAAAGAAGGGTGGGACAGGCTCGTCAAGGGCTGCTTGGATTTGGAGGACGAAATTTTCAGGCAGGATCGGATGATCAGGAATGGATTGGCGGCGATGCCATTGCCCGAGCTCGCCACTGATCCGAGACTGCAGCATATTGACCTCATCGTGGGCGAATGGGGCAATTGGCACCGAGACGCGACCGTGGCCCGTCCGGCTCTGTATCAGCATGCGACAATCAGGGATGCGATCACTACCGCTCTGACTTTGGATGTGCTGCAACGCAATTGCGATACAGTGTCTATGGCATGCAATGCGCAGACGATCAACGTTTTGAATGCGCTTATTCTGACGGATGGCGAGAAGATGGCTCTCACGCCCAACTATTACGTATTCGAAATGTATAAGGCCCATCGCGGGGCGATGGCTATCCGACTTCCCAGACAGGATGAGGAATCCAAGGCGTACCAGTTCGCATCAATCAAGGGAAGTGAGATAACCGTGGACTTGATTAATGCTCGCACGGATAAGGAGATCGACGTGGATCTCGCCTTCGACAGGCCTGTCGAGATGCAATCGATGATTTCGCTGGCGTCCGATGACTTGCACGCTTGCAACGTTCCGGGTGAGGAGCCTCGGCTAATACCCACCCATGAAGCGTTCGCCTCGGCCCGGGGAACGAAGCTGGCAGCTGTTTTGAAGCCCGCATCGGTGAATACCTTGCGGCTCAAAATCGCCGCGTAGAATCGGCCGGTCGTACTCACTTTTCGGGCAAACGCCAAGGGAATGAAGGAGCTGCGCACTGATGTCGATGCCTGCCAGCAGTGATTGGGGCCATACGTGGTACCGTCCGCCGAATGCGCCGTCGGTGTGCGATGTGCATATTACGCGGATAGCGCCGGAGGATGCCGGGTTCTGTGCGCAATGGGCTGATGCGCGCGACAATGAGCCGGCTGATTCTGCCAAAGGTCCGCGGCGATACCGAGTCCGGTGGCGTCCGCTCGAGGGCGGCGGCGACGCTGGCGAACTGCTCGTCGCAGGGGATCGCTGCCGCGTGGATGGTTTGCGCAACGGCGTGGATTACTCGGTGACCGTAGGCTGCGTCGACTCTGACGCGTCTTCCGATGGCGCGCCAGGCAGTGAGCCGGGCGATGCGCCGGGCGATTCCGCGACCAGCGGTGCTCGGTTGGTGCGTTGCGGGCGGATGGTGGGCAGCGTCGTGAACTACCTGCATCCCAGAGACAATGCTTTCCGTTTCTCGGGCCGGTATCTGGCCAGTCCCTCGATTGTGAGGCTGCCTTCGGGGGCGCTGCTGGTCTCGATGGACGTCTTCATGTGGCGCGGGACGCAGAATCTCACGCTGCTGTTCGAATCGCGAGACGAGGGACGTACATGGGACTTCGTCGCCGAGCTGATGCCGTGCCTGTGGGGCAGGCTGTTCGTGCACGGCGGCACGCTCTACATGCTGGGGATGAGCTGCGAATATGGTGATCTGCTCGTCGGCCGGTCCGCGGACGAAGGCCGCACCTGGGGCGCGCCGACCGTGCTGTTCAGAGGATCGGGCAACGCGGATGTGGGCGGTTTCCATAAGGCGCCGATGCCGGTTGTCGAGGTGGGCGGCCGGCTGGTGACCGGTGTGGATTACGGGTCGTGGGAGACCGGCTTCGCCAATGCGCTGCTGGTCGGCGACGTCTCAGGCGACTTGCTCGATCCTTCTTCTTGGCGGCTTTCCGAGCTATGCATGGCCGATCAGCGGCCGCAGGGGCTTCGCCATGTGGCCGCGCTCGAAGGCAATGCGGTCGTCGCGCCGGACGGCGTCGTGCGCAATATACTGCGCTTGCAGATGGACGGCTCGACGCCTCGGTTCGGCAAGGCGCTGATGCTCAAGGCCACCGGGCCGAACTGCGCGGGATTGCGCTTCGAAGGACTGAGCGATTTCAACGGCGGCAGCAATTCGAAGTTCGAAATAGCCTACGACGAGCCGAGCCAGACTTATTTGGCGCTGGCCAACGAGATCGCGGATCCCGCCCTGCCGGCCGCGCGCAATATCCTCTCGCTCATGGCTTCCCGGGATCTGCGCGCGTTCCGGGTAGTGACCAGGGTGGTGGATCTGGGCGATTGCGATCCAGCGTGGGTCGCGGCGCAGTACCCCAGCTTCATCATGGATGGCGATGACCTGCTGGTGGTCAGCCGCACCGCGATGAACGGGGCGGACTCCTACCACAACAGCAACGCCATCACATTCCACCGGGTCAAGAACTTCAGGGCGCTGCTATGAGAGTCTGTCATCGTGGGAGCATGGTAGAGGTACGAGCGGATCGCGGCAAGGCCGAGCCCTGCAGACATATCAGCGTCAGCATCATACGAGGATCTGCTCGGAGGCCCGGGAGCGGCGCTTTTGCCCCTTGCCCTGCCACGACGGTAAGAGCCTCCCCGGGTTACTGGCGCTATGTCAGCGTGTCGATGAACTTCGCTCGAGTGCATACAAAACAAAACCGATTAAGTTAGCTTAATCGAAGTTCATTTGGATAATCGTCCGATAGACCGTTGAGGAACGGTGAATGATTCCTGAGTCCATTCCGGGCCCCTCCGGCCGCCATGGGTGAGCCGCGGGTCGCGGGCGGATGCATGGGCCGCGTAACGCATCGTGTTCCGTGGAGATTATGCAAAACCGAATTTTTGTTGGAATATCAACGGTTCTAGGTTGCGCTGCACACGTGCGGCCCCTCGGGTGAGAGTGTTGGCAGAAGGGACGAGAAGCTGTGGGGGACAAGGAAAGTGAAGGGCGGCAAAACCTGCGTATAACAAACGTCGTGCAGATGATCGGCCTTGATGCCAGTGGGCGTGTCCGTGAATATCGCCGTCGAATGGACAATATATGAACAACATGCCGTTTCAATTCGATGCATGCAACTTAACCGGTTGACAAACTCCCGTGGTGCATGTTATCGTGCAAGTAATCGCGTTGAGAACCGGCGAAGATTGACGGTTCGAGACGGGGGAGAGCCAACGAAGCCGCCAGGAAGGCGGAGTCCGCGGCCAGAAAGAGGATCAAGGAAGTCCTCTTTCCCATCATTGTCAGCGAATGACGTGAGGAGAAAAGAACATGATGTCGTTGAAAAAAATCGCCGCGGCTGCGGTTGCTGGTGCGTGCGTCGTCGGGCTGGCGGCGTGCGGAGGCAGCGGTTCGTCCGGCGCAGCCACAGATCTCAGCTATCCCAGCATCGAGCTGGGCGAAACCGGGAAAGACCTGAAGGCATCTATCAAGGTCTTCTCGAACCGAACCGATATGGCCCAAGCTTCCTACCCAGGAACGTCGTGGAAGCAGTATGTGGCCGAATTTAATAAGATGTACCCGAATATCAAAGTCGAAATCCAAACTGACGCCGATTATGCGAAGGATGCGCTCACGCGCCTCCAGGGCAACGACTGGGGTGACATCATGCTTATCCCGGCTGTGGATCGATCCGACCTGAGCACGTACTTCCTGCCCTACGGCAGCACTTCAGATATGGACAAGGAGATCAAGTACGTTCATGCTCAGGAATATGACGGCAACGTATATGGCGTTCCGAGCACTGGAGCCGCTGTCGGCATCGTATACAACAAGGCCGTTTTCACCAAAGCGGGTATAACCGAGCTGCCCAAGACCCCTGAGGAGTTCATCAACGCGCTGAAGGCAATCAAGTCGAAGACCGATGCCACTCCGCTGTACACCAACTATGCAGCGGGCTGGACGATGGGCGCCTGGGATCAATACATCGGCGGCACCGCGACCGGCGATGATAAATATATGGCTCAGGAGCTTCTGCACACCAAGGACCCCTTTGCGGATCCAGGCGATGGCACTCATGCGTATAACGTCTACAAGATTCTGTACGACGCTGTTGCGGGCAAGCTGACCGAAGACGATTACTCCACAACCGACTGGGAAGGCAGCAAGACGCAGATGAACGGCGGCAAGATCGGCACTATGGTGCTTGGATCTTGGGCCGTCTCGCAGATGAAGGCCGCTGGCGACCATCCTGACGATGTCGCATATATGCCCTTCCCGATTTCGGTGGACGGCAAGCAGTATACGTCTTCCGCGGCAGACTACTCCTATGGCATCAACAAGAAGGTTTCTAAGGACAATCAGGAAGCTTCCATGATCTTTGTCAAGTGGCTGACCGAGAAGTCTAACTTCGCGTATAACGAGGGCGGCGTTTCCGTGGCAAAATCTGATACTCGCCTGCCCGAGCTGTACGGGGACTTCAAGGATGTGAAGTTCATCGAGGATGAGCCGGCAGTCAAAGGCGAAGAGGATCTCTTCAACGATCTGAATAGCGATTCCGAACTCGCCATCAACACGGGCGGCGATTCGCGGGTCCAGTCGATCGTCGAGGCGGCGGCCACCGGCAGCAAGTCCTATGACGACATTATGAAGAGCTGGAACGAGAAGTGGAATTCCGCTCTTGAGACAGAGGGCGTGGACGTTAAGTACACAACCGTCGCCAAGTAATTTGTCACACTAGCGACAAGCCATAGAAAACATCCTCATTGCGGATGCCGGCGACACGGCTCCTCAAGCCATGCCCGCCGGCATCCGCAACGAGTGTCCTATTCGGCTCATCTGACATGAGCAAAGTACATATCTTGCTGCGCTGCCGACAATGACACAGCACACAACAGAATGCAGAACCTACAACACCCGTAAAGGGAGAGACAATGACTGCTGCCACAAGCGATTCAGCCGTATCCAGGTACGGTACCGGCGATATACCGGTCAACAAGCTGCCGAGGAACTGGCGCAAGGCCGGTATCGTCACGGCATTCAGTGCGATTCCCGTTACGCTGCTTGTCGTATTCACTTACCTGCCCTTTGCCAGCATGGTGGGTTATAGCTTCTTCAAGATGAAGTACATCGGCGCGCGTAAATGGGTGGGCCTGCAGAATTACGTCGACGTGTTCAGCCGACCGGATACCCTCTCCTCGCTCAAGCTCAGCCTGTATTACATGGTCGGTGCGATATTGCAAGTGCTGCTTGCACTGTATCTTTCCTCAGTGCTGGCATTCAAAGTGCGCGGCGGCAATGCGTTCAAAGCCGTCTATTTCTTCCCATACCTGATCAACGGCATCGCAGTCGGCTTTATCTTCAAGTTCTTCTACACCCGCGGGTTCGTCTTTGACACCGTGCTGCAGTGGTGCGGCTTCAACCTGGATCAGCTGCCCTACTGGCTCAGGGACCAAGCGGTGAACAATTGGTCCCTGGTCGGCGCTTCGGTATGGCGTAACCTCGGGCAAGCGGTCATATTGTTTATTGGCTCGATCATGTCGATCGATTCCTCGCTTTACGAAGCGGCTGAAATTGATGGCGCGAATAAGTTCCAACAGTTCCGACATATCATTCTTCCAGGCATTCGCACGATTCTGGTGCTGAATGTCATCCTGTCGATCACTGGTTCGCTCACCGCCTTCGAAGGCCCCTTCGTGATAACCACCGGCGCGAACGGCACTGCGACGATCTTCGTGCTTATGGATCGTCTGGCGCATGTCAATCAAAAGGTCGGATTGGCCTCGGCCATGGCCATCGTGCTGCTCGTCATCATTCTGATCGTCGCGCTGTTGCAGCAGCTGTTCTTCAGATACGTGTTCAGGGGCGCCGACGATGGCACGGAGGCCGCGAGGAAGCAGGCGCGCAAAATCGAGCGGCAGCGTCGCAAGGCGACAAGGAAGGCCGCGCCGATCTTCCGCAATGGGCCGTCGCATAATCCGGCGAGCAGCGCGGTCGATAATCCTTTGAACAATTTGTCAAGCAAAAGCGAAAAGACGGTGGCATGATGACTGATACATTGGCACAGGTCAAGGCGCGCGCAGCCAAGCGAACGGCATCCCCTTGGTATACGGCGAAGAACGGCATTTTTGTAGCGCTTAAATACGTCACTCTTGTCTTCATAGCGTTTTGGATGCTGCTGCCGCTGGTTACTTGTTTTGTGACGGCGGCGAAAACGAGTGAAGAATACCAGTCTACCAACGTCATGCAGATGCCGAGGAACTGGTTCAACTTCGAGAACTATATCGAGGCCTTTACCACCAGCAACATGGCGGTCGCCTTCCGTAACTCGGTGTTCATACTGGTGATTGTGCTCGTCGTCACCACGCTGATTGGCACGCAACTGGCCTATGTGCTCAGCCGTTTCACGTTCCCGGGCAATGCTTTCGTCCGCAGCATGTTCACGGTTGCAGCGCTCCTGCCGGGGGTGGCGATGCAGGTTGCATTGTACAAGATCATGGTGAATCTGAACGCCGTGAACACGATGTGGGGCTACATCATCATGATGTGCGGCACCGACGTCATTTCGATTTACGTGTTCATCCAGTATTTCGAAAACATCCCGACCTCGCTGGACGAGTCGGCTATCGTCGACGGCGCCTCCTATTTCACCGTGTACTCGCGCATTCTGCTGCCGCTGCTCAAGCCTGCCATCGTCACCTGCATGATTCTGAAAGGCGTCGGCGTCTACAACGAATACTATGCGTCGAATCTTTATCTGCAGGATTCGAGCCTGAAAACCATCGCTATCGCGCTGTACTCCTTCACCGGCCCGATGGGCAGCAAATACAACCTGATCTGCGCAGGCGTCATCATCACGCTGCTGCCGATGCTGATCCTCTTCCTCGTCTTCCAAAAACAGATTTATAACGGCATCGCCGCAGGATCCGTCAAGGAGTGACCTGATCGGCGCGCCCCTTTAAATCAGACCTATCCACACTGTCAAGCTTTCTGCAGCCATCGCGGCAGAAGTCGAATGCCACGCTATCGGCAACAATTCATATGAGGAGCATTTCATGACTCACGTTCCCGCCACCTTCACTCCCATCACAGACGGCTGGTCCGTCAAGGCGCTGAATCCGCAAGTCGCACCTGTCGAATTGCAAGATCGGCTCGCCGCAGGAATTCCGGCTACTGTTCCGGGCGAGGCCACGCTCGATCTGGTCGGCGCAGGGCTGATTCCGGACCCTTTCGATGGCGATCAGGAGAGCCATCAGCAGTGGATCGGCGATGTCGACTGGCAGTTCAGCTGTGACTTCGAATGGCATGCGAACGGCCAGGCTCGTCACGACCTCGTGGCTTATGGGCTCGACACGGTCGCGGCGCTGTCGATCAACGGGCGCCTGATCGGGAACGCGAAGAACTACTACCGGTCCTATCGCTGGGACGTGCGGCCGATGCTCCATGACGGCCGCAACACATTGACGGTAACGTTTGCCTCGTCGGTGCGTGAATCAGACCGGCGCGAACAGGAGATCGGATACTATCCCCATACCGAGCATCACGCCTTCAACCAGCTGCGCAAACCCTCATACCAATTCGGTTGGGACTGGGGGATCGACGCGGCGAACGCTGGAATCTGGCGGCCAATCGGCATCGACTCGTGGTCCGGCGCGCGCATAGCCTCTGTCCGGCCGTTGGTCGATGTGCTCCCTGATGGCACTGGAGTGCTTGCTGCAACGGTTGAGATTGAGCGTGCCGGCGAAGGGCGCGTCATGACCGGTCCTGATGCACATGCGTGCGCGCAGCCTGTTCCGGTTCGCGTAAGCGTTTCAGGCAAGGGCGTGTCGAACGCGAATGGCGCGGGTGGATCCGGCAGCTCGATTGTGATTGACGGCGAAGTGGCGCAGGGCAGGAATTCCACGGTCCTGACGGCGAAGATCCCGCAGGCCAAGTTGTGGTGGCCGCGCGGGTATGGCGAGCAGCCCCTGTATGACGTGGACGTGTCGCTCGGAGACGAAGCAGATCATGACCCCGTCGCCGCGTGGCACGGCGCGGTCGGTTTCCGCACCGTGCGCGTCGACACGCGCGCGGACGACATCGGGCGCCCGTTCCAGATTTATGTGAACGATGTAGCCGTGCACGCGCATGGCTACAACTGGGTGCCGGCGGATGCATTGCTGTCTCGCGCAGGCAAGGAATGCTACAGTCGCATACTCGCGGATCTCGTGGAATCGAACGCGAATATGGTGCGTGTCTGGGGCGGTGGCATCTACGAATCCGACGAATTCTACGAACTCGCCGATCGGCTGGGCGTCATGGTCTGGCAGGATTTCACGCTCGCCTGCGGCGCCTATCCGGAAGATGCCGAGACCAAAGCGGAAATCGAAGCCGAAGCGCGCGAGCATATCGCCCGGCTCTCCTCGCACCCGAGCCTGGTGGTGTGGAACGGGTCGAACGAAAACTATGTCGCCTACTCGGAATGGGCCGGATTCAAACAGGCTCTGCGCGACGACGACCGACCGGCGAATGTGTATGGGTACGGCGAAAAACCGTGGGGCGACTACTATTATTCCGAATTGTTCCCCCGGCTGCTCGCCGAGCTGGATCCTACGCGCGTCTATCTGCCGAGCTCGCCGATGAGCTTCACGAAATTCGTGGATGCGAATAAAGACGTCGACGGCACCATGCATATCTGGGACGTGTGGAACCGTGTTGACTACCGCAAATTCGCCGATTACACGCCTCGCTTCGCCGATGAATTCGGCTATCAGGCACCGCCTGCCTGGAGCACGCTTACGAGCGTAGTGCACGACGAGCCCATCGAGCCCTTTGGCAAGCAGATGCTCATGCATCAGAAGGCCGCAGGAGGCAATTACAAACTTGCTCGGGGCATGCGATCGCACCTGACGCCAGGTCGTATCGACGATGTGAGCTACAACCCGGACGGCACGCGAAGCTGGCTGATACCCACCGATTCCTGGCCGAATACAGAGGACTGGCATTGGGCCTGCCAATTGCAGCAAGCGCAGGCTGTGCGCTTCGGCGTCGAGCATATGCGCTCGTTGGAACCGGTCAACGCCGGCGTGCTCATCTGGCAGCTCAACGACGACTGGCCTGTCGTCTCTTGGGCGGCAGTGGATTACGACGGCCGCCGCAAACCGTTGTGGTATGCCTCGCGTGACTTCTTCGCCCCCCGATTCGCCACGATCCAGCCGCGCATTTCCGAAAAAGCCTGGCATGATCTGAGCTGGGAGGGCATGCGGCCGGCATGCGACAGGTTGGCGCTGGTCATTGCCAACGACACCAACGAATCCTGGCACGGCAACTGGAGCGTCGAACGCAGAACGCTTGCTAACGAAGTGCTCGCCTCTTGCGAATTCCATGTCGACCTTCCGGGGCCGGGCCACGTCACTCTCGCATTGCCGGAGGATGTCGCGGCGCTGCAATGCCCAACCGACGAAATCATCGTCGCCACGCCGCATGACAGCGCGTTCCCCCGTGCGATCTACAACGGCGCCGAAGTCGTGGAGCAGCGGCTGGACGG
>NZ_JALCCV010000014.1 GCF_022640935.1 Bifidobacterium sp.
ATGGCCTGGGGGAGACGCCCGGTCCCATTCCGAACCCGGAAGCTAAGACCCAGCACGGCAATGGTACTGCACCCGACAGAGTGTGGGAGAGTAGCACACCGCCGCAAACAACACCTACAAAAGCCTCCGGCGGACAAAACCCACCGGAGGCTTTCCACATATCTACAACCCTATGCATCGCAACCCACCAGATCCTGTTTCAATTCCTTTTATCAGCGCCAGCCTCATCGAAGGGCGTGGCAACTGCTAGGCTCGGTTCTCGTGAAAATTGCGATTATGGGATACAGCGGAAGCGGTAAGTCAACGCTGGCGAGAACGATGGGCGAGCGCCGAGACATTTCGGTGCTCCATCTGGACATGGTCCAATTCCTGCCGCATTGGCAGGAGCGTCCCGATGACGAGCAGCGTCGTATCGTGCGTGCCTTCATGGACGAGCATAGCTCGTGGATTATCGACGGAAATTATTCCAAGCTGAACGTAGAGGGACGCTTGGAGTGCGCCGACCGAATTCTTCTGCTCCAGTTCAATCGTTTCGCTTGTCTATGGCGTGCCTTTCGGCGTATGAAAACATACCACGGCAAGTCCAGGCCCTCAATGGCCGACGGCTGTGCTGAGCGAATCGACTTCGCTTTCGCATGGTGGATACTCCATCGGGGACGCGATGCCGCGCATCGTGAGAGCTTTCGATCGATCGCCACGCGGTACGCCGCGAAAACCACGATCATCAGGAATCAGCGTCAGCTTGATGCGTATATCGCCAGTCTGTGAATCTAGCGAAATGCGATGGTTCGCGTGCTCTGCGCGGCGGACGAAGCCTGCCAGTTGCCAGCGAGAGGGGTGTCCTGTAGCATAGTTTTCTGGAAACGCCAGTCTGTCTGCAGTTTTCTGCAGGCATCGTAGGTGTAACTTATAGATTTAACGATAGTGCAGCTTGAAAGCAGCCACCGGTTGCACTGATCGGCGGACGTGGAGAACATCGGGCGGGTGAATTGCCCTGCGAGCATTGCGGCAGACATGTCGCGAGTCGCTGTGGCTGTTCGCATGATTCGCATGGAGTCTACAGGCATTTGCGTTGTATGCCGTGGCAAGGACGGCATCGTCGGGTGGTATGGAGAATCGGTGAAAACCGGATTGGAGATGCTTCGATGCAAGGATTCCTGACCGGTAATTTCGGCAGTTGCGCGTGGGGGCCGATCCGGTGAACCGTGGGTTGGGAGGGGCTATGCTCAAGGCCATGCATGCTCCAGAGTTCCGACTCAAAGCTGTTTCGACTGCCCTCGAGTGTGGCGGGCTAATGAAACGGGTATCGTTTTCCAGTCCCGACCAGCTTCCAGAGAGCCTGTTCGAGCCGGCGGCCTGGATGCGGCTGTGGTTCCCGGTCGGTTTCTGCCGCGAAGTGCAGCGAGGGTACACGGTGGCCGGCTATGCCCCTGATCGCAGCCGTGTGGATGTGAGCTTCTACCTGCATCAGACCAGTGGTCCAGCAGCATCGTGGGCGCTGCATGTGCACGCCGGCAGCATGCTCAATGCCAGTCTCGCAGGGTCGCGTCCCTTCACTGTCGACGAGCATTGCTCGGGGGTGCTTCTAGTCGGGGACGAGACCGCCTACCCGGCGATCAGGGCGATTGTGGATTCGTTGCCCGAGCGCGTGCGCGCGTATGTGCTGTTGACAGGCCGGCACGATCTTACGAGATTCATTGAATGCAATGAACGCGTGAAGGCATGGTACGTGCCGACGCAGAAAACGTTGCATGCCTTTATGAAGCTGAAAGACAAGCTGCAGATCGACAGCGCCGAGCCGGGCGTCTGGCGCTGCTGGGCGGCGGGGGAGTCATCGATGATGCGCGCGATCCGCGCGTCAATCCGTCATGTCGGCTCCCTGCCGAAAGACGATGCTTATGTGCAGGGGTACTGGGTTCGCCGGCGGTTGCTGGGGCTGTAGGACCGCAACGACTAGGGTCTGCATGCGAGGCGAGTGAAATCTCGACATGGCCGCATGGTTCCGGGTTGAATGGCTTAGCTCCGGCGAGAGGCATGCTCCGAGGAATAACAGTGGCAAAATCGTAACAGCTTGTGATAATGGATACCATTACATACGATTGGCGGTATGACGACGTGCGAATGGAATTACTTCGGGCTTAGCAGGGAGTGCTGAGCGCATATGGTGCATAGAGTCACCCGGGCGCGGGCGCTGATAGAGAAACAGCTGGAGGAAGACGACACCTTCGCCGCAGCGCAGACCGTGTACAATCGGCTCATCGCAAGGGGCCCGCATGTCGGCGTCGCCACGGTATACCGCAATCTGCAAAGCATGGCAGCCGATGGGAAAGTGGACTCCGTAAGCCGGAACGGCGAGGTATTTTACCGCTTGTGCAAAGACCATCGCCACCACCATGTCATCTGCCGGCACTGCGGCCGGGCCATTGAAATCGAGATCCCCGGGCTTGAGCAATGGGTGGGGAACAGGGCGCATTCTTTGGGGTTCTCCGACGTCACCCATGAGATCGACGTCTTCGGGCTGTGCGCGCAATGCCGTGCTCTTGAAGAGAACGGAACCGATGGCGGTGACGAGAGGCGCGCAGCGGCGGGACAGATTGGCAGCTGTGACATGTTGGCATGACGCTAGAATAGCGGGGTGCATATTCTGCTGCCGCCTTCCGAAGGCAAAACAACCCCTGTTGATGGGCCGGTGCTTGATCTTGATGGGTTGCCGTACCCGGAGCTCACGGCCGCTCGGCAGCAGGTGCTTGAGGCGCTGATTGCCGTGTCGAATCGGGATGATGCCGGCGAGATTCTGGGCGTGGGCGGGCGGATCATGCCCGAGGTCGTGGCACAGCGTGATATCCTCTCTGCGCACTGCGCCCCGGCGCGCGAGGTGTACACCGGCGTGCTGTATGAGGCAGCACAGTTGCGCAGCGGCGATGATGTCCTTATTTTCTCCGGGCTCTTCGGCGTCACGACCGGCGAGGATCTCATCCCGGCGTATCGGCTTTCGATGAACGTCTCGCTGCCGGGGATCGGCAGTCTTAAAGCGTTCTGGCGACGGGAATTGGCGCAGACAGGGCTGGGAGATTCGAATTGCAGGCAGGCGGATTCCGGAACGCGGCGCAGAGATGCGTGGAACCCGGCGAGCGGAAACCGACCGGGGGATGCGGAGATGCAGAGTGAAACGAATAAAGTAAATACTGCTGAGACTAGTATGACCCAGACCGGGGTCGATATGCGCTCCGGCGCATACCGGGTCACGGCGCCGCGCGGGGACTGGTGGGATTTGCGAGTCGTCGATTCGCGTGGCAAAGTGATCACGCATGCCGCCAAGCATTATCGTGGCCTGCTGGCTCGTGCGCTGCTCGATGCTGAACGTGCGCAAGGGTCAGTGCCGGGTGACGCGGCGCTTATCGATGTGGCGCAAGTCGCCGGCGCGCTGGGCCGCATCGAAATTATGCATGACGGGCTTCGCCATCATGTCACGCTGATACTCGAATAAGTCGTATTGAATCGCAAAGACCGGGATGAAGCAGTGTTTGTCCGTCTGGATTTGCCGGCCGACGCTGGATGGTCGTCGCTGCATTCATTTGACAGGCCCGGTCCCCTGCATTACGCGCTGCGCGTTGCCGACATGGTGATGTTATGCCTGTGCGGCTTGGCCCTTGTTCAGTTGATGTGATGATTGGCGTGCAGCTCTATGAGACGATATCGCGCGCCTCAATTTGCCTAATGCAGACTGTTGTTTGCGGATGCTAGTCGGCAGAATGGGGCAGCTGGCGCATACCATCGATTCGGGATCGGGGTGGCATGCGCCGCCGGCCGTGCAGTTTTCCGTGCGCAGCTCGAAGAAATCGAAGTCGCCGCTTGCGCGGGCCTGTTCGATGACAAGATTCACGAAGTCGAGTGGCAGACTCAAATCATGGGCCGCCATGCGTGGTGTTTTGCCGGAAGCTAAGATCTGCAGCACTTGCGTGGTAATCGGCGTGTTCGGCGTTGCCGAAGCGGTTTCGGGAATTGCCGTGACGTTGTGGAAACGTGGTTCTGCGGAATCGAGATGATGCACTGATGTGCCTGGAAGTTGCGTGAATGTCGTTAGCCTGAATCCGCTCATAGCAGCCGTCCGATCTGGAAGACGATAATCGCCAGAACGTATGCCACGGCGGGTCCCATCCCTACGGATTGGAGAGCGATTTTGCCGCTGTACTGCCGTCGTATTTCCGCGATTGTCGCGAGGCACGGCGTGTAGGCGAGCACGAAAATCATGAAGGCAGCGGCGGCGGCCGAAGCGTGCCCGCCGCTGGAACGCTCGAAGCTGGCGCGCACCGCCTGGCCTAAGGTGCCGGTGCCTTGCTGCTGTTCGGATTCGTTGCCCGAATCATGGATCGCGTAGCTTTGCGCCATCGAGCCAACCACGACTTCCTTGGCCACGAATCCGGTGATAAGCGCGGCCGAAGCATGCCAGTCGTTGAAGCCGGCGGGCTCGAAGACCGGCGCAACGCCCGAGGCTACTGCGCCATACAGTGAATTCTCGACCTCGTCGACATGGCCGAAGGTGTTGTTTCCGGCGGCTCCTGCACTGATGGGCATGGCGGCGAGCAGCCAGACAATGACGATCATCGTGATGATGATCGAGCTGGCGCCGGTGATGAACGCCCACAGCCGCAGCGCCACCGACTTGCCGAGCTGCAGTAGCTTGGGCATCTGGTACGGCGGCAGGCCCATCGCAAACGGCTGGGTGTGCAGGTCGCGGAACTGCGTTTTTCGCAGCGCGAGTCCGACAGCGAGGATGATCACAATGGACGCGACGTACATGAGGAATATCGCGAGTCCGGCGTAACGGCCGAAGAACGCGTAGGCCAAGACAATATAGACGCTCAGGCGCGCCGAGCATGAGGTGAACGGGATGAGCAGGCCGGTGAGCAGCCGCTGCCGCGAATCAGGCAGCGTGCGGGTCGAAGCCAATGCGGGCAGATTGCAGCCGAAGCCGACCACAAGCGGCAGGAAGGCCCGGCCATCGAGGCCGATCGCGCGCATCGCCCTGTCCATCACGAAGGCAGCCCGCGCGAGGTAGCCGGAATCCTCCAGCAACGAGAGAATGATGAACATAATGCCCATCGGCGGGATGAAGGTCAACACGGTGATGAAGCCATTGAGCAGGCCATCGACTATCAGCCCGTGGAACCAGCCTGCGAGGGACTCCTTGCCGGCGGCCAGCGTGAACGCCCATCCGACGCCGTCGGTCAGCCACTGGCGGAAGGTCACATCGAACCAGTCGATGAGTGGCCCGGCGAGCGTCGTGGTCGCCTCGAACACCGCGTACATCGCCGCGAGGAAGATCACGATGCCGGCTACGGGGTGGAGCAGCACCCGGTCGAGCTTGTCGGAGAAGGTCGACTTGTCGGCTGCGGGTTGCTTGCGGCTCAGCTCCGTGGCTTTGCCCGCGATCCAGGCGAAGCGCTCATCGGAGGTCTGCCGGGTCCAGCGCGATACCTCGTCCTGAGCTGCCTCGCGGCCGGGGACGGTTGCAGTGGTGACGGGGGGTATGTCAGGCAAGGCCTCTGCGGCCTGTGCCATGTTGTGTGCTGTCCGCGCTGCGCCAAGCTGTCGGCCGATGGCATCCAGCAACTCGTTCCTGCCCTTGCCGGTTCTGCCGTCGACCTGGATGAACGGGACGCCGGGGACGAGCGCGGCGAAATCGTTGATTTCCAACGTCGATCCCTGACGCCTCGCCAGATCGAGCATGCTCACCGCGACCACCAGCGGTCGGCCGAGGTCGATGAGCTGGCTGAGCAGATACAGCGACTTTGACGGAGAAGTGGCGTCCATCACCGCGACGATGGCATCGGGCTGCGGGTAGCCGTTCCGGCCCATCGCGGCCTCCGAGGACACCTGTTCGTCGGGGCTGATGGCGTCGAGCGAAGCCGTGCCCGGCGTGTCGATGAAATTCCACGCCGTCTCGTTGCGGCTGAGTTCCCCGGATTCCACGAGCACTGTCGTGCCCGGCGCGTTCATCACCGTGGCGTTCGCGCCCAGAATCGCGTTGAACAGCGTGGATTTGCCGACGTTCGGATTGCCCATGAAGACGATGCGCGGATTGCCGCTCGGCGCCTCATGGCCCATGCGGTGGTGGCCGGACGGCAGCAGCACGGCCAGTCCGCGGCGATGATGGTGGCCGCCGGAGTGCTCGGAATGTTCGGCACGCTCCATGTGGCCCATATCGTCAGCGCAATGACTATTTCGACCATCGCGCGCGGATATCTGCGCCTGCGACATCAACGGCACCTCGTTCGTCTCAATGCACCTGCACGAGAATGCGCCGCGCGGTGGCACCATCCAGCGCGATGCGTTCCGTGCCATGGGCGACAACGCGACCGCCGAAGCCGGCCTTCTGAATGACTCGCATGCGCTCATGCTCGCGGAAACCGAGTTCGCTCAGGCGGAAACGGTTGCGCAGCGTCAGATCGACCTTGCATATTTCGATCTCGACCCCCAAGGGGCACGTGCGCAACGAATCTGTCATACGAGCGAGAATAAACCCGCCAGCCTGTGCCTGTAAAGAGGTCGTATCTTGTCTTTATCCACTACAATCTGCAAATTCATGGCAAGAGCGACGCGATAGTTGTGAGCGGTGTGGCGTGCGGCGCGCCGGGTCAATCGAACGGCGCGAAAATCCTAAAGGAATGGCGACGCTGCTTCATTTACGACATCTGTCGCTGATAACTGTCGTGAATGAGACAGGGCTCGCTCGATTTTGCCTTATCTATTCCATTTGCCGTCGTTCACTGTCGGAACAAGACGGAGCTGTCCCTGGTGGCCGTAGCGACTGTTCGCTTTACGATTCGAAGATTTGGGTGCGTTGAATTTTCTGATGTGGTTGCGTTCTGGCCGTACCTCAGCCTGCGGCTGAGCTCCTCGCGCCCTTGGTGGGTGGCTCGTAGGCTCGACACGCCGGTTTGCGGGGAGGGGATTTACGAGTAAAGTAATCCCTCGGCTTGTGTATTAACCACGCCCCTATAGCTCAGTTGGCTAGAGCAGCTGACTCTTAATCAGCGTGTCCGGGGTTCGAGTCCCCGTGGGGGCACAAGTTCACACCCTTACAACTGCATGGTTGTAAGGGTTTTCGTATACTTGGCAAGTGTAGTGGCGTTACGGCTGGCATAGTCGGGTCGAGCATGGCGATGATTCGCCGATGCTCCAGTAACCGCAGAATGTGACGTTGACTTTGGGAAGGCACATTCCGTTGGCCAGGTAGTGGCGTGCTCAAGTGGCGAGCGTGGATTCCCTCGGCTGCTGGGTGTGTTCGCGGCGAGGAATACGCGGCCGCAGATGTCCCGCATGCCGAATCCCCGTTTCGCGCCTTCTTGATGATGAACGCCATCGCCGACGTCGATCTTGGTATTGTCAGCCGCTGCATGCCGAGCACAGGAAAGAACCCTAATCCGCCTGCCTTTCTGGTTGCGATTCGGGTTTGAGCACAGCCAGCCAGCCGCGCGTGGCATCGATGTGAGCGGACATCGCGCCTTTGGCCAGCATCGGGTCGTGGCGGCGAAATGCGTTGATGAGCTCGCGGTGACCGGCGTTGCTCGTTCTGAAGACCTCGATCCCGCGATTGGTGCGGAACAGGCGATAGTTGCTTGAACGCGATCTCATGACGTCGATCAAGGCTCTCGATGCCGGGCTGTTGGCGGCTTGGGCGATGAGCCCGTGGAATGCATTATCAAGCTCTGCGGTGTCGTCGGGGTGGATGGCCCCTTCGATCTCATGCTGGAGCCTGCTCAATTCGTCGATCTGCTCGCCTGTGATGAGCGCTGCCGCGCGTTCGGCCAGTGAAGCTTCCACGATCAGCCGCAGATCATACATATCGAGCAGTGACGGCAAAGGCATCAGGCCGATGGTCAGCGACAAGCTGGCGATAAGCTCCTCGGCGCTGAGCTTCTTCACGTAGATGCCCGAACCTTGACGGATGTCAACGACGTTCAGCGCGCCAAGCATCTGCAACGCCTCGCGCACCGGGCTGCGGGACATTCCCAGCATCTCGCACAGCTGCTCCTCGGAGGGGAGCTTGTCGCCCGGCTTGAATACCCCGTCTGCGATGAATCCGCGTATCGCGTCAAATGCCCCGCTGAGAGTCATACTGCGCCTCCAAAGCCGTGTCGCGCATAATCACGGTATTTCGATCATGCCCTCTGCCAGCGCTGTCCCCACTGGTTCAATATGCCGATCCCACCATAACGTATATACAAATCATCATATGAATATCAAAATTCAAGACGAATTTTAGCGAGAATCGGCATTTTTACACTTCTGAAACATGATTGTCACCAAATTGTTCATATGAATCCTATGGTTGTCTCAACGAATTACGTTGAACAGCTGAATTCAATACCGCAATGCTCCAACACCGCGAAGGACATCGATGACAACTACCGCCGCACCATCAACCCCAACGACCGCGGCCGCGCCAATCGTCGCGCCGGCCCCCATGCTTGATATCCATGGCCGCCCTGCTGCGCAAGCCTGGCAACTTGCGACCCCGACGCTCCATATCAATCATGGGTCGTTCGGCGCTGTGCCGACGCAAGTGTTGGCGTATCAGGCAGATCTGAAGGCGCAGATGGAATCTTCGCCCGTCAAATGGTTCATTGCCGCAACGGGGCTGATCAAGGAAAGCCGACGGAAAATGGCCGCCCTGCTCGGCACGAGCGAGGAGAACATGTCATTCGTGCCCAACGCCTCGGCTGGAGCCACAGTGGTATTGAATAGCATGGAGTTCGGGCCCGGGGACGAGATCCTCGTTTCGAATCATGGATACGGGGCAGTCGTCATGGGGGCGGAACGCAAGATCAAGGCGGCCGGAGGCATTCTTCGCACAGCACATATCCCGATCAATGCCACGGCAGACGATATCGTCTCCGCGTTCGAGGAGCGGCTCTCCTCATGCACGAAGCTGGTTATCACCGACGAAATCACTTCGCCGACCGCCATGCTCTTCCCCGTGAAGCGGATAGCTGAGCTGGCGCATCGCTACGGTGCGAGGGTGCTGATTGACGGCGCACATGCGCCGGGCCTCATCCGCGAGGATCCGCTCGATCTCGGCGCGGATTATTGGATAGGGAATCTGCATAAATTCGTCTGCTGCCCGCGTGGCTGCGCAATGCTCATCGTCAGTACCGAGCTCGCCCAAGGAGTGCACCCGCTGATCAATTCGTGGGGGCGGGACCTTCCATATCCTGAGCGATTCGACATGCAGGGCACACTCGACCAGACCAGCTATCTGTGCGCCCCATATACATACGAGTATATCGAGAATACCTTCGGATGGGACCGGGCCCGGCAGTACATCCAGACCCTTGCCGACTACGGCCAGGAACTGATCGCGGCCGCCTTCGAAAAGGAGACCGGAGAAAATCACCATGTGGACTATACGCAGCGGGCGCCGGGAATGCGGCTCGTCCGATTGCCCAAAGGCATCGGACAGGATCACGATTCCGATGACATGCTCAGAGACCGAGTTTCCGCTGCTTTCGACGTGGAAACCGCCTTCACCAGCTTTGACGGCATCGGCTACCTGCGGCTGTCATCGTTCATCTACAACACCGCGGCCGACTACCAGCGCTTCGCCGACGAATGCGTCCCCGCTCTGTGCCAATGGGCAAAGGAGAGCGCGTGATGGTAAACCACGTGCGATGAATGCGGAATAATGGGTACGTTGAAATGGAGTTGGACTCATGGCGAGCTCACGCCGGACTGCGCTGCATCCGTAGCGGGTTCGGCGTGAGCCTAGTACGAAGGCGAGGAGGGCGTGCCGGTGGCGGTGCCAATACTCGCCCTGTCGGGTTGCCGTTGTGCAGGTTTTTGCCTCGATGGTGAGACCGCGAGGGCCATGCATGCGGGACTGGTCGGGCATTGCATGCCAGTGGCATGTGCGAGCGTGCCCGCGGGAGCTGTCGGGTGAAAGGGCGATTCGCGCCGACGCCCTCCGGGCGCATGCATATCGGCAATGTTTATGCGATGTTGGCAGCTTGGCTGTCAGCGCGCGCTTGCCCCGACGGCCGTATTGCCTTACGCATCGAAGACATCGACGTGCCGCGCGTCGTGCCGGACGCCGACCGGTGGATCATGGACGATCTGGCGTGGCTGGGGCTGGATTGGGACGGCGAACCGGTGTATCAGTCGCAACGCGGCGAGATCTATGAGTCGGCGCTGCGGGCGCTCGAAAGCCGGGCGATGCCTGGCGCGAGGGAAGTCGGGACGGGCGCTGGTCTCGAGCTGGCTGCGTGCGCCAGAGACAATGGGGGTGGGCCCGTTCGAGAGGCGGACGGCGATCCGGAGCCGGGCGCTCGAGGCGCTTTCCCGTCGCTGATCTACCCGTGCTTCTGTTCGCGTGCGGAAATCCGGGCGGCATCGGCGCCGCAGGAGGGCGACGGCTTCACGGTGTATCCCGGGAAGTGCCGCAGGCTGCTGCTGGAGCACCCTGACATGGTGTCCGGCAGGCTGGCGGCAGGCGACCGTCATTCGCTTCGCGTCGCAGTGCCTGAGGCTGGGTCGTCGGCCGCTTCGCGTCGCAGTGCCTGAGGCTGGGTCGTCGGCCGCTTCGATCGTTTTCGAGGATCGGATATTCGGCGTGCAACGCTTCGATCTCGGCCATGATGTGGGCGACTCGGTCGTGCGCCGGTCAGACGGACTGTTCTCCTACCAGCTGGTCGTGGTCGTCGATGATCTGCTTATGGGCGTGGATGATATCGTGCGCGGACGTGATCTGCTGCGCTCCACCGCATTGCAGATCTGGATTCGAGAGCAGCTGCTTGCCGCCGGGTTCGGGCTTGGCGCTGTGCGCGGGTTTGAGGAATATGCAGCGGTTTCCGGTGCAGGACAAACGCTGAACGCGACGAATCCGCACTATACGCATCTGCCGCTGATTGACGATGCCGCGGGACGCAGATTGGCTAAGCGCGACCGCGATCTCGACATGAATACGCTGCGTGATTCCGGAGTCGATCCCCGTCAAATCATCGGGTATTGCGCGTGGCTGCTGGGCCTGCGCGCGCCGGGCGGCTCCGGCTCCATCCCCATGACGCCAGGTGAAGCATTGCAGTTGTTCAGGCGCGATGGCTGGAACGCTCTGCGAGCGGGCAGCGCGGACCGTGAGATTGGATTGAGCACGATGACTCATTTCATGGATTGCAGAAATGCATAACCATGGCCGAGTATGTATCTCGCCTAGCTGTAACGGATTCAATCGCTTTCAGAGGCATATCTGCCTTATCTGCAGCGCGGATATCAGGTCATTGCCTATAGCGACGGCTGAAAATGGCCGTTGTGCCTGTGCCATATCCGGCATGCCGCCGCAAAGGCGCTATATGTAAGGGAGGCAGACCTTCGGCTGCTGGGAAATCAACTACAGATAACGCAGATATGCCCTGCGCGGCCCGTCTTCGTGAAGTAGATGCCAAGCGGCACAGCGTTGCGCAGAGGTGTCTGTAGCCAAACCACATAGGCTTTCAGTCTTTTTTCAAAGGAGTCACGTTGCGGCCGTGCGACCGGTCTCAGTATCCGGATTCCACGCGGAATTCCTTGGCATCGGCGCCGTGGCAAAGCGTGATTGGTCGAGCTTCCACGTTGCTCACCTGTGCCCAGCGCGGGCCAAGTTTGAGCTGAGAGAGGAACTGCGCGATGTTTGTGCGACCGCCTTGCGCCTCGGCTTCGACCGAGCCGTCGGCGCAGTTGCGTACCCAGCCGGTGAGACTGAGCCGCCGCGCCGCATTGAACGCGAAGTAGCGATAGCCGACGCCTTGCACAAGACCGGTCACCCGCGCATGAATCCGAATCTCCTCCACAGTGTCGTTCACGCGCAGCGCCTCCGATCATCGATGTCACTCATGTGCAACCCCTCCGCCCCCAAGTCCGTTCCATCTTCGCCAGATTGTCGGCAAGATAGATATATCAGCCCCAGCAGGCGTTTGCGCGTTTCGCATTCGTGCCTCCGCACGCGCCGGCGCCGCCATCCCGCACTCTCCCCATCTCTCGTCATCTCTCGTCATGATTCACCATAACGCGCTTTGCCCACGCAATCCAATGCAGAGCATTGCGTCTATAGCAACGTGCCATAATCATGCGGTATAGCGCCCTCGGCCAATTCCGCGCTCTTCGGCGCCTGCGCGGCTACGATGGAAAAGGCGAAACGAGATGGGGAGACAGGCATGACGTCGTATATGGAGCACAGGGACTTGGCGAACGAGATCACCGAGGCAGCGCGTGCGCAGGAGATCGCCGATAACGTGCGCCGTACGCTTGATCGCATACGGGCGGCTGAGGCGTCGGCTGGCCGGGAGCCGGGTTCGGTGCGGCTGCTGGCGGCGACAAAGACCCGCGACGTCGGTGAGATCATGGCTGCGATCGGCGCAGGTATTCGCATGATCGGCGAAAATCGGCCGCAGGAAATCACGGCGAAGGCCGCTGGGCTGCGTCGGATGTGCGCCGAGCGTGGGTTCGCATTGGGCCGCGACGAGAGCGATGGCAGTGACGGCGGCTCAATCCATATCCCTTTCCATCTCATCGGGCAACTGCAGACGAACAAGATCGGCAAGGTGCTTCCCGTGGTGGACTCGATCGAATCCGTGGATTCGCTGGCGCTCGCCGAGCGTATCGCGCGTCGTGCGGTTGCGCGCGGCATCGAGGTCGGCGTGCTGCTCGAGGTGAATGAATCGGGCGAATCGTCCAAGTCGGGTTGCAATCCTAAGAATGCAATCGATATCGCCACGCGCATCGGTATCATGGGCGGTTTGCGGTTGCAAGGTCTGATGACCATCGGCGCGCATGTGGACGACGAATACGCGATCCGCAAGGGGTTCGAGCGTCTGCGGAACACACGCGGGCTGATTCTCGAATCCAAAGCCCCCGGCGTCGAAGGCTGCACTGAGCTTTCGATGGGCATGACCGGCGATATGGAATACGCGATTGCGGAAGGTTCGACGATTGTGCGTGTGGGCACCGGCCTGTTTGGTGAGCGCGAATTCATCTGAGGTCGAGTCGAATTTCGGGATTCTGATTACGTGCGGTGATATCGTGCTGCATTGTCTTTGAACGGCGTTTTCTTGTTTAACCATGTATTCAGCAGATCGCTGGGTGAAACTGTCCGTATGAGGCTCCTCGGAACGGTATTGGCTATCGAGAAACGGCCAGATTCCAAGGATTTCATGAAGGCCGGAACAAGGGTGTACTTTCGCAAGTGCTGAATAGACGAAAAAAGTGCTGAATGGACGATCAATGCCGCGTATCAAGCGCATTCGGAGGGTGTTGATGGTGGCGGCAAAGACGATACACGGCACCGCCTTCCATGCGCGCATCTGGCGGAAATATAACGCTGAGAAAAGTTACCGGTGCTGATGTTCTCAGCACTTTTTTTGCCTAGTAAGCACTCGACAAAGTATCCACCAAAATCAACGAGCACCGTTTTGGCGGAATACCGCCATTCCTGATTTCCCGTGGGCGTGCGTGTAGCATATCGATGCCGTTGAAAATGCATAAATCTGCTTAGTCAAAAATTCGCAAGGGGAATCTGCGAGTCTGCGAACTTTTCGCGCTGCTTCAAGGTTCCGGGTGGTGATAACCCCGCTGACGCATGTCGGCGGTAGGGTAGTCGTATGAGAATCGCACGCTTTTCACATAATGACGTTCCGCAGTATGCCTTTGTGCAACGGGACAGCTCCGACGGCCGGGACTACTTGGTGGCGCTTGACGGCTTCCCCTTTGGCGCACAACCGGTGCAGCCTACGGGGAAACGCTATGAGCTGGACGGGGAGGGCATCCGGCTGCTGTCCCCGGTGATTCCTTCGAAGGTGTATGGCCTGGCGAAAAACTACGAGGCCCACGCCGAGTTCATGCATGAGCACGGGCACTCGGAGATCGCCCATGCCCCTGAAGACATGGTGATCTTCATGAAGCCGAGCACCTCGGTGGCCGGACCGGACGACCCGATTGTGCTTCCGCCGTATTCGCACGACATGAACTTCGAGCCTGAGGTCGCCGTGGTGATTGGCCGCATCGCCAAGAACGTGCCGGTGGAGCATGCCATGGACTATGTGCTCGGCTTCACTTGCGTCAACGATGTGACGCTGCGCGACCTGCAGGGACCCGACCCGATGTGGACGCGAGCCAAGGGCTTCGACACCGCCTGCCCGCTTGGGCCTTGGATTCAGACTGAGCTGAACTGGAAGGACGCGAAGATCTCCTTCTCGCTCAACGGCGAGGATGTGCCGAAGGCCAGTGGTACCACGGCGAATCTGATCCATGGCATCCCCGAGCAGGTCGCAGCCATTTCCAGCTTCGCGACGCTCCTTCCGGGCGACGTCATCATGACCGGGACTCCTGACGCTTCAGGACATCTGGACCCGGGCGATGAGCCGGTGGTGCATGTCGAAGGCATCGGCTCGCTGCGCAATGTGGTGGTGCGCGCGTAGCATTCGCTGGCCATACTGGTTGTGCCGGGTGATACAGCAACTTCGCAATTGATTACAAGTCTCCGAGGCTTCCAAAATCTCCGGAGAACTCTCCGTATGGAGCAGGTGTCACTGCGAGCTCCAAAACTTGAGTCTTTCACGCTCAAGTTTTGGGAATAGAATGGTGACTGTCTTGGTTAAACATATCAGACATTGATGTGATGCGCCGCAGACATGCCCCGGGGACGGCCTAGGGCGGCTGGCTGCGGCGCCTGACGACGGAGGTTGATATGGAACAGAAGTTCACCACAATGGCCCAGCAGGCGCTCAGCGACGCCATCCAAAGCGCGTCGGCGGCCGGCAATGCGCAGGTTGATACGCTGCATCTCACGGATGCATTGCTGCGTCAAGAAAACGGCGTGGTGCCGGCGCTTATCCAGGCCGTTGGAGGCGATCCGCAGCGCATCGGATCCGAAGTGCGCAATGCGCTGGTGGCTTTGCCAAGCGCCAGCGGTTCGACGACGTCCCAGCCGGATGCCAGCCGTCAGTTGTCCATGGCGCTGACGCAGGCCGAGAAGGAAATGCGGCAGATGGGCGACGACTACGTGTCCACCGAGCATTTGTTGATTGGCGTCGCACAGGCCGTGCCGAACAAGGTAGCGGATATCTTGAATTCCAACGGTGTGACCGTCGCGGCGCTGCG
Organism: Bifidobacterium sp.; assembly: GCF_022640935.1. Lineage (GTDB taxonomy): Bacteria > Actinomycetota > Actinomycetes > Actinomycetales > Bifidobacteriaceae > Bifidobacterium. The sequence goes on from NZ_JALCCV010000014.1 coordinate 15,130, forward strand.
CAAGGCCGTGCCGCAGATTCGCGGTGGCAAGAAAGTCACCAGCGCGGATGCCGAGGGCAATTACAAGGCCTTGGAGAAATATTCGACCGATCTGACGGCTGCGGCGAAAGACGGCAAGCTCGACCCGGTGATCGGGCGAGATCAGGAAGTCCGACGCGTCATGCAGATCCTGTCCCGGCGCACCAAGAACAACCCGGTGCTGATCGGCGAGCCGGGCGTCGGCAAAACCGCTGTGGTCGAAGGTTTGGCGCAGCGCATCGTGGCCGGCGACGTGCCGAGCACGCTGCAGAACAAGCGGCTTATCAGCTTGGATCTCGGTTCGATGGTGGCCGGCTCGAAGTACCGTGGCGAGTTCGAAGAGCGGCTCAAGTCGGTACTCGAGGAGATCAAGAACGCCGACGGGCAGATCATCACCTTCATTGACGAGATTCACACCATCGTCGGGGCGGGCGCCGCCGAGGGCTCGATGGACGCGGGCAATATGCTCAAGCCCATGCTGGCCAGGGGCGAGTTGCGCCTGATCGGCGCGACGACGTTGGATGAATACCGCGAGAACATCGAGAAGGATCCGGCGCTCGAGCGCCGGTTCCAGCAGGTATTCGTCGGCGAGCCGAGCGTGGAGGACACGGTGGCGATTCTTCGCGGGCTCAAGCAGCGCTACGAGGCCCATCACAAGGTGACGATCGGCGACGATGCGCTCGTAGCTGCGGCCACGCTGTCGAACCGTTACATATCCGGGCGTCAGCTGCCCGACAAGGCCATTGACCTGGTCGACGAGGCTGCGGCGCATCTGCGCATGGAGCTCGATTCGCAGCCCGAGGAGATCGACGAGCTGCAGCGCAAGGTCACGCGCTTGGAAATGGAGCAGATGCAGCTCAAGAAGGCGCAGGACCCGGCTTCAAAGGCTCGCCTTGAGAAGATCGAGTCCGACATGGCCGACGCTCGTGAGAAGCTCAGTGGATTGCAAGCGCGGTGGGATGCGGAGAAGGCCGGCCATAACAAGGTCGGAGAGTTGCGCGCTCAACTTGATGCCAAGCGCGTCGAGGCCGACAAGTTCACCCGCGAGGGCAACCTCGAGGCGGCTAGCCGCATTCTGTACGGCGAGATCCCTTCAATCCAGAAAGAGCTAGCGGCGGCTGAGCATGCGGATGGCGATGCGGGTGCTGACGGTGGCGTGAGTGATTCTGATGGAAGCGTGGCCGGAAATGCGTCTGGCGGCGAACCGATGGTCCCGGACCATGTGGACGCCGATTCCGTGGCGGGCATCGTCTCCGAATGGACCGGCATCCCGGTGGGCCGCCTCATGCAGGGCGAGAACGAGAAGCTGCTGCATATGGAGGGTGCGCTCTCCAGGCGGGTCATCGGCCAGGGCGAAGCCATTCGTGCAGTCTCCGATGCCGTGCGCCGCTCGCGCGCCGGCATCTCGGACCCGAACCGCCCGACTGGCTCCTTCCTGTTCCTGGGCCCGACCGGCGTGGGCAAGACCGAGCTGGCGAAGGCGCTCGCCGACTTTCTGTTTGACGACGAGAAGGCCATGGTGCGCATCGACATGTCCGAATACATGGAGAAAGCCTCCGTGTCCCGCCTGATCGGCGCGGCGCCGGGTTACATCGGCTACGAGGAGGGCGGTCAGCTCACCGAGGCCGTGCGGCGCAGGCCGTATTCGGTCGTGCTGTTCGACGAGGTTGAGAAGGCCAATCCGGAGGTCTTCGACGTGCTGCTGCAGGTGTTGGACGATGGTCGCTTGACCGACGGCCAAGGCCGCACGGTCGACTTTAAGAACACGATTCTCATCATGACCTCGAACCTCGGCTCGCAGTTCCTCGTGCAGCCGGGCCTCGATGATGATGCGAAGCGCAATGCGGTGATGGATGCGGTGCATGCGCAGTTCAAGCCCGAATTCATCAACCGTTTGGATGATCTCATCATCTTCCACCCGTTGACGCGCCAAGAGCTTGGTGGCATCGTCAACATTCAGGTCAAGCAGGTCGCGGCTAGGCTCACTGACCGCCGGATCCGGCTCGACGTGACCGACGCGGCCCGTGAATGGCTGGCGAATATGGGCTACGATCCGGCATATGGCGCGCGGCCCTTGCGCCGCTTGGTACAGACCGAGGTCGGCGACCAGATGGCGCGTATGCTGCTGGCCGGCCAGGTGCACGATGGCGACACCGTGCTCGTGGATCAGACCGGCGGCGAGCACCTCGAGCTGAGCACCATGCCCGAAGACCCATTAGCTGAGCCGTGAAGCGGAGAGCCCGGTGGGCTCTCCGCGGGCGAGGTGAGACTCCGCCAAGGGGCCGAAGCGGACGACTGAAAATTGGAGTGCGGGTGTTCAATCGGATGTGGGCGCGAGGGATTTTCCGCAGCCGAACCGTTAAATGAACATCACGGTGTGCTGTTCATAGCCGAGGTGAACGACCGCCAAGGTCGTGACGGCCCCGCTAAGGCTGCGAGGGACGGTGCCGCGGGCACCGTCCCTCGCAGGCGAGGTTAGGGACTCGTTTGAAGCCGTGATCAGTGTCGGCTGATTTTTTCGGATGCTTCGGAACGTCCGAGCGCCATCCATACGATCGACATGACAAGCCCTGCGAGCATAAGCACATTTGAGGCGAAAATCACGGCCAAAGCGAGCCGCGGCTGAGGCCCGAAGACGATTTCGATGGCGAAAGCCCAGATGGCGATGAGGAGAACTGTCGGCACGACGACGCGTGAAATTCGCTCCTGCCTTGCGAGCCGGCGTTCATTGCCTGTGGCTGACCGTGCGCCAATCCGCATGTCGGAATGCTTGGATGCGATGTAATGGCATAGCAGAGCCAAGGTGATAGCCGCTCCCATCGAGGCGAATCCCCACTCGTGAAGTCCCTCGGGCAGCAGGCTCGGTGCGACGCAGAGAGCCAGGCTGTAGAGGTATGCCACGCCGGAGCCGAGGGAGACCAGCGAATCGGTGTTTGCGATGCGGTTCGACAGGGCCGCCCAGCCTACGCGGTGAATGGGCGCCCCGCACGAGAATAGAATCGGAGTAGCTGCGATGGCCCGAAGCCATGGGCTTGCGATCCAAGATGGCAGGGGATTGCCTCTGGAGATGTACAGCACCGTCGTGATGATGATCGCCGCCGTCAGAGCCGCGCTGATCAGCGTGAGTCTGGCCAGCCGCCGAGTGGCTTCCCGATTGTTTTGGGCGTCGCCAGCGGTTCCTCCGACTGAGTTTGCCATAGTCGCGACGGTCCCGGCTGTACTCTTGCCATCCGTGAAGTAGGAGGCGAGAAAAGCGCGTGCTGCGCGTTCCGAACTCATGTCCGCATCGCTGCGGGAGCCGAAAAACAGCCACAACGTCAGCCATGTAAGGAATATGGCCAGAATCATGGCCACCACGGCCATAAACAGATCGAATCCCACCGGTTCCTCCCTCTGCCTTTCAACACACTATTTTCGCAGCTTTTGCGGTCGCGTCTGATCGAAATGCCGCTCTTGGTGCAAAATAAGCGCATGGCGGGCGATTGTTTAACGCGTCGAAATGTCTTGGTGTGTCGAAGCCGTTGCTCTATGCCCTGCGTGTTTCCCATATTCTGTCGTACGGTAACTCTGATGTGCCATAGGAAACGTAATGTTGCAGAGTCCGATGCCATGATATTGGGCACGGTGGCCCCGGTTGCCTCGAGGGCGTTGCGCCTAAGGCGCGATCAGGGTGGCGAAGGACTAAGGTTGATTTAAAATATACCCTAGGTGGGTATAGATAATAGGTGTAAAAGATGGCGTTAGATGGCGCGGCTCGCCAAAACGAAATGCAACTGCGTCCGGAAATATAAACGACCGGAAAGACCTCACGAAGGAGCAGATGAAGATCATGCATGGCTATGGGCAGGACAAAACCAAGGTGCTGGGACGGCTGCACCGCGTCGAGGGGCAGGTACATGCCATCGCCCAGATGGTCGAGGAGGATGCGTACTGCATAGATGTCCTCACGCAGATCGCAGCGGCGAACTCGGGGCTGAAGTCTGTCGCGTTGCTGCTGCTTGACGACCATCTCAATCATTGTGTCCGGCAGGCTTCAGAACAAGGCGGCGACGTGGCTGATGAGAAGTTGGCGGAGGCCTCGGCGGCCATCGGCAGACTCGTTAAGTCGTGAGCGCTGCCATGCGAGAGGGCAGGTGAGACCGGTGGTTTTTGAACGGCCGCACAATTTGGCTGCGTGGCCGCCGCGTAATGGGGCATCTGATCCGGCTGTTTTCGCGGCGTGTTACCCGGTCCACGGCATGCATTGTAATAGAACATATGTTCGATAATCCTGCGGTTGATATAGTGCTGGTGCTTCTCGTGGCGGTCTTGGGGCTGTTCGCGGGATTTGTGCTGGGCAAGGCCAAGGGAAGGGACGCCGCGCGAGGAGCCAACGATGCCGAGCTTGACGAGCAGAGGGCACTGAATGCGCAGGCTTCTCGCCAGATCGGTGAGCTGACCGCCCAATGCGCCCAATATCAGGCCCGAGGCGAAGGACTGAATCGGCAGCTGGCGTTCGTTACGTCACAGCTTGCCCAGGCGCAGCACGCCGAGCAGATCCGGCTGGATCGTGAGCGGGAGCGTGCGGAGGCCGAGGCGCAGCGAAAACAGGAAGAGCAGGCCAAGGCCATGGCTGAGCAGGGCAAAGTGCTGTCGGCGCTCGCCCCGGTACAGAAAAATCTTGATACTTTGCAGCAGAAGGTCGCGCAGATCGAGGAAGGCCGCAAACACGAGATGGGTGCCTTGGGCGAGCAGCTCAAAGGCTTGGGCGAGCAGCAGAACCGGCTCGACAAAGAGACCAGCTCGTTGTCTGCCGCGCTGCGCAACAACAAGGTGCGCGGCGCATGGGGCGAGGCGCAGCTCAAGAATATCGTGGAATCAGCAGGGCTGCTGGAGCACGTGGATTTCGATACGCAGGTCGTCGTCTCCGATCCCGAAGGCCACGTCCAGCGCCCCGACATGGTAGTGCATCTGCCGGGCGGCAAGTCGATACCGATCGACGCAAAAGTGCCGTATTCGGACTACCAGCGTGCCTGTGAGATTCCGGAAAACGCTTCGCCCGAGGAGCTGGAGCGACGCAGCGCGTTGCTGCATGCGCATGCGCATGCTGTGCGCGAGCATGTCAAAACCCTGGGCGACAAAGCATATTGGAACGCCTTCGAAACTGCGCCTGACTTCGTGGTCGCCTTCATCCCCAATGAATCGTTGTTGCAGGCGGCGCTCGAAGCTGATCCGACGCTGATGGATGATGCCTTCGCGCGCAAAGTCGCGCTCACTTCGCCTGTCACTTTGTGGGCGGTGCTCAAGTCGGTCGCCTTCGCCTGGCAGCAGCAAAGCCTGACCGATGACGCCAAAATGCTGTTCGATCTTTCTCGCGAACTGTATGAGCGTTTCTCGGTGCTGGGAGACAAGGCGAACAAGCTCGGCACAGCCATATCGCGCACGGTCGGAGCCTACAACCAATTCGCCTCGTCCTTGGAATCCCGTGTGCTCGTAACGGCTCGTAAGCTGCAGAAGATCGACCACAGCAAAGTCATAGAACCGGTCGGGATCATCGAACCGGACAAGGCCAACATACGAGAACTCACCGCGCCCGAAGTCCAATCCGAATCCGAGGAATGATCGGGCGAGTGTGTGAGCCCGCGGAGAGGCTTGGTTGCTTGGCGGATTAGCGTTCTCGTTATTGAACATTCCGGAGGCGAAAAGTATCGGCATATTGGGATGCCACGGCTATGGTTCGTTGCTGTAGGCGCGCCTGCGAACATGGCGCTGTGCAATAGTGGCAGGCTGTGTGATGCGGAGGTTCGGCGTGGCGTGAGGCGATCTCGGACTATGACGGCGAGACGGGTTACGCTATGCATGTGAACGATGGTTGCAAGAACGATAGGCTTAGGTTCGAGGCAAAAACGCGGATGCTGCGAAAGGAGCTGCTATGACTGCGAATGAACGAGTTTCCTTAGCGTTATCCGGCAGCGGCGAACATAATGACGGCGCCGGGACTGATGCAGGCAGGGACAACAGGGCCGAACTTCAGCAGATGCTGCACGACGCTGTTGCGGGCAGGCCGTTCAGCGAACTGTCGTCGGTGACTTTTGACCATCGCGGTATCGCGTTAGCCGGCGAGATGCTGCTTGCCGCTTTGCGAGAACGGGGCTTCGGACTTGAGGACTTCGACGCAGTGGGCGCCTTGACGGCTGCTGCAGTGCCGCTGGTCATCGCTGTCATGCAGGCGGCCGCGAGGCGAGCCAAGGCGATTGACGGCTTCGTCATGGATTTTGTCTATCCGTCGGTCAAAGGGCCGTCGATCCGAGACAAACGCGTGATACTGCTTGATTCTTGGCTGTCCGAAAAATCCTATGTGCAAACCTCCTCACTGGTGACGCTGCGCAACGGCAACGAATTGAACCTCGACTTCAGCATCGTCGGGCATGAGCAGGCGCAGGTGCTTGCTGTCGTTGCGCTCATTGGCGGTCTTGGCGCGAACGATAGCACAGCAGAAGACGGAAGCAGGACCGCCGAAACAGAAGATGAAGGTGCGTTTGGCACCCAGAATGAAGCGGATGATGCCGAGTCGATAGAGATCGTCAATACGGTGAATGATTCACGGTATTCCGTCCCATTCGTCCAAGTGTTCGAAGAGCGTGATTTGCGTGAGTGACGTTGTGCAGATGCAGGATTGCGCAGATGGCGCCGACGAGCATGATGCCGAACGGTGAGGTACTGAATATCGTTGAGCAACAGGCACTGAGTAACAGGCACTGAGCAACAGGCACTGAGTAAATACCATGGTGGAATAACCCTATGCGAAGGGCATTGTGTAACGAGGCAATGAAAAAGGCATCAGGTGGGAACGCTGCATGAAATTGCCGCCGACCCGGCGTGGCAAGAGGCACTGTCGAGGTGCGCCGTAGACAATGCCGTGCAGAAAGCATGGGATTAGCGGAGGAACGGCTGCATGAAAGACTGCATGGCGATGGCAACGGCGCATGGCAATGACAATACTGTGCAAAAGTCGCTGCATGGCGAGCGCTGCACGGGTAGCTCGGAGGGTATCGGCTATGCCGTGTCGGCGGCATAGCATGGACGGCATGGCAAGAACACAAACACAAACACGTATGAGGAGCATCGTATGAGGGAGCCAAATCCTATCACTGCTGCGGCTCAGGCTTCGGGCGAGCCGGCATTCAGGCGGATTGGGGTTGGTCCCTGGGACCTGGAGCATCCAGACAGGCCGCGCCCCGATGATCCTACGAGTCCGGATTTCGCAGCTGGGCGATACGATGCCGCGTTGCTTGATGAAGGTGATCGCCGCAATATTCTGGATCGGTACCGGTATTGGACCGTCGAAGCGATTTGCGACGACCTTGATATGCGCGGTCGGCATGGCTTCGAGGTCGCGGTGGAGAACTGGACGCATGATTTCAACATCGGCTCCATGGTGCGCACCGCCAACGCCTTCGCTGCCGGAACCGTCCACATCGTCGGTCCGCATAAGTGGAACCGCAAGGGTTCGTTGATGACCGAGCTGTACCAGCATGTCGAGCATCATCCGAGCATCGAAGAACTCGTATCGACTTGGCGCGCGGGAATCCGGCGCGAATTCGATGCAGCTGAGCAACGCGGAGGCGTTGACCACGATGCTGGTGGCGATATTGATAGCGGCGTAGACCGCGGAAATACGGCAAACGCGGCAACGCAGCCTCGCGAAGGGCGCGTCATCGCATTGGATATCGTTCCCGGAGCCGTGCCGATCGAGACGTATCAATTCCCCGTGCGCTGCCTGATGCTGTTCGGCGCGGAAGGCCCGGGCCTGTCGAGCAAAGCGCTCGAGCTCGCCGACGATGTGGTCTATATTTCCCAGTTCGGCTCGGTGCGTTCCATCAACGCCGGTGCCGCTGCAGCCGTCGCCATGCACTGCTGGATCGCCCAGCACGGCCACGGCGTACGGCGGGACTGAACGGTGAACCTGACTCTGAGTCGCTACGTCTTTGCCTGCTCTGCATCACAAGCCCTGCATAAGAGCCTATTGGTGCGGGAATTGCTAGAAGGCGAGGAGATGCGGTGCAACAGAATACGGGTGGGGATTGGCGCGAACACGGCCGACCATGGGCAAATCCGCCTATTCGCAACACGCATACGTTAGAGTGGTGCATCATGATAACCATTGAAGGGGTGAGCAAACGCTTCGGCGCGAAGGTAGCGCTCGATCAGGTCAGCTTTACGGCTGAGGACGGCAAGGTCACTGGCTTCTTGGGACCGAATGGCGCCGGGAAATCAACCACGATGCGTGCGGCGCTGGGGCTGATACGCGTCGACGCAGGGAATGCGCTGATCGATGGCAGGCCATTTCGCGAGAGCGCATCGCCTATGGCGCTAGTTGGTGCCGTGCTGGACGCCAAATCGGCGCATAAAGGCCGTACGGCATATAATCATCTGCGTGCGCTCGCACTGACCAACGGCATCCCCAAGAGGCGTGTCGACGAGGTTATCGCGCTGACCGGCCTGGAGAGTGTGAGGAAGCGCAAGGCCGGGTCGTTCTCGCTGGGCATGAGCCAGCGGCTCTCGATCGCGGCGGCACTGCTGGGCGACCCGCATAACCTCGTGCTCGACGAGCCGGTCAATGGACTCGACCCCGAAGGCGTCAAATGGGTGCGTGAGCTGTGCCGTTTTTACGCCAGCCAAGGCCGGGCTGTGCTGCTCAGCTCCCACCTGATGAGTGAGGTCGCACTGACTGCGGACAATCTGGTGATCATCGGTCAGGGCCGCATTCTCGAAACGACGACGGTCGATCATTTCGTCGCGGAGCATTCGGCCCACGCGATCCGCATCGTCACACCCGAGCCCGATAAACTTAGGAGGATTTTCGCAGGCGCGAGGCAGGTGCAGGTCAATGAAGTAGCCCGGCTGGCGTCTGATCCGGAGGATGGCGCGGTATTGCGCGTCTCCGGCGCACAACTGGAGCGGGCCGCGCAGGTCTTCGCCCAGGCGCAGCTGGTGACCTATGAGCTCATCGAGGAGCGGGCTTCGCTGGAGGACGCCTACATGATGCTCACGCACACGCATGTGCAGTATGCGACGCGCGAGGTTCCCGGGCAGAAGCCCGTACAGTACGGGCAGCTTGGGACGTCTGCGCGGGGAATGGGCGCTTCGATTCAATCGCAGGCTTCTGCGCAGGCCGCAGCTCCGCTGAAGACAGCTGAACCACAGCCGGCTGAATCCGTGTCAGAGGAGCCAATGCCGCAATTGAACGGTATCTCTGCGCGTGGCGCATCGACGGCTGACGTCGCCAACGCGCCAGCTGAGGACCGAGCCAGCGGCCAAGACCAGACGACGACGCAAGGAGGCGCGCAGTGAGCAACGCGAACGGCGGATATACGACCGGGCGGCGCATGGCCTCCACCAGACTGCACCTGAGCTTCTGGGGCAGCGTGCACGCCGAGCTGGTGAAGTTGATGAGCCTGTCCTCGACGTGGTGGCTTATGGGCATCACCGCAGTGCTGATGCCTGCGGTTGCTGCATTGAACGTATGGGGCACTGTCTTCGCCAGCGCTGTCGGCGAGAATGGAGAATCCCTCAGCGTCGCCAGATCCATATCCAGCGCCGACCTATGGTCCGGCATCGGCACGACGGCCGGCACGGTTGGTCTTGTCATCGGCATTTTCGGCGTCATGGCCATCACTACTGAATATACGACTTCCAGCGTGCAGGCGTCGCTGAGCGTCAATCCCAGGCGCATCATGTTCATGAATGCCAAAGCGCTTGCAACCGCGGTTTGCACGTTCGTGACTGCGCTGATCGGCATGTTGCTCTCATGGGCGGTCATGCTGGTGATGACCGCCGGTTCGAAGCTTGAACCGCTTGGCGATGCTGGGCGTTTCCTGCCGTTGATCGTGATTGTTGGCGGGCCGGCCATCTTGGCTTGTATGGCTGTGCTTTCGCTAGGTCTGGGCGCATTGTGCCGTTCCACGGTCGGCGGTATCTTCTCGCTGGTCGGACTGATCATGATTCTGCCCTCGATCTTCACCCTCGCCCCGGTGCTGAGTTCGCATCTTGGCTGGATGGCGTCGATCAGTGCGTGTCTGCCGAGCATAACGATGAGCGTTTTCCTTTTGGGGCCGGGGCGCGGCGGAGCCATGGCAGAGAGCATGGGGCAGGGGGATGCATTCGCACCAAATTGGTGGCAGGCCGGGCTGATTTTCTTCGTATGGACCGTGACGTTCTATGTCCTCGGCATCATCGTGGCCAAACGCGCAGACATCAAGGGGTGACGGCGCACGCCGAGGCTTGCGGTCCCGCGGCGCAGCCATGAGCGCATGCTCTGCTGATCGTTCACGACCCGCCAACGTCACATATGACTCATATAGTTAAAGCCATGCCTACGTTTACACGCGAAGAAATCGAGCATCTGGGCGATCTCGCCCGTATAGCGCTCACCGATGAAGAGGCGATCCGCCTGCAGGGCGAGTTGAATGTCATCGCCGAATCGATCAACAAGGTGCAGGAAGTCGCTCGCGACGATGTGCAGCCGACTGCGAATCCAGTGCCGCTGGAAGCCTACATGCGTCCCGATGTGGCGCGTACGCCACTCACGCAGGAGGAGGCGCTCTCGGGCGCGCCGCTGTCTGAATCGGGCATGTTCGTGGCTCCGAGAATCCTGGGGGAGGAGTGAAATGAGCGATACCACGCAACTCGTACAGCTGTCCGCCGCCGAGCAGGCCGCCAGGATAAGGTCCGGCGAAGTATCCAGCCGTGAACTGGTCGAAGCCCACCTGTCCGTCATCGAATCCGCCGAGCCGAAAATCAACGCCTTCCTGCAAGTCTCCGGCGATGAGGCGCTTGCGCAGGCGGATGCTTTCGACGCCAAGCACGCCAAAGGCGATGCCGAAGGCCTGCCGGAGCTCGCCGGTGTGCCGATCGCGATCAAAGACATGATCGTGACCAAGGGCATCGTCACCACGGCTGCTTCGAAGATCCTCGAAGGCTGGGTGCCTCCTTATGACGCAACGGTCATCGAAAAGCTCAAGGCGGCTGGCATGCCGCTGCTGGGCAAGACGAATCTTGATGAATTCGCGCAGGGCTCCTCGACCGAGCATTCGGCCTATGGCCCTACGCACAACCCGTGGGACACCACGCGTGTTCCCGGCGGTTCGGGCGGCGGCTCGGCCTCGGCGGTGGCTTCGTTCGAGGCGCCGCTTGCTTTGGGCACCGACACGGGCGGCTCGATTCGCCAGCCTGGTTCATTGACCGGAACCGTGGGCGTGAAGCCGACGTATGGCGCTGTGTCGCGCTTCGGCGCAATCGCCATGGCCAGCTCGCTCGACCAGATCGGCCCCGTTTCGCGCACGGTGCTTGACGCGGCGCTGCTGCAAGAAGTCATCGGCGGCTACGATGAACGCGATTCCACCTCTATCCCGATGCCGGTGGCGCCAATGGCCGCAGCCGCGCGCGAAGGTGCGAAACGCGACCTGCACGGCATGAAGGTCGGCTTGATCAAGGAGCTTGGCGGCGACGGCTACCAGCCCGGCGTCCAGGCACTCTTCGAGGAATCGGTGAAGCTGCTCGAAGACATGGGCGCGGAAGTCGTGGAGGTCTCCTGCCCGCGCTTGGAATACGCGCTCGGTGCCTATTACATCATCATGCCTTCCGAAGTTAGCTCGAACCTGGCTCGCTATGACGGCATGCGCTACGGCCTGCGCGTCATGCCGGCCGATGGCGTGCCCCAAACCGCCGCCAATATGATGGCTGCCACGCGCGAAGCCGGTTTCGGCGACGAGGTCAAGCGGCGCATCATCTTGGGCACCTATGCGCTGTCTGCCGGGTACTACGACGCATGGTATGGCTCGGCGCAGAAGGTGCGCACCTTGGTTATCGAGGACTTCAACAAAGCCTTCGAACAGGCAGATGTGCTCGTCTCCCCGACCTCGCCCAGCACGGCCTTCAAATTCGGCGAGAAAATGGACGATCCGCTGGCCATGTATATGAACGATATCGCGACGATTCCCGCAAACCTCGCCGGCACCCCCGCCATGAGCATTCCAGCGGGATTGAGCGACGACGGCCTGCCGGTCGGCTTCCAGCTCATCGCGCCGCAGAAGCGCGACGACCTGCTCTACAAGCCCGCTGCCGCGCTCGAAGCGGCCTTGGAAGAGCGCTGGAACGGCCCGATCTGGCGTTCGATGAACGCCTCCTGGCTCGAAACTGCCGCGAATTAACGCATCGGAAGGAATGAAATCATGGCTGAGAAACTGATGAAATACGCCGATGCCGTCGCCAAGTTCGACCCGGTATTCGGACTCGAAACGCACGTCGAGCTAAGTACCAACACCAAGCTGTTCTGCCCGGCGCATATCGAATTCGGCGGTGAGCCGAACACGCAGCTCACCCCGGTGAGCCTGGGGCTGCCCGGCTCGCTGCCGGTGGTCAACAAGACCGCGATCGATTACGCGATCAAGCTCGGACTGGCGTTGCACTGCGACATCGCCGAATGGAGCCAGTTCGCCCGCAAGAACTACTTCTACCCCGATATGCCGCGCGACTATCAGATCTCGCAGTATGACAAGCCGCTGAACGGCGAAGGCTATCTCGACGTCGAGCTGGAAGACGGCACGATGTTCCATGTGCCGATCGAGCGTGCGCACGTCGAGGATGACGCAGGCAAGAACACCCATGTGGGCGGAGCCGACGGCCGCATCGAAGGCGCCGACCATTCGCTGGTCGATTACAACCGCGCCGGAGTGCCGCTGATCGAGATCGTCACCAAGCCCATCGAAGGTGCAGGGGCGCGCGCGCCGGAAATCGCCGGGGCGTACGTCCGGGCTATTCGTGACATCGTGCGTGCGCTGAATATTTCGCACGCCCGCATGGAACAGGGCAATATGCGCGCCGATGTCAATATTTCGCTGCGCCGCAGCCCAGACGATCCGCTGGGGACCCGCTCCGAGACCAAGAACGTCAACTCCTTCCGCGGCATTGAGAAGACCATCCAGTACGAGATCCGCCGGCAGGCCGCGATTTTGAACGAAGGCGGGGAGATTCTGCAGGAGACCCGCCATTGGGACGAGGCTTCGCAGTCCACTGCCGGCGGCCGTGTCAAATCGGATGCCGACGATTACCGCTACTTCCCTGACCCCGATCTGGTCATGGTGCATGTCACCAAGGAGCATATCGCGCAGATGCAGGCCCAAATGCCTGAGATGCCGCGCGCACGCCGCAACCGCCTGCAGGCGGAATGGGGCTTCAACGACATCGAGATGCGCGATGTGCTCAACGCCGACGCGCTCGATCTCATTGAGGCGACCATCAAGGCCGGCGCCACCGCCGGCGGCGCGCGCAAGTGGTGGCTCGGCGAATTGAGCCGCGAGGCCAATGCTCGCAGCGTGTCGCTCGAAGAGCTGCCGATCAGCCCGGAAGACATCGCTGCGGTCGAGCAGCTCGTCGCCGACGGCAAACTCAACGACAAACTTGCCAAGCAGACCATATCCGGCGTGCTCGCCGGCGAGGGCGCTCCGGCCGAAGTCGTCAAGCGGCACGGCTATCAGGTGGTGTCGGATGACGGCGCGCTGGATGCTGCGGTAATCGAGGCGATGAAAGCCAATCCCGATGTCGTCGAAAAGCTCAAGAGCGGCAACATGAAGCCGATGGGAGCGCTCATCGGCGCGGTGATGAGGGCCACCAAGGGCCAGGCCGATGCGAAGGCAGTCACCAAGATCGTCATGGCGCAGCTCAAGGGCTGAGCATCAAACCGAAAGAACGGGCCTGCCTTGTTCGCATCGGCGCAGAGGCGTGGCCCCGGTGCGAACAGGACCGGGCCCGTTTCGCCGTTTGGCCATTGCTTGTTCGCACGTTGCGAACCTTCCCGGGATTTTGTGATTTTCAGGTTCCGAGAAAGCCCATTTTCACCAAATTTTCCGGGAAATTCACAGCCTGGAGGCCGGGGCACACCGAGTCGGGGCATACAGGGTCCAAGTGCGCAGAGTCCGAGCTTACGGCATTCGCCCACATGACATCCGGTTTTGCCCAGCCAGGCGTCATCATTCAGCGCACACACTGGATTCCCGCAGTACGGCGAGTACCATAGCTGTAAGTAGCGGTAACCGAAATTGAGGAACACAAGCGAATGTCAGTCAATGCTGCAAGCCCGTCGGACGGCACAGTGCCTCGCGCCCTGCCTGCGCGTCTTGTCATACCATCTATTCGCGGCGAAATGGTGCGGCTGCGGCCAGCGGCCATCGACGATCTGGAACGGCTCGACGAACTCAATGCGTTCCAAGACGCCTCCAAGATCACTGGCAAGGACTCCCAGTCCGAACGTGCAGCGGTGCATGCGTGGGTGCGCCGTTCGGACGCGTGGTCCCAAGGCTTGGCATCGAACGAGTCGGGAGTGGGTGATCCCGAATCCCGGCGCACCATTGCATGGGCGATTCTGACCGACACGCCGCACGCTGATGCCGATGCCGACGGCGGCGAAGCCAAGGCCAAAGCCAAGGATTGCGTCATCGGCATGATTTTCCTGATCGATATCGACGGCTGGGCGCGTTCGGCCCGCATCCAAGTGGTTCTGGGATGCGATTATCGCGGCCGCGGGTATTCGCGCGACGCCATGCCGCGCGTGATGACCTACGGTTTCGCGCCGCAACCCGTCGGGCTTGGCATGCACCGGATTTGGGTGGCTGTGCCGGAGAAGAACTCGCGGTCGCTTTCGGTCTACCAGTCGTTGGGATTCGTGCTCTCGGGAACATCTCGCGATGCGCTGTGGGATGTCGAAAACGGCAAATACCAGAACCTCCATGTACTGGATACCTTGGTGGACGAGTACGATCCGATCCGCTCGCTGGATGCATTCGGCATGCATGTGATCGAAGATAACCCAGGGGTGCGCGAGGCGTTGAGTGCGCGCGAGCACTCGATAGGCATCGAGCAGCATCGCAACGGCGCTTCGGGCGATGATGCAGCGGGCAAAACAGGCGAGACCGGTGGGGCGGCCAGGGCCCGCCAATCCGATTTGGCAGGAAAGTCGAGCACAGCGGACAACCCTGATGCTCGTCCGCTGAAGCGGCAGGCGACACGGCAACAGGTTTCGGAGACGGTATCGGGTCAGCCAGCAGCACAGCCGCAAGGCGAGCAGCCGGCTCAGAAAGTCGCCAGCGATACCGGCGCCGCTGACACGGCTGATGCTGCCGACGCACCCGGCGTCAGCGCAAACGGCGACGGCGGCAGTGATGGCGATAATAGTCTTGAATCCTTGGCCGGCGATCTGCAGCGCCGCGGCGAAGGAGCACAGCCTGCCGACGACGGCGCGCAGGAAGGCGGCTGGCCTTTCTCGGCATCAGGGCGCAAATCGTCCAAGCAGGCTTGGTGGCGCAGCTTGGGCCGCGGGCATAGGAACGGCAAGGAAGGCAATCAATGAGCGCCGAGGATCTCGATAATTACGAAACCGACGCTGAGCTTTCGCTCTACAAGGAATACCGCGATGTCATCAAGCTGTTCACCTACGTAGTGGAGACCGAACGGCGCTTCTACCTGGCGAACAAGGTCGATTTCAACGTGCGTTCGGCCGGGCAGGACGTGTATTTCGACGTCCAGCTCACTGATGCGTGGGTATGGGACGTCTACCGCTCCTCGCGGTTCGTCAAGAATGTGCGCATCGTCACATTCAAAGACGTAAACGTGGAGGAGGTCCAGAAATCGGATATTGACATCCCTGATTCTCTCGATTGAACATGGCTCTTGATCGAGCGCTGCGTTTGATTGAGCAAGCGCTTGCGACTTGTGCCCACCCGGGGTCTTGGCGTGATGCGCGCAGCTCGCAGGAAGCGCACAGATGCGGCGCATTCGTGCATGTTTGCCGGTTTGCGCGGCATGGCGGGCCGCATCGGGTATAGTATGAACGATTTATTTGCTTATAGGAGGTCAATGTGACGCAGAAGGAATCCATCGTGATCATCGGCGGAGGTCCCGCCGGCCTTACTGCCGCTTGGGAATTTGTCAAGGACGGCGGCGCCGGGCACTATGACGTGACGGTGCTGGAGGCAACGAAGGAATTCGGCGGCATCTCGCGCACGGTCAAGCACAACGGCAACCGCATGGATATCGGTGGCCACCGCTTCTTCTCCAAAGACGACCGGATCATGGACTGGTGGAAGAACATCCTGCCGCTGCAAGGCGCGCCGTCCTACGACGACAAGAAGCTCGGGCGGCATCACGATCTGGAGTCTGGCGGCCCGGATCCGGAGCTCACGGACAAGGTCATGCTCAAACGCCACCGCGTCTCGCGCATATTCTGGAATCATCATTTCCTTGATTACCCGATCTCGCTGACGCCCGGGCTGCTCAAGGCGCTCGGCTTCAAACTCACGATGGAGGTCGGGTTCAGCTACCTGCATTCGATGTTCAGCAAACTGCCGGAAGATAATCTCGAGAACTTTTACATCAATCGCTTTGGCCGCAAGCTGTACTCGATGTTCTTCGAAGGCTATACAGCGAAGGTGTGGGGCCGCCCGCCCAAGGAGATTTCTTCGGATTGGGGCGCGCAGCGCGTCAAGGGCCTCGACGTGGTCGCCGTGCTCAAGAACGCCGTGCTCAAGATGATGCCGAAGAAGCGCGACAGCAGCCAGGTCGAGACTTCTCTGATCGAAGAGTTCTGGTATCCCAAGCTCGGCCCGGGCCAGTTGTGGGAGACCGTGGAGTCGCAATGCGTCGAGAACGGCGCCAAGGTCGTCACGGACGCGCGCGTGCGCGAGATCCGCCAGAAGAACGGCAAGATCGCCTCGGTGGTTTATGTCGATTCGGCGGGCAAGAGCACCGAGATCAAGGCCGACCAATTCATCTCGTCGATGCCGATCAAAGACTTGGTCAATGCATTGGCCGAAGGACCAGTCCCCGGCAATGCCAGGAGGACCCGCAAATCAACGGAGTCCGCAGAATCTGCGAAGAAGACCGATATCGCTGAAACCATTGATTCCGGCAAAGGCGGCGCTGCCGAAGCCGTTCAGCCCAAAGCCGTTGCCAAGGCCGTCCCTGAAGATATGATCCATGTCGCCAACGGCTTGCCGTACCGCGATTTCGTGACCATCGGTCTGCTCGTCAAGCACTTGCGCATCAAGAACACCACCGACATCCCCACCTTGGGAAGCCCGCAGATTGTGCCGGATTGCTGGATCTACGTGCAGGACCCGGGCTACAAGGTCGGGCGCGTGCAGATCTTCAACAACTGGAGCCCATACCTGGTCAAGGACGTCGACGACACGGTATGGGTCGGACTCGAATACTTCTGCCAGGAAAATGACGACTTCTGGAATATGAGCGACGAGGACGCCACCAAGTTTGCCATCAGGGAACTCACCCGCATGCGCTTGATCAACGGTCCGCAGGATGTGCTCGACTCGCATCGCGAACGCGTCCAGAAGGCGTATCCGGCGTACTTCGACACCTACGCGCAAATGCCCGAGCTGGTCGAGTACCTTGATTCCTTTGGCAACCTGTACTGCGTGGGCCGCAATGGCCAGCACCGCTACAACAACCAGGACCACTCGATGGCCAGCGCCATCGAGGCCGTCGGCAACATAAGGTCCGGCAAAACCTCGAAACGCAATGTGTGGTCGGTGAACACCGAAAAGTCCTATCACGAGAAGAAGTAGCGGAGCATGTGGCCGTGCCGTGCGGGCCACATCGGCTACTGTCGGCGAGTTGCGCAGGGCGAACAGGGAATGCCAATCATGCCAATGACCCGGGAGGCTGCCGCAACCCGTCGATACCGCCGCAACCCCCGCATTCTTCCTATCCGGATGCGGGCATTGTGATGTCTGGCAGCCGCGAAACATCGCGAGTCCCGCATTACCCACGTGGTTTGTACGTGTTGGATGATGCCCGACCGAGTTCAGACATCGCAACCCCCGCACGAAGCCCTTTGCAGCGCGCAAAAATGTGCCGCGCTGAAGGGTGGATCGCACTGTGGCGATGAACACCTTGTTTGCGTTGGTCGATGCTGCGTTGTACAGTAAACGGAGTCCGGCAGCCGATTGCGATGGTGCCGGGCGTTCATAGCGGTTTTTACCGCATCTTTTTCGTACAGCTCCCAGGCAGTGTGCCGAACGGAGCCAAGGAAAGGCAACACCAGTGGCAACAAGCCAGAATATTGAGGATATGAAGCTGCCTGAGCTCAAGGAGCTCGCCAAGCAAATGGGACTTCGGGGTACGTCGACGATGCGTAAACCCCAACTGCTCGCCACGTTGCAGGCGGCTCGCTCAGGCGGACAGGCGCCCGAGGGCGTCAGCGTGCACACGCCAGGAAAAACGCGGCAGACCAGAAAGGCCGCAGCAGGGCAGTCGGCAGCGGCCGCGCCTTTGACGGGAACAACATCGGCGCCGGCGGCGCCGCAAGACGCCACCGGGACAGCTGCCACGCCGCAGCAAGGCCAAACGACAGCAGCTCGCGAACAGACACCGTTCGCCGCGGCGGTGTTCGGCGATGGCAGGAACAGCATAGAGGGGCCGAATCACGGTGAAGTGAAAAGCGGCGAGGGCGACTCTTCAGAAGGCGAGAAGCGGGTGATCCGACGTTCCCTCACCCATGCGCGCAACGCAAAGCGTCAAGGGCCGCAAGACGACGAGACGAATCTGCTCGACGAATTGGACATCAAACTTCCCGATGCGAAGCGCAGTGACGAGCCCCGTGGACGCAAGCGACGCGAACAACCCCAATACGATTCCGACCAGACGCGTCGTCGCCGTCGCGCCACAACGCAGAATACGGAACACGAGTCGCCCGAGGTGCGCGATCTCGACGACATTCTCGCCGTGCTGCCCGAGCAGGGTCGCGGTGCCGATACTCAGGAGTCGTCAGAGCCGCAGGAGCACGAATTCGTTCGTCGCACCCGTGTGCGCGACCGCAATGACCGCAATGACCGCAACAATGGTAATGGCTCGGATCGTCGCCAGCGCCATATGCGCGGCCGCGAGCGTGATTTCGACAACAATCGCGAAGATCGTGAAGAGCACCGCGACAATCGCCATGACGAGGCTCAGGATGATCTCGTGCCGGTCGCCGGCATCGTCGATGTGCTCGATTCCTACGCCTTTGTGCGCACATCGGGCTACCTGCCCGGTCCCAACGACGTCTATGTCTCTATGGGCCAGGTCAAAAAGTATGGCTTGCGTAAGGGCGATGCGGTGCACGGCTCGATCCGGCCGCCGCGCGAAGGCGACCGCCGCAATCAGCGGCAGAAGTTCGTGCCGTTGCAATCGATCGATACCATTAACGGCGGCGGCATCGAGGACTCCGTCAACCGTCCGCACTTCTCCAAGCTCACCCCGCTGTATCCGCAGGAGCGGCTCAGGCAAGAGACTACGCCCAATCGTTTGACTGGCCGGCTTATCGACATCGTCGCGCCGATCGGCAAGGGCCAGCGCGGTCTGATCGTCTCCCCGCCGAAAGCCGGCAAGACGATCACGCTGCAGAATATCGCCAATTCGATAGCGACGAACAATCCTGAGGTCCACCTCATGGTCGTGCTCGTGGACGAACGCCCTGAAGAGGTCACCGATATGGAGCGCACGGTGCAGGGCGAGGTCATCTCCTCGACCTTCGATCGCCCGGCTTCGGATCACACCACGGTCGCCGAGCTGGCGATCGAACGCGCCAAGCGCCTGGTGGAACTTGGCCAGGATGTGGTCGTGCTGCTTGATTCCATGACCCGTTTGGCCCGTGCCTATAACATTTCCGCCCCGGCCTCCGGCCGAATCCTGTCCGGCGGCGTCGATGCGCAGGCCCTGTACCCGCCCAAGAGGTTCTTCGGCGCGGCGCGCAACATTGAAAATGGCGGCTCGCTGACCATCATCTCCTCGGCGCTAGTGGAAACAGGCTCAAAGATGGACGAGGTCATCTTCGAAGAATTCAAGGGCACCGGCAACATGGAGCTGCGACTGAGCCGCGAGCTGGCCGACAAGCGGCTCTTCCCGGCCATCGACATCAACGCTTCCGGCACGCGCCGCGAAGAGCTGATCACCGCCAGCGACGAGCTGCCGATCATCTATCGTCTGCGCAGGCTGCTCGGCGGGCTCGAGCCCGAGCAGGCATATCAGACCTTGGTGCCGCGTCTGAAGAAAACCGCCGCCAATCGCGATTTTCTCACTGCGATCATCCATCAGAGCGGTTTGAACTAGCCGAATTCTGGTCGTCAGCAGCTGCGCGCTGCATCCAGCGGGGTGCTTGGGCATGATTCGGCGCCGCCCATTGCATGAGTTCTGCCCCCCACGCACGTGGCGAGGTTCCGCCTACCGGTTTTTGCAAAAGCCGGTAGGCGAGGAAAGACGCACGCAACGGCGAAGATGTTGTGCGGTATATGGCGTACCTCACACGCCGTGCGGGCCGGCAAGCCATAACCGGGCTGTTCAGGCCATGATCCCCATGCGATGATAGGCGCGGGTACGGCTGCCCGGCAGCGGATCGCATATACGTTCGGCAAAATCACGCAGGCGTCGCACTCCTTCACGCAGCTCGTCGGCGTCGCCGGCATACGAGAGCCTCGCAAATCCTGCCCCCTCATGCCCGAAGGCGTCACCGGGTACGACGGCCACACGCTCGTCATGCAGCAGCCGCACTGCAAAATCCTGCGAATCCAGCTGGGTCGCGCGAATATCGACGAAAGCATAGAAAGCGCCCTGCGGTTCGATGAGGCTCAAGACGTCGCTGGCCGCGAGCTCATCCAGCACAATCTGCCGTTTGACGCGGTAATCTTCCCGCATCGCCGCGATATGGTCCCTCGGGCCGGCAAGCGCGGCGGTGCCGGCATATTGCGCAGTCGCGTTCACTGAGGATTGCATAAGTTCGGCGATCGTGCCGGTATGTTCGATGATTTGCGCCGGCGCCAGCAAGTAGCCGATGCGCCAGCCGGTCATGGCGAAGGTTTTCGACAGGCTCTCGACCACGATAGTGCGTTCCTTCATGCCATCGACATTGGCAATCGAAGGGGCGGCGTCCATGCCGTCTGCGAACACGAATGGATGATAGACCTCGTCGGAGATCGCCCAGATGTTGTGGCGCATGCAGACTTGCGCGATGCGCTCCAGCTCCTCGTGCGGCGTCACGGCGCCGGTGGGGTTGCCCGGTGAGTTGATGATGACCGCGCGCGTCCGTGGTGTGATCGCCGCCTCGATGTCGTCGGCATTCAATTGCATGCGATGTTCCGGTCGCAGTGCGACCGTCACTGGCTTTGCGCCGCACAGCAACGTTTCGGCGGCATACGATGTGAAGAACGGGGATGGGATGATGACCTCATCGCCCGGGTCGGCGACGGCTTTGAGAGCGAGAAACAGCGCGAAGGTGGCGCCTGCCGTCGCCTGGATCTCTTTCGCAGGGTCGTATCGAATCCCTTTCGCCTCGAGGTTGTAGCGGGCGGCGGCCTCGCGGAATTCTTCGATGCCGAGCACATTGGTGTATTTGGTTTGCCCGCGTCGGATGGAATCGCAGGCCGCATCGACGATATGCGGGGCGGCGGTCTCGCTCGGTTCGCCGACGCACAGCGAAATCGCATCAGGGTACGCCTCGACTTGGTCGAAGACTGCGCGAATGCCGGAGCGCGGGATGCTGGCTATGTGCTGCGCGATGACCGGCATGGCAGTTGCGCAGGCAATGCTTGGTGTGATGGGCGTGGTGATAGTATGCATAGCATCACCTTTCAGAAAGACTTACTGTAATATTGGTTATTGTAAGAATATTTACACTATGTATACAGTAAGACAACAAATATTACTGTTCTGTAAAGAGGTGGCGCTCCTGCGAATTTCCGGTTGGCAGGCAGGGGGATATTCTTGAAAGCAGCAACAACGTATGCGGCTTGACTGGCAATGCTGTTCGGAACGACGTTATGCTGCGGAGACGCAGCATAACGCGGGGGCGCGTTGCGTGGCGAGACGCCGAACGGAACGCGAAGCGAGATAAAGGGGACTGATGGACGTGGCTCGAGTGCATAACGCGCAGGAAGAACGCAAGTCGGCTGGCGCCAAGGCTTCCGACGCCATCGATGTGACCGATGCGGCCATTTTGGATATGCTCGAGGCTGATGGCCGCGCCACGCTTGCGCAGCTTGCGAAAGTCTCGGGGTTGTCTGTCTCGGCCGTGCAATCACGGGTGCAGAAGCTCGAGCGGCGTGGCGTCATCGCCGGATATCGCGCAGTCGTCGATCAAGAGAAACGAGGGCTGCCCATCAGCGCCTTTGTTTCCGTGACCCCGTTGGATTACGCGCAGGAATGCGATATTCCATGCAAGCTGGAGGGCGTCGAGGGCATTGTATCCTGCTATTCGATCGCGGGCGCGCCCAGCTTCCTGCTGGTTGTGCGGGTCGCCTCGCCAGGGAGGCTTGAAGAGCTGCTCAACCTCATCCATCGCACAGTCCCTGTGAACACTGAAACCACGCTGATCCTGCAGACTTATTTCGAGGGCTGACACTGTTCCGCTCTGCGCCTGAGGCTTTCCCCGTTTTTTGTCCTGGCCGGCACTTCTTGGGTTATTCTTTCTTCACTGTCCCGACTTTATCGTGCGCTAGGGTAGAGGCATGGGCGATAGCGAGAACGGCGATTGGCGTGATACGACGATAGATGCGGCGCAGGCCGAACACAATCCCGAAGTGGCCGCTGCGGTCGAACGCATCACGCAGCTGCGCCAATCCATCGACAACATCGACGCCGCGGTCATCGCGCTGCTGGCCGAGCGTTTCAAGGCCACCGCGCAAGTTGGCAGGTTCAAGGCCGAAGCCGGGTTCGCCCCGGCTGATTACCAGCGCGAAGAGTATCAGATCGAACGCCTGCACCGTATTGCCGAAGATGCCGGATTGGATACGGACATCGCCGAAATGTATCGCGAATTCGTCGTCACCGAGACCAAAAAACGCCACGCCCGCATCGCGGCCGCCGGGGGCGATCCCCAGGTTCTCGACGTGTTCGCATGACCGTGGTGTAATCGTCGATGTTACGCTACGCGATATTGCCGTACGAAACGCGATGCCTTGGGCGTATAACGTCACCTTTGTATGGCAGAGCCGAGGTGGCGTAAAAGGTGTGGCTGGTGTCCGCAGACCTTGTCTGCGGACACCAGCCACACGGGGTGAGGCCAGCGAAAGCTAGACCAGAGAACAGCATCCTCTCACGGCCGAGTTTAGCTCAATGCTTCGGTTTCTTGGCTGGCGGTTCGCCGAGCTCGCTGGCGGCGACGGTTACCGTCGGCTCGCTTGATTCGCCTTCTGACGCCTCGGCCGCCTGTACCTCCAACGGTCCGGTGACGCGGCCCGCCTCAGCGATATCGTCGAGCGCGGACTTGACTGCTCGCACGCCAAGTACAGGCACCAGCAGCGTGGCGGAGAGGATCGGGGTCTTCATGGAGACCTTGGCCTGCGACTTCAGCCCGCGCAACTCGGCCAGCGCCTTGCCTGCCCACAGCAGCGTATTCGCATCGACAGCAACGGCCGAACCGGTCGCGGTCGAACCGGCAGTGCTGGTTCCAGCCTCAGCCGCACCGCCTGCCGCCTGCTCGTACAGTCCGGCATCAGGCCATGCCATGCGGTGCACGGAGCCTTCGCCCTCGTGCATCCACGACCATACCTCTTCGGTGGCATAGGGCAGGTATGGCGCGAACAGCCGGGCGAAGGCGTCCAGTCCAAGTCCCAAAGTCGTCCGCGCAGAGAGCACGGCGGAGTCCGAAGGTACTTTTCCTGTCGCGTCGGCGGTGCCGTACGCGCGGTTTTTCGCCAGTTCGATATAGTCGTCGCAGAACTGCCAGAAGAAGGTCTCAATGGCCTCCAAGGCTTTGGAATGCTCATAGGCGTCCAACGCCTGTCCGGCTTCGTGCACCACCTGCGCGAGCGAAGCCATGACCGAGCGATCCAGCGCCTCGGTCACATCGGAGGGCCTCCAGACCTGCGTGGCGTTCTCGCCGACATGATGGTTTTCGTCTTCGCGGCCGATGGCCAGCGCGAACTTGGTGGCGTTGAGCAGTTTGATCGCCAAGCGGCGCCCGATCTTCATCTGGCCTTCGTCATAGGTCGCGTCCAGGCCGAGCCGCGCGGAGGCGGCCCAATAGCGCACTGCGTCCGCGCCGAACTTCTCGATCGGCTCGTTGGGCACGACGACGTTGCCCTTGGACTTCGACATCTTCTTGTGGTCCGGGTCGAGGATCCAGCCGGAAAGCGCAGTATGCGCCCACGGCAGGCACTTGTTCTCCAGGTGCGCGCGGTCCACAGAGCTGAACAGCCACGTGCGGATGATGTCCTGACCCTGCGGGCGCAGGTCCATGGGGAAGGTCGCCTTGAACAGCGCCTGGCTGGCCTCGTCCGGCTCGGCCCAGTGCGTCACGATCTGCGGGGTGAGCGAGGACGTGGCCCACGTATCCATGATATCCTGCTCGGCCGTGAACCCGTTTGGCTGGTCGCGCTGCGACTCCGTGTAGCCTGCCGGCACGTCGCTGGTCGGGTCGATGGGCAGCCGCTCTTCGGCGGGAGTGATCGGGTGAGCGTAGTCGGCCTTGCCGTTTGCATCAAGCGGGTACCACAGCGGGAAGGGCACGCCGAAGAAACGCTGGCGGGAGATGAGCCAGTCGCCGTTGAGGCCATGCACCCAGTTCTCATAGCGCACGCGCATGAAATCAGGATGGAATTGCAGTTCCCTGCCGCGTTCGATCAGCTCCGCGTTGAGTGCCTCATCGGTGCCGCCGTTGCGCAGGTACCACTGGCGCGAGGTGACGATTTCGAGTGGCTTGTCGCCCTTCTCGTAGAAGTTCGTCATGCGGTCGGTCGGCGTCGGCTCGCCGTCCAAGTCGCCGGATTCGCGCAGCGCGTCCACAATGAGCTTGCGGGCCGAGAACGTAGTCTTGCCAGCGGTCTGCGCGAAGATATCGCGCCCGCCCTCGTCGGTGATCCACTCCGGCGTGCCCATCACGATGCGCCCGTTGCGCTGGATGATCGGCCGTGTGGGCAGTTTCAGTTCGCGCCACCATTGGACGTCGGTCATGTCGCCGAAGGTGCAGCACATGGCAATGCCCGCGCCCTTGTCCATTTCGGCGGCCGGATGCGCCAACACCGGCACCTTGACCTTGAACAATGGCGAGTAGACTTCCTGCCCGAAGTAGTTCTTGTAGCGTTCGTCGTCGGGGTTGGCGATCAGCGAGGTGCAGGCGGCAAGCAGTTCGGGGCGGGTTGTTTCGACGTAGATCGGCGTGCCGTCGGCGAAGCGAAAAGCGATGCGATGGTAGAAGCCGGGGTACTCGCGGCTCTCGAGTTCCGCCTGCGCCACGGCGGTCTGGAAGGTCACGTCCCACAGGCCCGGCGCATCCTTCTGATAGACCTCGCCGCGCGCGAGATTGCGCAGGAACGCCTTCTGCGCCACGCGCCGCGGATGCTCGCCGATGGTATGGTACGTCTGGCTCCAATCCACCGACATGCCTAGCGAGCGCCATAGTGCCTCGAATAGCTTTTCATCACGCGCGGTGAGCTGTTCGCACAGCTCGATGAAGTTTTGGCGGCTGACCGGCACCTGGTCCTTGGCGCTGATCTTCTTGCCGTCCGTGCCCTCGAAGGGGGGCCTGAAATCAGGATCGTACTTGAGCGACGTGTCCACGCGCACGCCATAGTAGTTCTGCACGCGCCGCTCGGTCGGCAGGCCGTTGTCGTCCCAGCCCATCGGGTAGAACACATCATAGCCGCGCATGCGCTTGTAGCGCGCGATCACATCGGTATGCGTGTAGGAGAATACGTGTCCCACATGCAGCGATCCGGAAACGGTGGGCGGCGGGGTGTCGATGGAGTAGACGGCCTTGCGGTCGCGTGAATTGCGGAAACGGTATACGCCCGTCTCGTCCCATACCGAACGCCACTTGTTTTCCAACCCGTCGACGCCCACTTTGTCGGGCAGCGGGGTCAGTCTGGCGGCGATGCCATTATCCGCCGTATTGCTGCTGGCGTTGCCGATGATATTGCTCTTGTCCTGATCAGTCATGAAGCCCAAGTCTAGAAAGCGACGGTGACATACAGGAATCATTCATATGCAGACTTTTTGCCTAGATGGAACGCATGCCGGCGGCCGCTCCCGGCATTGGCGCAACCCTCGTCGCCGGGGCGTTCCAACTTGCTCATTCAGCCAATCGGGCCAAGCGCCTATCGGGTCAGCAGATCCTTCAGCAGCAGCAGTTGATCGACCATGTTCTTGGGGTAACCGCTGAGTTTGACCTTGGCCACGATGCGGCTTTTGCGTGTATACAGCCAGTCGCTGGCGGCGTCTTGGCTTACGGTTCTCGCGAAAGCCTGCATGCCCTTGCGGTAGCTGCTGTCGCTGGTGGCCGCCATCGCTTTGGCATATTGCTGTTGGGCGGCGCCGTTCTCGTAGCGCAGCGGGGATTTGGGATCGGCGAACAAGCCAGCGTCGTCGGTTCCGTCCATCGTCAGCAGCGCCATCGTGTAATCGCCCGTGGCCATGCGCGATTTCAATGTTGCATCGTCGACCACCTGCATCTGCACGTTGAAACGGCTGTGCGCCTGCAACTGCTGGGTCACTGCCTCGCCGAGCGACTGATAACGCTGAGGCACTACAAACACCAGCGTTCCGAGATAGTGCGTGGAGAAATACGAGAACATCGACTGCGCCTTGGCCACGTCGTAGGGGAACAGTCCGGTCAGATTCTCGTAGCCGGGCTCCAGCGGGCTGATCGGTCCGCCAAGTTGCTGTGCCGCATCGGCCTGTGTGCGCATGAGGGCCGTCGAGTCGATGATGTATCGGGTCGCCTGGCGCACATGCAGGTCGGAGAAGATAGAGTCGGTGCCGCCGTTGTAGGCGAGCAGCACTTTCGACGTGCTCATGCCGTCGACGACTTTGAGCGTTGGGTCCTCGTCCACGGATGTTTCCAGATCGGGGTTGGATGGTACCGCCATGTTCACGCTGCCGTCGTGCAGCGCCTTGATGAGCGAGGCATCATCGGAAAAGTAGCGCAGCGTCACCTGCGAGGAGGCGGCGGAGCCCGACCAGTATGAGTCGTTGCGTTTCAACGTGATGGACCGGCCGGCTTCGTAGCCGGAAACGATGAACGGACCCGAACCCAAGGCCTGGTCCCCATAGTCGATGTCCGACTGCGAATCGTAGACGATGCCCGGCCGCCACGACAGCGCGCGCAACAGCGTGGGATTGGGCTTGGCCAGTGCGATGACGACCGTCGACGGATCAGGGTTCTGGACCGACTTGAGGGAGCCGAGCTCATTCCAGCCGGTGTAATGATGCCGGATCGCCTGCTGCAGGGACCATACGACATCGGCGGCGTCAAGCCGGTTGCCATTGGAGAAATGCAGGTTGGAATGCAGCGTGAACGTGTAAGTCAACGCGTCCTTGGAGATATTCCACGTTTTCGCCAGACCCGGCTCCAGCTCGTTGTTCTGGTTGCGCTGCACGAGGGTTTCGTAGACGTTGCCGAGCAGCGCCTGATCGATGGCATGGCCATCCTGGGCGCGGATGTCCAACGAAGCGGGCGCCTGCCGGAGCCCGACCGTCACGGTGGTATTCGTTTGCAGCGGGCCGATGCCGGGAATGACGTCCTGATGATTGAGCAACGACCAGCCGAGCCAGATGGCGGCGAACAGCGCCATGGCGACGGCCGCGAAGATGCCCCATCTCTTGGCGACGTCATGCTTCCGGTGCTGTGTCATCTGCAGGCTCTCGTCTTCTCGTCGTGTGGGTTGCATCATTATGGCGTAACTGCGTGGCTGTGTATCTGCAGTCGAGCGATTACGTATTTCCGATCATAATTGCGCGCCCGTACCAGCATCGAGGAGCCTATATCAATGCTGAGAATCAAAGCTGGGCATATCATAGCTGGGCGCTGGGGCAGGTCATATTGAGCGGGCAATGAGCACAGTCAGGCTTACGGGCATGGCAGATGGCGCGCCCATGCAATATCAGTCGGTGCGATAGGTCGGTCCACTCTTCGGGCGGGAAACATGCGGTGATCTCGCGCTCGATGCGCACCGGGTCGGGATGCGTGGAGCGCCAGTCCGAGCGCCAGCGGAGCCGCCCGGTCACGCGCATCACATGTGTGTCGACCGGGAAGCCTGGCACGCCGAACGCATTGCCCAGCACCACATTCGCGGTTTTTCTGCCGACGCCGGGCAAGGTCACCAGCTCTTCCATCGTAGCCGGGACTGCGCCGCCGAAACGTTCCTGCAGCTGGTCGGCCAAGGAGATGATATGCGCGGATTTCGAACGATAGAAGCCTAACGGATGGATGATGTCTTCGACATGCTCGGGATTCGCGGCGGCCAGGTCGGCGGCGGTCGGATAGCGGCGGAACAGCGTCGGTGTAACGGTATTGACCCGTTTGTCGGTCGTTTGGGCGCTCAGCACGGTGGCGATGAGCAATTGCAGCGGCGTCGAGAAGTCCAATGCACACCGCGGTTCGGGAATCTCCCCGCACAGCAGCGCATACTCGCCGTGCATCCGGGCGAGCCGAGATCGTTTCGATTCACGTGGCATGGCGCGGCGCGCCCTTACTGCTGGGAATCGGACGACGTGTCGAAGGAGGGTTCGGGGGAGGCCCCATGGGGCGCGCCCGAACCCTCCCGATCCGCAGCGTCTGCATCGACGCTGTCATGCATGTCCCGATCGGAATGGGTGCGTGTGGATTGTGTCGGTTCGCCTGGCGCGTCCGCCATAGCCGCCTGGGCAGCCTCCACGGCTTCGACTACTGCGGGCTTGTCGCCTTCCGGCGGATCAAAGCGATAGCCGACGTTGCGCACGGTGCCGATCAGATGCTCGTATTCGCCGCCGAGCTTAGCGCGCAACCGTCGGATATGCACATCGACGGTTCGTGTGCCGCCGTAATAGTCGTATCCCCATACTTCCTGGAGCAGCTGGGCGCGTGTGAACACGCGATTGGGATGCTGCACGAGGTACTTGAGCAGTTCGAATTCCTTATAGGCCAAGTCGATTGGATGGCCGCGCAGGCTGGCGGTATATCCATTCGTATCCACCATAAGATCGCCACTGCGGATCTGGCCGTCTTCGACCTGGGTGCCAGTTTCCTCGCCGCCGAAGGAACGCGTGGCGACCTGGCCGACGTGTTCGGAAACCAGCCGCAGCCTGCCTTCGACTTCGGCCGGCGAAGCGCTGGCCACGACTACGTCAGCCACGCCCCATTGCGAGTTGACCACGGTGAAACCGCCCTCGGTCAGCACCAGCACGATAGGCGTGCTCAAACCGGTGGCCTGTACAAGCCGGCACAGGGTTTTCGCATTGGCGAGATCATCGCGGGCGTCGAGAAACAGAATCGTATTCTCAGGCATTTTCACCAAGCTCGCCGCGTCCATCGGCAGCACACGCACGCGATGGGAGAGCAAGGCAAGGGAGGGCAGCACTGAAGCTGGGTCACCGGCGGACGTCATCAGCGTAAGATCGGTCACGCAACCTCCCTCTTCCCACAGTGTTCTCTGGGTACAGTGTACAGCCGACGGTACCACCTATAACAGCCGTGCCTTGTGCGTTTGCTGGTATTGTAGCCGCAGGTTGTGGACACGTGCGGCTACATTTGAAGCCATATCTTACCGCATGGCGTGTCATATAGAGAGAGGAACGGTCTTATGGCCTTCAATGCCGAACCCAATCGAACGCAGACCGATCCGTCAGCGCAGAAGCCATCGGTCCGGCCTTCGGCTCAGCCATCGCCAGCGATGATGTTCGCCGCGCAGCTGATCGCAACGTTCGTGTTTGCGGCATGCTGCGTCGTAGGCGCAGTGTGGGGTTTGCCGGAGATTGTCGTCGCCGTGCTTGCGGCCGTGGCCTTGCTGACGTTTGTGGCGCTTTGGCCGTTGCGTGCCGACATGATTGCCAGGATCGCCGCCCTGGTGGCCGGCGCCGCGTCGATTCTCGTCGCCATGCTTCCCGGTGTCGCTCATCAGGATGGCACCTTCATTGAACCCTCTGCCTTGATGGCGCATGCGATGATGCCGGTGGTCTCCCGCTGGGCGAGCGCGTTGGTGGTGCTGCTCATTCTGCTCGTCATCACCGGTTTCCTCCGTCAGATGCTGCGCGAGCCGCGAACCGAGCTGGTGCGATCGCTTTCATCCTTCGTTTTAGGCGGCGTTGCAGCTGTCGGATCGGCCGGATGGATCATTTTGGCGCGCGTGCTGCGCCAATGGCATGATCTTGTCGCGCCGCAGCCGTCAGGTGCTATGCGGGCCTTATCGACGGGCTCAGCTTGGATTCTTTGTGCGGTTGCGCTCGCTGCGCTTGCAGTGATCGTCGCTATGGCGTTCGTATCCCGCCAGTGGTGGCAAGATGCGGCGATTGATGCGTTGAATCCTGCTCCTTGGCTCGGATTCGGTCTGCTGCCTGCGATGGTGCACGGCTTCCTCGCCTTCCTCGTCGCTTTCGCAGCGCTCGCGTTATAAGACGCTGTTGTGATTGCGCTCGATGCTGCAGCTGTGTTGCCGCCGGGTTGTGTGATTGCCGTGTTGCCCCGGCATGGTATCTTCCGCAGTTCCCCTTCATTCGCGAATGCTCTTTTCGATGCCATGCTCTTGGCCGCATAGACCAATGCCGCCCGAGTATGTGATCAGATGGCTGATCAGACTGGGAATATAGGCATCAGCCGATGAAGCCCAAATGTTCCAGCAGTATATGGGTGCCGATGAGAATCAGCACGATGCCGCCTGCGATCTGCGCCGGCTTCTGCCAACGAATCCC
This sequence comes from Bifidobacterium sp., assembly GCF_022640935.1. GTDB lineage: Bacteria > Actinomycetota > Actinomycetes > Actinomycetales > Bifidobacteriaceae > Bifidobacterium. The sequence goes on from NZ_JALCCV010000014.1 coordinate 45,832, forward strand.
TGCGATACGGCCGATGTAGAGACCGATGGCAGCGAACACGGCCGTCACGATGCCGATGATTGCGATGGAGAAAGGCACGTTGAACTTCAGGAAGGCGAGGCTCACCCCTACGGCGAAGGCGTCGATGCTGCATGCAATGGCCAGCGGCATCATGCGGCGCCAGCCGAATTGCGCGTTCCTGAGCAAGCTGGCTTCTTCGCCGCGCACAGCTTCGCGAATCATGTTACCGCCGATCAGGGTAAGCAAGGCGAAGATGATCCAATGGTCGAAGGCTGCGAGATACTCGTTGAATGCAGTGGCTCCGACGTAGCCAAGCAGCGGGAATAGCGCCTGGAATCCGCCGAACCACAAAGCGGTTTTCAGCGCGTCAAGAGGACGGATGCGCGTTGCCGCGAGACCTTTGCCGATGGCGACGGCGAAAGCATCCATAGATACGGATATAGCAATAAGCAATGGTTGAATAATCATATGTGGTATTCAAAGGGTTCATCGCCGGTGTTGCCCGCCGATGGGCCTCGACGGCCTTCGCCGCCTACGCCTCGGATACCGACACAGAACTGCCGGATTCTCACCGGCTTTGAATTCAACACGAATGCCGTTCGCATGTCGTTTAGTTAATAGGCACGAATATAGCACTTGATCGGACAAGATGCCTCGAGCTCTGCTGTGCCCGAGGCTGAAAGGCGTTACGCAGTCATCTTGGGCAAGAAATGAGATGATATCGAGAATCGAGCACGGCGACAGTGCGAATGCGGGGTTGCGACGTTTCATCGCTCACCACAATGCCCGCGCCAACTTGACTCTTGCGCGGGCATTGCGATGCATAGAGCCGGCCATGCAGCACAAGCCCTGTGCTGGATCTGCCATGGTGCGTGATTTGCAATGTTTGGAGGGTGCCTACGGTTGGGGACCTTCGAGGGAGGAAAGCGTGCGAATGCCGTGCCCGCCACCCGCACACACCTGCACATATGACGAAAGCCGCCCGGGCGGACGGCTTTCTGTGATCTGCATGGGTGGGAAAGATGCGCGAGCCCTGAGTCGGATTGTGATTCAGCTCTTTTGCTTCTCTCCCTTGACGAATGCGCTCAGGCTTGCTGAGACAGCCGTTCGCGCGCGGCCTTGATCTGCTTATCGGCCTCGTCCACACCAGCCCAGTAGTCGCCGGGCTCTACTTCCTTGCCGGGCTCAAGCGCCTTGTACTGCTCGAAGAAGTGCTTGATTTCGGCCTTGTGGAACTCGTTGACGTCGTCGATGTCCTTGATGTCGTCGAAGCGCACGTCGGCGGGCACGCACAGCACCTTGTCGTCGCCGCCGGCTTCGTCGACCATATGGTACAAGCCCACGGCGCGGCACTTTACCACGCAGCCGGGGAACACGGAGTTCGGGATCATCACGAGCGCGTCGAGCGGATCACCGTCCTCGCCCAGCGTCTCGTCGATGTAGCCGTAGTCGTCCGGATAGCCCATCGCGGTGAACAGCGTGCGATCCAGGAACACGCGGCCGGTCTCGTGATCAACCTCGTACTTGTTCTTGGAACCGCGCGGGATCTCGACGACCACGTTGAATGTCTCTGCCATTGTTTCTCCTTAACTGTCTTGACATATGTCTATCGGCCCGGGGCTCGGCGCATGCGCACTAGCAGATG
>NZ_JALCCV010000015.1 GCF_022640935.1 Bifidobacterium sp.
TAGTTCGTTACAAGGAAACGAGGGTCAGTTGGCAGCTCAAAAGCAAGCCACGCGCAAGCCGCGTCGCCGGGACCGCAAGTCGGTGCCGGTCGGGCAGGCGCATATCAAGTCCACATTCAACAACACCATCATTTCGATCACCGATCCGTCCGGGGCCGTCGTGTCTTGGGCCTCCGGTGGCGATGTCGGTTTCAAGGGCTCGCGCAAGTCCACGCCATACGCCGCAGGCATGGCCGCGGAATCCGCCGCCCGCAAGGCGATGGAGCATGGCGTCAAGAAGGTCGACGTCTTCGTCAAGGGTCCCGGCTCCGGCCGTGAGACCGCTATCCGTTCGCTGCAGTCCGCAGGCCTTGAGGTCGGTTCGATCACCGACGTCACCCCGCAGGCGCACAACGGGGTCCGTCCTCCCAAGCGCCGTCGCGTCTGAGCACTCCAGAATCCATCCGTCCAAAGTCGCTTATGGCCGGTGAGTGCACCGCCGATCAGAAGCTGAAAGGATAACCACAGTGCTTATCGCACAGCGTCCGACACTAACTGAGGAAACACTGAATCCGCAGCGTTCGCGTTTCGTTATCGAGCCGCTTGAGCCTGGTTTTGGTTATACGCTCGGCAATTCGCTGCGCCGCACGCTCCTGAGCTCCATCCCTGGGGCTGCAGTGACTTCGGTGCGTATCTCCGGTGCCCTGCATGAGTTCACCACTCTGCCCGGCGTCGAAGAAGATGTGACCGAGATCCTGCTCAACATCAAGGGCATCGTGCTCACGAGCGAATACGACGAGCCAGTCGTCATGTATCTGCGCAAGAGCGGCAAGGGCGAGGCGCTCGCAGGGGATATCACACCTCCGGCAGGCGTCACCATCGCCAACCCTGATATGCACATCGCATCGCTCGCCGAAGACGGGGAGCTCGAAATCGAGTTCACCGTCGAGCGCGGCCGCGGCTATGTGCAGGCGCAGATGAACAAGTCGGATAGCGACGAGATCGGCCGTATCCCGGTCGACTCGATCTACTCTCCCGTGCTCAAGGTGAGCTACAAGGTCGAGGCCACGCGCGTGGAACAGCGTACCGACTTCGACAAGCTCATCCTGGACGTGGAGACCAAGCCGGCGATTTCGCCGCGCGATGCCGTCGCATCCGCCGGATCCACTCTCGTCGAGCTCTTCGGCCTGTGCCGTGAGCTCAATACGCAGGCGGAGGGCGTCGAAATCGGCCCCGCGCCGGTCGCGGAAGAGACGAATCCGGAGTTGGCCGTGCCGATCGAGGATCTCAACCTCACGCAGCGCAGCTACAACTGCCTCAAACGTGAGGGGATCCACACCATCGGCGAGCTGGTAGCCCACACGGAGCAGGATCTGCTTGACATCCGCAATTTCGGTATGAAATCGATCGATGAGGTCAAGGAGAAGCTGCAGACGCTTGGTCTGTCGCTCAAGGCCTCGCCGCTTGGTTTCGATACCAACAACCTTGAAGGGGGCACGTTCTTCTCGCCGGAAGACGAGTGACGCGCAGCCATTCAGCAAACCGCCGTCGGGTCCGGACGTTCGGGCAGTTGCCCACCTGGACTCAATGGCAATAAGGAGTAATAATGCCTACACCCAAGAAGGGCCCGCGCCTGGCGTCGAGCCCCGCGCATGAGCGCTTGATGCTCGCGAATATGGCGACCAGCCTGTTCTCGAACACCCGCATCAAGACCACGCTGCCCAAAGCCAAGCGGCTTCGCCCGCTGGCCGAACGTCTGATCACCTTCGCCAAGCGCGGAGATCTGCACTCGCGGCGCCGTGTGATGCGCGTGATCCGCGACAAGTCCATTGTCCACAAGCTGTTCACCGAGATCGCCGAGCAGATGGAGCAGCGCGAGGGCGGCTATACCCGCATCGTGCGTATCGCCCCGCGCAAGGGCGATGCCGCGCCGCAGGCCATCATCGAGCTCGTCACCGAGCCGGTGAGCCCCAAGCAGGCCGTCGTGAAGGAAGCTGAAGCCGCGGCCAAGACCGCTGCCGAACAGGACGCCGAAGTAGTTGACGCCGCTGCCGATGCAGCTCGCGCCGCGGGCGCGGCGGCCGATGCCACCGAACAAGCCGTCGAGGCCAATGAGACTGGCTCCGATACCGCTACCGCTGATGCGGCCGCGCTTGAGCTCAACGAGGTCGCCGAGGATGCGGACAAGGCCGAACAGGACGCCGAGGAATCCGCGGATGTCGCTGATGAGGCCGCTGCTGCTGCAAAGTAGGCGTATGCGGTCGTAGCTTAGGCTGCGATCTTAAGCCGGTTGCTGGAGTGTTATGCTCTGGCAACCGGCTCTTGCATATCTTCGTTCGTTGCTCGATGCTTCTCCGAACGATGATGTGAGGCATAGTGGCCTTGCGCTTATACTGGTGCTGATGAGACTGCGAATTGATTTGGCCTATGACGGCGGCGGGTTCCATGGCTGGGCGAGGCAGCCCGGCCTGCGCACGGTGCAGGGCGAGATGGAAAAAGCGTTGCACCGCATCCTCGGCGTACCGGACAATGATGCCGATGAGCCGCTGCGCCTCGTAGTCGCAGGGCGGACTGACACAGGGGTGCACGCGAGCCATCAGGTGTGCCATCTCGATATACGGCCCGAAACGCTCTCATGCTGCATCGGGCACATGGATGTGCCCGCCATTGAGGCATTGCTGCGTCGCCTGCGGCATTTTCTGCCAGACGACATCGCGATTCACGCCATCAGCCAGGCGCCCTCGGGTTTTGACGCGCGTTTCTCCGCGCTTGAGCGCACGTATGTCTTCCGCATCGCCGATGGCGCATGCGATCCCGATCCGAGGCTGCGCGGTTTCGTGTTGGCTGTGGACGGCGTGCTCGACGTGGACGCCATGAACACGGCGGCGGCGACAATGATCGGCCTGCATGATTTCGGCTCCTTCGCCACGCCGAACCCAGGAGGCACCACCATACGCAAGGTCGCATCGTCGTTCTGGCGCAGGGTTGAGCCTTGCAAGCTGAACGATGAGCGGTGCAGCGAGGGGACAACGGGCCACCATACGCCCGCGATCGAATCCGGGCTGGTGTGCTTCACCATCGTAGCGGACGCCTTCGCGCACAACATGGTGCGCTCCCTGGTCGGCGCCTGCGTGCAGATTGGGCTGGGCAAGCGCACGCTCGGCTGGTTCGCCGATAAGATGGCGCATCCGGCGCGCGAAGGATCCACTGGCCCGATAGCGCCGCAAGGCCTTACGCTGGAGCATGTCGCCTACCCTCCTGACGGCGAGCTGGCTTCCCGGGCCGAACGCATACGCGCCAAACGCATACTGCCGTGACGGTGGCTATGGTGACACGTTCGTAACATTGCCACGCGTCGATGGTAATACGCGATGGTTAGCGTGACGAAAGAAATCGCAAGGAGCATGCCTGCGCGCACATCGGGGCATTGCGATAATCCGCGGAGGAGTCTGAAAGATGGTCCTACAGTCGCTGCATCAACTGACGGGGGAACTGGTCGATCGCAGGGAGGGAATCAACCGCGAACTCAGCCGCAACGGGGTGCGGTTCGGCGTCTATAAAGACGGCGAGTACCACGATCGGCTATTTCCCTACGATCCGATTCCGCGCATCATCGAATCGGATGAATTCGATCAGCTCGAGGCGGGTCTCAAACAGCGCGTCAACGCGCTCAACGCGTATCTCAAAGACATTTACAGCGACAAACGCATCATCGCCGATGACGTGGTCCCCGGCGAATTCGTCTACACTTCCGCAGGCTATTTCCCGCAAGTCAATGGCGTGACTCCGCCTGGCGGGATTTTCGCGCATATCGCGGGCGAGGACTTGGTGCAGGGCGAAGACGGGCGCTGGTGGGTACTCGAAGACAATCTGCGCATCCCCTCGGGCGCCAGCTACCCGCTGTTCGCCAGGGACGTCGAGCGCCGCACCAATCCCAAGCTGTTCCGCCAGCTGCATGTGCGCGACAACCGCGATTATCCGCGACTGCTGCGCAAAGTCATGGACTTCGTCTCGACTGATGGCATCGCCGTGGTCTTCACTCCCGGCCGCTATAACTCCGCGTTCTTCGAGCATGCCTATTTGGCCGAGAAAACCGGCGCTGTGCTTGCCTTCCCCGAGGATCTGGAAGTCTTGGACAACCGGCTGTATCTCTTGGACTACGCCGGGCGGCGCCATCGCGTGGGCGTCATGTACCGGCGGATGTCCGACGAATTCCTCGATCCTTTCGCCTTCAACCCCGATTCGGTGATCGGCGTGCCGGGCCTGCTCTCCGTATACCGCTCAGGCAATGTCGCCATCGTCAACGCGCCGGGCAACGGCGTGGCCGACGACAAGGCGATCTACTATTTCGTGCCGCGTATGATCCGCTACTATCTGAACGAGGAGCCAATTCTGCACAATGCGCCGACGTATATGCCGATGTTCGAAGAGGACCGTCGCGAAGTGCTCGATCGGCTCGGCGAATTGGTGATCAAGGACGTGAGCGAGGCCGGCGGCTATGGCGTGGTCTTCGGCTCGAGCCTCGACAAGGCGCATCGCCGGGAGCTGGCCGAGCGCATCGCAAGCGAACCGCGCCGCTTCATCGCCCAGGAGGTTATCCAGTTCAAGGACATCAACGTGATCGATCCGGTGACCGGGGCCGAGGCGTCGCGCAAATGCGATTTGCGTGCCTTCGTGGTGAGCGGGCAGAACACGCATGTATGGTATTCGGGGCTGACGCGCTACTCGTCAAAGCCCGGGCAGATGATCGTCAACTCTTCACAGGGCGGCGGGTTCAAAGACACCTGGGTGCTTGCGCCGGATGCGCCAGGAAGCTCGTCGAAGCCCGGGACCGCGATGGGTGCGCTCGCTGCCTCAGTCCCGGCTGCGGATGCGCCTGATGCGCAGAGCAGTCAACCGCAGCGCGTTTTGGCCGGGCAAATGCAGGACGCTCTGAATGACCGAATGCGGAGTGGCCGAATGCAGCATGGCCAGCAGCAGGAAAGCCGGCAGGCGGATGGCGCGTCGGCAACGGTACGCGCAGCCGAAGCGGCCAGTCTGATCGCGGAGCCGCAGCCACAGGCGCTTTCGCTCGTCACCGCCTCGAAAGCGGACAATCTATACTGGCTTGGCCGCTATACAGAGCGTACATTCACCACGCTTGCGCGCTTTTTCCCCTTCTACGACCGCGTGATGGACACGGACGTGGATGCGTTCCGCCCCTTCGCCCAGGCGCTTGACCTGCCACAGGATTTCGGCGACTTCGACGATTTCATCTATTCATTCCTGTACGACGCGCAGGATCTCAATTCGGTACGCAGCGCTATCGTGCGTGCCTTCGACAACGCCGTGATTCTGCGGCCCGAGCTCAGCTCGCGGCTGCTGCAGCACATCGAGCTTGCGGTGAGCAATATCACCGACGCGGCGAACCGATCGGCCGATGCGGAAGACATCTATAAGCAGCGTGACATCGGTGACAACGTGCTCGCCTTCTGGGGCGGCCTGGAGGATTCCAGCATAGATGCGACGCTGAAGGCCTTCATTTTCATCGGCAAGTATATCGAGCGCCTCGACCTCTACACACGCCTTCACTTGGCGCCGGAGGAGCTCACTGCGCCGTTGGCGAAGCTGGAAACTTACGCGCACATGCTCGACGGGCTGCCGCTGCCGCAATGCTTCGCGGCCGGCATGGGCTGGCTCTCCGAACAGCTGCCTGCGCGCGGCTACGCTGAGCTTTCCGAGCGTTTGGACGGTTTCCGGAATGATTTCGAGGGCCGTTCGGTACTTGGTCAGGCCGAAGACGGCATGCTCAGCTCCATGAATATGGACATTCGAAAGTCCCGGAATATGGATGGAGCCGTGACCGACTGACTGGCTGCACGCCTGACTGCAGGCCTTGCTGCCGGATCGCGATCTGCTAAGCTCATACAGCAAGGGGAATTTACGCTGTGCAAGCCCAATTCGAGGAGCCAAATCGATGAAGAAACTGGTGTTTGATTACGAGACGAAGCTCTCGTTCAGCGCGCCCGTCACCGATCACCGTTTCCAGCTGCGCTGCGTTCCCGCCACCGGTCCACGCCAGCAGGTGGTGGATGTCGAGGTCGAAATGGATCCGCAGACGGAATTGGAAACCACGGTCGATTCCTTCGACTCCGTGGTGAAAACCGGATTCATCCGGCAGGCGCACGACGTCTTCCGATACTCGGTCAAGGGCATCGCCTTCGTCGATACGGAAAACACCAAGCCAGAGCCCTATAAGCCGCTCTACCGCTTCGATTCCGCGCTGACCGTGCCAGGTCCCGCCATCGGGAATATGATCGCGACCTGCCGCGCCAAGCTGACCGGTCTGGACGGCGACGCGACGGCGATCGACCGGGCGCAAGTGGTGATGAACGAGGTATTCAAAGCTTTCGCATACACTCCGGGCGCCACTACGATTCGTACCACGGCGGAGCAGGCGCTCACCCAGGGCGCCGGCGTATGCCAGGATTACGCGCACGCCATGCTCTCCGTATGCAGGCACCTCGGCCTGACCGCGCGCTACATCGCGGGGCTGCTCGGCGGGGAAGGCGCGACGCACGCATGGGTCGAGGTATACCACAATGATCGCTGGATTGGCCTTGACCCGACGCATAGCCGCATGGTCGACGACAATTACATCACCATCGCCCACGGCCGCGATTACCGCGACTGCATGCTCGACATCGGCATCTTCTCCGGCGCGAACGTCCGCCAGACCCAATGGGTCAACGCATCCGTCCACGAGCAGCAGCCGGCGTAGGGCAGCCGGCGCATGGCCCACGCGCCTCAAATCTCACTGCAACACGTCCGGACGCTGATTTCGCTTGCGCGGTTCGGTTTTCGTCGTATAATGAACAAGTTGCCTTCTGGGCAATCTGGATGAGTGTCCGAGCGGCCGAAGGAGCACGCCTCGAAAGCGTGTGAGGGCGAACCCCTCCGCGAGTTCGAATCTCGCCTCATCCGCCGAGTCCCCCGGTTTCCACCCCGGGGGACTTTTTGTTTTCCAACGGTTCGCGCCTGGCAGTAGGAGGTTGGAGAGGCGTCCCGATCAATATCGATGGGCGGCGGATGGCGTTTCCGGGTGCTGAAATGTGGGTGAAACGCAAGGTTGCGGGAACAGAATGGGACGTTTGAGGCGGCGCGAAGAATGCGGTCATGGTTGTACCGCACTCGCGCCTGGTCCGTCATCGCTCAATCCGTTGATCGTAGGATCACATCATTGGTGATGTTGGCGATGGTGATGTCATCGTCGAGTGATGTGATGCGGAAGTTGGCCGGATCGTTGCCTGCCGCATAGGTCTCAGCGTCGTCGGAGCCGCTCGGCCCGTCGGATTGGTCTCCTTGCTCGTTCGAACCGTCGACCGCGGTGCCTTCGATCGATGCGTTGCCGCCCGGCACATACGCGACCTGAGAGACGTACCGGTGGTTTTGGACGAAATCGCCTGCCGCATACTGCGTTCCAGCTTGGTTGAGGACGTGCGAAAAGTTGAAGTCCCAGGTCATGCTCCATGTGACGTCATACGTATTCACGCCGCTCTGCACGATCGTGTTCACAGTCGCGCCGTTGAAGGCTATCGAGGAGGGCGTGAACCCGTCAAGGATGGGCGACTTGATGTCCGTCACGCTGTCTTGCATGAAGCGCGCGTACGCCGAATTGCCGGTGCCGCCGTCGAACACGGATGCGGCATCATCCGCGGCATAGCCACCCGACATGTTCGACAATATGGTTTGCGCATTGGAGAACAGGCTGTTCGCCGCATTCTGCGTGAGCTCCTGGTCCCAGTCGAGGTAAATGGATGAGCCGTCGGTGATGCCGCTTACCGGCACGGACTTGGTCTTCACGACTCCGTCGCCGAAAGTCTTCTGCACGTGCAGCCGCTGGCCGGCGAGCGCGGGTATCTGGTTGAACTTGTAGTCTCCGCCGCTTAAGATCCCGATTTTCGAGTCCCCGACGTACACGTCGGCGTTGGATATGTTCGAATAGAGATGGAAGGTGACGAACTGCAGAGCGAAATCGGCTTGCGCATTGCCCGTCGTCGCCGTCACTGTCTGTTTCAGGTCGATCTGGACTTGGTTGAGGGTTCCCTTGGCAGTGACGTCGTATGACCCGGGGAACACATGATCAAGCGAGAGTGTGGTGGAGCCGGGGTCTGACGTGCCTGCGTCCGAACCGACGACCGACAGCGCAAGCCCTTGGGCATCGGTCTGCAGCTCGAGCTTCTGCGGGGTTACTGCAATCTGGTATCTGGGAAAGAGGAGGTACTGCGTGCCGGTGCGTTGCGCGCGCGTGCCCGGCAGCAGACCGCTGCGCGGAATTGAAGCCGAGGCGGCGAGCGATGAGGGCAAGGCCGGCTTGTATTTCAGATCGGCTGGCGTGACGGGCTTGCCGGTGTCCGACCATACATACCAGTGCAGCGTTTCATCGCTCAGCGGCTCGTGCATGTTGTAATCCGCTATATAACGGTTCAGCTCACTGGGCTGATGCGTCCAGTAGAAACTGAAGCCCGTGGGCGAAGCGCCGAAATAGTTCAGGAAATAATAGCCAGCAGAACCAGCCGCCCACAGTATGGCGGCAAGGATGATGCCCGACCACGTCCACAGCGTGAAATGCCTGGACAGCGGCCTGCCGACTCGGGCCTGCGACCGCTGCCCGGTCATCACCGCGCCTGGCGGGAGCGATGGTTGCCTACCGGCATCGGCATCATGATGGCTTTCCGGATAATCCGGTTCCTCGGGCTGGGCGACGGAGAACAGCGCGGCGGCGAATTCGTCGTCTTGCCAAGACGGCTCATCGTCCGATCGCGCGATCGATGCCGGTTGCGCGGCAAAGTCATGGGCGGTATTGTCAGCTGCTGTTGTTTCGCTGTTTGCGTCCGCCTCATCAGCGGCTAGCGCTTCGTTGTCGCCGACCGGGGACTCGGCCTCTTCCGGATAGCCATGATGCATGGCAGTGGCCTCTTTCGACTCTTTTTCTTCGTAGCTCTGTTGTGTTGTATTGTACGAGGCGCCCCGTGCCAGTCAGATGAACGCCGTGTGACGTATTTTCGCCAGAACAAGAATGGCTGAATTCTGCGGTTTCGCATTTTTCCGAAAACCGCAGACAACGAAAAATACGTCATACGACGCACCAATACTTCACTCGAACAGGGCAGCGTCGAAGGATGGGTAGCCGCAGGCCAGCGCCAGCGCAGCACGCGATGCGGCCAGACGGGAGAGCGCGCGCAGGGTGTTCGTGCGTGTGGCAGTCGAATCTCCAGGCATGCCGGCCGTGTCTTGCGCTTTGTTGGCGAGATCGTCCACGCCGGCAATCTCCTCGCGGGCGCAGCCGATTTCAACCGCGGCCATCGTCGGCGCCCTGAGCCCGGTGCTGTCGTCGATGACCGTGTCCGGAGCGGCAATCAAACGGCTGAGGGAATAGACCTTCTGCCGAGGATCCACGATGCCCCTGATAGCTGCCGATGCCAGCGAGAACAGTCGTGAAGCGGTTGCCTTGTGGTCGTCACTGATTGAGAGCGAAGCATACGGGGATTTGCGCGCGGCAAGAAATTCAACGGCGAAGCCCGCCCGGTCCTCGGCCAGTATCACGGCTCGGAGCGTTCGCGAATCAGCGTCCATGCCCGTCACAGCGTCAAACCCGCCGCGAGGAGTGCCGGGGGCGGCGTATGCTGCGCCTACTGAAGCAGCCAAAGCCTGCGCCATGTATTGCGCCTGCGCAGCGCGTAACGTGCCTTCGTCGAAGCGCTGCGCGCAGGTCGCCGCCACTTCAGTCCATCGCCTGCCTGCCGCAGCAGCTGCGAAGAAGCGCACCAGTCGCGGATTTCGCGTGCCCATGGCGGCTTGCGCGGTGCTGGCCGACTGGTACGCGCGTCCACACGGGGTCGCGTTTATGCCGGCTTCGGCCCGGCCTTCCAACCGCGGGGATGCGCACGCCGCCAATGAGACCAGCAGGCATAGCGCTGGTACGCTGGCAAGCGCGCGCATGAGATGTCGTTCGCCATGCATGAGGAGAACCGGAAGTGTCTGCATAGACCTCTAGACTAATGAACGATTATGACCAAGTGGGGCGCAGCGCTCGGCTCAATAACTTCATAGGAGGTCTTGCACCATGCAATTGGACCTGACAGGAATCCACCAGTTGGCTGCTGGACAGGGGATTGATGCCGAAACGGTCGACGCCGCGCTTGCTGAGGCGCTGCGGCTCGCCTATCTTCAAACGCCGAAATCCTCGAAACACGCCCGCGTCGAGCTTGATGATCGTGCGGGAACCTTCACGGTATGGGCGCGCGATGAGATCGAAGCCGAACTTACCGAGGATACCCCGCACCCTGCTTCCGGTCTCGGCGAGGAATACGACGACACGCCCAAGGGATTCGGGCGCTTGGCAGCCGCCACGGCCCGCCAGGTCATCACCCAGCTGTTCCGCAGCGCGGAAGACGAGAAGATCTTTGGTGCCTTCTCGGGCCAGCGTGGCAACCTCATCACTGGTGTCGTGCAACAGGACGCCAAGGACCCGGCCAATGTTCATGTCGCCGTGGGCGAGGTGGAGGCTATTCTGCCCAGACGCGAGCAGGTGCCGGGCGAGCGTTACCGCCATGGCGATCGCATTCGCGTCTACGTCGTCAATGTGGCGCGCGGGCTCAAAGGCCCCGAGATCATTGTCTCGCGTTCGCACCCCGAACTGGTGCGTCGGCTGTTCGAACGTGAAGTCCCCGAGCTGGTCTCGGGAGCCGTATCGATCATGGCCATCGCGCGCGAAGCCGGCGCCCGCACCAAAATCGCCGTGCATGCGAACACCGAAGGCGTCAACCCCAAGGGCGCGCTGATCGGGCCGGGAGGCGCGCGCGTGCGCGCGGTCATGGAGAACCTGGGGCCGGAGAAGATCGATATCGTCGATTGGTCCAAGGACCCGGCGCAGTTCGTCGCTTCCGCACTTTCGCCGGCGATAGCCACCGGCGTGCAGGTCGTCAGTGACAAGAGCAAGACCGCCATCGCGTATATCCATGACGATCAGCTTTCGCTGGCCATCGGCAAAGAAGGGCAGAACGCCCGGCTTGCCGCCAAGCTCACTGGTTGGAAGATTGGCATCGAATCCAGCGAAGCCCATGCGGCGAAGCTGGCCGCCGAGCAGAAGGCCACGCAGGGCGCCGAGCAGCAGAAGCCGCAAGAGCAGGCGTGAGACGCACGGGGACAGGGCGCTGAACAATACGCTTGTAACGCATTGACAGGCCTGGCAATGGACGCAATCCAGCATCTCGAGTATGCTGAATGCGGTAATTCGCGAGCGCATGCACACCGCATGCGTCTTGTGGCATGGAGACGAGGTAACACAATCATGGTCGCACGATGAAACAGAGTAGGCTCGCCGTCATCGAAAGCTGACCGCGCATGTACGCGCGGTCACTGGAATTAGGAGAAAACTGAGTGGCAAAACAGCGCGTATATGAATTGGCCAAAGACTTTGGCGTCGACAGCAAGGCGGTCCTTGAGAAACTCAAGGATATGGGTGAGTTTGTCAAATCCGCCTCATCGACGGTCGAGGCCCCGGTCGTGCGCCGATTGAAGAACGCTTTTGCGGGGTCTGAACCGCAGAAGACCGATACCCGTAAACCGGGCGCCGGCGCATCCAAGGGCGCAACGCCCAACACTGCCAATACGAGCAGGAACGCGGCGCGCAGCTCGTCTGCGAGCCCGACCCCGCAGGGTCGCAGCCAAGAGCGCGGCGAGACCGCTCGGCCGAGATCATCGGCCAGGCCCGGTGCGCCTAAACCCGCGGCGCATGGCATGCCGCAACGGCAAGGCCAAGGCTCCCACCGTATGGAATCGCATGACCGGGATCGGGATCGTGATCGCGGTCAGCAGCGTCCGGATCGGCGTCGCGGCAACGAACCGCGTCCTGCCAATCCAGCGGCGCGCAATTCGGCATCACACAATTCCGCGCCCCGCAATCCGCAGGGCGGCAGCCCAACGGCGCAGCCGCGCCCGCATACTTCCGGGCCGCGCCCTGGCAACAATCCCTTCAGCCGCAAGCAAGGCATGCATACGCCTACGCCAGGCGACATCCCGCGTCCGCATCCGATGGCCCGCCCCACAGTCAACAGCGGCCGTGGCAAGGGCCGCCCGGGACAGGGCGGACGTGGCGGCTTCAGAGGCCGGCCAGGGCAAGGCGCAGGAACCCAAGGCGCAAGGCCAGGGCAGTGGGGGCACAATCGCCCCGGGCAGGCCGGCGGCACGTCAGCAGGGCAGGGCGGACGCGGTGGCAGCCGTTTCGGAGCGGGCACTCAGGGAGGCTTCCAAGGGGCTTCCGGCAACAGCAGCGGTCCTTCGCGCGGCGGTGGCCGCGGGCGCGGCGGCACCGCGGGCGCATTCGGGCGTCAAGGAGGCCGTTCCTCCAAGTCGCGCAAAAACCGTCTCGCGAAACGTCATGATTTCGAAGAGATCAAAGCGCCGGTCATCGGCGGCGTGCGCATACCGGCAGGCCACGGACAAATCGTCCGTCTGCGTCAGGGCGCTACGCTCTCTGATCTCGCGGAGAAGATCAACGTCAACCCGGCCGCTTTGGTGACTGTGCTCTTCCACTTGGGCGAAATGGCTACGGCCACCCAGTCCTTGGACGAGGCCACTTTCCAGATTCTGGGCGAGGAAATCGGCTGGAACATCCAGATCGTCTCGGCCGAAGAAGAGGACAAGGAGCTGCTGCAGCAGTTCGACATCAACTTGGACGATGAAGAACAGCAGAGCGACGAGGATTTGCAGCCCCGCCCGCCGGTCGTCACCGTCATGGGCCATGTCGACCACGGCAAGACCCGGCTGCTCGACACGATCCGCAAAACCAAGGTCGTCGAACGCGAGGCCGGCGGCATCACCCAGCGCATCGGCGCCTATCAGGTCACCGTCAAAGTCGAGGACGAGGAACGCAAGATCACTTTCCTCGATACCCCTGGCCATGAAGCCTTCACCGCCATGCGTGCGCGTGGCGCCGAACTGACCGATATCGCAGTGCTGGTCGTGGCGGCGGATGACGGCGTGATGCCGCAGACCGTCGAGGCCATCAACCATGCGCAGGCTGCCAATGTGCCGATCGTCGTCGCGGTCAACAAGATTGATGTGCCCGGCGCCAACCCCGAGAAGGTGCGGGGCCAGCTCACCGAATTCAGCCTCGTGCCCGAGGAATACGGCGGCAACACCATGTTCGTCGACATTTCGGCCAAACTGGGTACGAACGTCGACAAGCTGCTCGAGGCCGTGGTGCTTACGGCGGACGCCGAGCTCGACTTGCAGGCGAACCCGGATATGGACGCGCGCGGAGCCACCGTCGAGGCCCGCCTCGACAAGGGCCGCGGCGCTGTGGCGACCGTGCTGGTACAGTCCGGCACGCTGCATGTCGGCGACGCCATCGTGGCAGGCACCTCCTACGGTCGCGTCCGCGCGATGATGGACGAAAACGGCACGCAGATGTCCGAGGCTGCGCCGTCCACGCCAGTTCAGGTGCTGGGACTCACCTCCGTGCCCACGGCAGGAGACCTGTTCCTGGTGGCGTCGGACGACCGTACCGCACGTCAGATCGCCGAAAAGCGCCAGACGAGCGAACGCGCGGCGCAGCTGGCCAAGCGTCGCAAGATCGTCTCTCTCGAGGGCCTCAAGGAGCAGTTCGCCAAGTCCGAGGTGGATATGCTCAACATTGTCATCAAGGGCGACTCCTCCGGTTCCGTCGAGGCGCTGGAAGACTCTCTGATGAAGATCGAAGTCTCCGAAGAGGTCGGCATCCAGGTCATCCACCGCGGCGTCGGCGCGATCACGCAGAATGACGTCAACCTGGCGACCGTCGACAAGGCCGTCATCATCGGCTTCAATGTGCGCCCGAACCGCCAGGTCGCCGATCTGGCCGAACGCGAAGGCGTGGAGATCAAGTATTACTCGATCATCTACAAGGCCATCGAAGACATCGAGGCCGCGCTCAAGGGTATGCTCAAGCCGGAGTATGAGGAGGTCACGACCTCGCATTCCGAGATCCGCGAGATCTTCCGTTCCTCCAAGTTCGGCAATATCGCCGGCGTCCTGGTGCAGGATGGCGAAGTCAAGCGCGGCACGAAGTGCCGCATCCTGCGCAACGGCGTCGCCACGGTCAACGACTTGGAGATCTCCTCGCTGCGTCGCTTCAAAGACGACGTGCAGTCGGTCAAGGAAGGCTTCGAGGCCGGCATCAATCTCGGCACGTTCAACGACATTGAGATGGGCGACATCATCGAAACCTTTGAGATGCGCGAGATCGAACGGCAGTAGAGTGCATCCGCTGTGTTGAAAGGGAGGGATGCTGCTGGGCATGCTGGGCCGTTAGGCGGGTAGCCCCGTGGGTTGTCCGTAGGCGAAGTGAGCAGCGGCTAAGGCTGCGAGGCCGCGTAGCGGAGGACGCTCTGCCGGAAAAGAAAAGGCATTGCCCGGCACATTCCAAGGCCGTTCGGACGGCCATGCAGTCTGGCAACGCCTACTTACTTTTCCGGCAGAGCTCATCTTTCGTTCTTATCGCACAATTTTCACAGACAATATAGGGAGCTTCTTATGGCGGGAACTAATCCGCGCGCGGCGCGGGTAGCCAAACTCGTCCAGCGAGTCATCGCCGCTGCCATCGAGACGCAGCTGCATGATCAGCGCCTGGCCAATGTGACCATCACCGAGGTGCGTGTCACCAACGACTTGCAAATCGCGCGCGTCTACTGGACCCAGCTGGGCGATGAGGGCAAGGAACAAGGTGAGCGCAAGCGCGCTACCCAGGCATTGCGGCAGGCGAAAGGGCGATTGCGCGCCGCCGTCGGCGCCAAGGCCGGGTTGCGGCTTACGCCGGAGGTGCAATTCATCTACGACGAAGTGCCCAGCGAGGCGCATGAGATCGAAGACATTCTCATCACTGCGCGCAAACGCGATGAGGAGCTCGCCAAGTCGCGCGCCAACGCACAGTATGCCGGAGACGAAGATCCCTATTGGCATGACGATGAGCCGGATGACGAATCGGAAGACGAGGCAGGAACCGGCGGAATCGATGACGAATCCGGCGACGCTGATGGTTTCAGCGACTGGGGCGCCGATTCTGGCGTAGTCGGTTCCGAGGCGGTTTCCGGTGCCGACGTCTCTGCTCACGAGGCGTCAGCCGCGCGATGACGCCAACATCTCGGGCTGATTCAGGGCTGCTTGTCATCGACAAGCCGAAGGGTGTGACCAGCCACGATGTGGTGGCAGCGGTGCGTTCGATCCTGCATATCAAGCGGGTCGGGCATGCCGGAACGCTTGACCCGATGGCTACCGGCGCGCTGATCGTCGGATTCGGCCATGCCACGCGGCTGCTCAATGTCATCGTGGAGCATGACAAGACCTACGAGGCGACGATCAGGCTCGGCATGGCAACGACCACCGATGACGCCGAAGGCGAACCGATTGCGACGAGTCCTGTGGCTGACTGCGACGTGATCGACCAGGCAACGGTGGAACAGACCATCCGGGAGCATTTGCTCGGGGTGATCGACCAGGTGCCGAGCGCATACTCTGCCATCAAAATCGACGGCAGGCGCGCCTACGACCTTGCCCGGCAAGGTATGGACGTCAAGCTGCACGCCCGCCCGATCACTGTCAGCGCTTTCGATGTCCTCGCCATGCGGCGTGTGCCCGGCACGAATTCACGTCCAGATTCTCATTCGCTTCCCAACACGGCATCCGGCATGGCCTCGAACGAGGCTCCTGAACATGGCATAGGCAATGAGATGCCTGGCATGGCTTCCAACGCGGTTTTCCGGGCGCAGCCGGCAACGGAACCAGAAACCGAGGAAACGGCGAGCGGCAACCTGATCGATCTCGACGTGCGGGTGACCTGCTCGGCTGGCACATATATCCGCGCTCTGGCCCGCGATCTTGGGCGCGAGCTCGGCGTCGGCGGGTACTTGACGGCTTTGCGCCGCATCCGCGTCGGCAGGTTTCAGGTCGCTGCACCGAACGTTGTGTCCGCCCGCACTGTGCCTAGGACCTACACCAATCGCGAGGGCAACGAGGTGACGCGCAATAAGGCTGTGCTCGACTGCGATGCGGACGGGTTGCGTTCCTGCGCGATGCCGATGCTCGAGGCCGCGCGGGCTGCCCTGCCGACTATCGCGATAACGCAGGAGCTGGCGCGCGATCTGCGCTTCGGCAGACGCATCGCGGTGCGCGTCGAGTCGACGACTGCAGCGTACGTGCCATCGAGCGGCGAAGTGATAGCGCTCCTCGAACCGGTGGATGCCGGCGGCGACGCCGGCACGGGCCTCGCCAAGCCTGTGGTCGTCTTCCCCGCCGATTGATTCGCTGGTATTGTTAACGCCGTAACAAGACACGATGAGGAACTATGAATATCACCTTTTTAACACCCGATGAGAATGGTCTGGTCGACTGGCCCACGTTGAGCACATCCAAGAAGTCCGTGGTCACGGTCGGCGGTTTCGACGGCATGCATCGGGGGCATCGCGCGGTGATCGAGCGGGTGGTGGAACTGGCCAAGGCGACCGGATCCTTCTCCGTGGCCATCATGTTCGATCCGCGTCCCAGCGTGGTTCACCGTTATGCGGCGGCCCATTATAACAGCGAGCCCGGTCCCGACTTCCGCGACTCCGATGCGCTGACCTCAGCCAACCAGCGCATACGGGTGATGCGCGAGCTCGGCGTCGATCATGTGCTGGTCGTGCGCTACTCGTTGGCGTTCGCGGCGAAATCCTTCCGGTTCTTCCTCGGCCAGCTGGTCGGCAAACTCGGCATGCGCACGATCGTGCTGGGCGCGGATGCGGCCATGGGCGCGAACCGGACCGGTGACGTCAAAGCCATCGAGAACCTTGCGCAGGCCACTGGCGTGTTCGAACTCGATGTCGTCGATGATCGAGGCCCCGGCTATGTGCGGATCCCGGCAACCATCGTCCCGCAGGCGCCGGTGGAGCCCGGAGAGCCCGTCGACCCGGCCGAAGGCATGACCAAAGCCGAGCTGCGCGCATGGAGCAAGGAGCACCAAGGCCGCAAAGTCCGCGTATGGAGCTCCTCGAACGTGCGCTACCTGCTGTCGCAGGGGCGTGTCCGGGACGCCGGCAGAATTCTTGGGTGCTCCTATGGCATCGAAGGTATTGTGGTGCATGGCGAGAACAGCGGTGTCGACCGTATCGGATTTCCTACGGCGAATCTCGGGCAGACCATTGAAGGCTACCTTCCCGTCGATGGCGTATATGCCGGGTGGCTGATCGATTTGGGCGAGCCCCAGCAACCCGATGATTCCGTGGCGCCGAGCGAAGAAATGCGTTTGGCTGCGCGCTCGACATGGCGTTGGCCCGCAGCGATATCCATCGGCACGAAGCCGACATTCAGCGAGACCACCGGCCTCAACGCGCGCGTGGTGGAATCCTACGCCATAACAGACAGGCATCTCGATCTGTATGGGCATAAGCTGCGTATCGAATTCGCCGGTTTCCTACGTCCACAGATCAAGTTTGACGGCGTTGACGAACTCAAGGCGGCGCTCGCTCGTGATGTCGAGGACACGCTGACACTGACGAAGCAGCAGGGCTGATGCCAGGTCGCTTAATGTCTTGGTCCCATGCCTTTTTTATCTCGTTGATCTCATTCGTCATTGATTAGTCGTAGTAGTTGTGGTGGCTTGGTGCTTTTTGTTTTGCGTCCTGTGTGTTGTTGACTTGTCATCTTGATGCGTTTCAGCTTTGCAAAGCTGCTAGAACAAGGCGAACTAAACGAAGCCACCGATGCCGCGAAAGAAACGAGCAAATCATTGGGCACTGTCTATTCGCACGATTTGTAATATCTAGTTTTACTATATTGTTAACAAATTAGAGACATTAGACATCTGTTAAATTCAGTAAAAGTGCTATCTTCTAAAACAGGTAAATCAATCTATTAATGAGAGAGATACCTGCGAAGTAAATTAATATAATCGTATCATTATTATTAAGGAGTAAAAAATGGAAAAGAAATCTTCCGATTCTACAGTAGTTGAATCAAGCAATAACCAAGTAAAGGGGGAGAACGAAGAAGAAGAGGTGGTTGTTGTTCCTTTGAAGGATGCTTTGTCGTTTGCCAAAAATAGGGTGAATGTATGCGAGTGAGATAGAATAATGCCCTCAGTATCATATAAAACCGTCTTCTCTTCACCTTTTATAATATGGGGAGAGAAGACAGTTCTCTTTAATAAACAGCAATTATGGCCGGTGTATCAGACTGATCTAAATCAACTGTTCTTATTGACAGAAAAGGCTAAAGGAGAGTTACTTTCAGGTCATTTCGCAAGTCAAGCGCAAATATCAAAATTCTTATCTATGGGTCTGCTGACTAATGACCCTGTGAAAGATCGGATTCGAGTAAGAGATTCTTTTAAACGGGATAATCTTGACGCTTCTCGTCGAACGTTTGTGCTGTTCGTTTGTTCGGATTGTAATATGGACTGTAGCTATTGTGGCCAAATTCACAAACGTGTAAAAGGAATTAGCGATTGGGAAACCAAGGTCATGAGGAGAATTGAAAATGTTACTACCTCAAAGAATACAAGGTCAATTACAGTAAAATGGTTCGGGGGTGAGCCGCTGCTTGGATATAGGCATATTATCCAAATGGGCTCTCGATTGTACGAAATATGTAGAGAAACCGGTATCGATTACTCATCTTCAGTTACAACAAATGGATCTTTGATGACTTCACGTCGTGTGAATGAACTGAGCAGAACAGCTCATGTAAATTCGATTTGTGTCACCCTAGATGGGCCGGCCGAGCAGCATGATTTGAGCCGACATCTCAAAACTGGCGGACATAGTTTTGAACGTATTCTTGATGTTGTCTCAAATGCAATTAGGGAAGAAAATCCAATTCAGTGGGTGCTTCGGACTAATGTTACACCTCAACTATCTCCACATATTTCAGAATATTTGAATACTCTTGCAGAAATGGGATTAACAAATTGCGATCGAGTGATTCTCGATATAGCCCCAGTTCACGAATGGGCTGGTAATGAGAGTTCGAATTCCCATAAATGGTATGAGAGCCAAGAAATTGCTTGGCTTAAACAGGCTACGGATCTTGGTTTCTCTATGGATTTACTTTCGTCAGGAGAAACGCTTCCGTGTGTAGCACTTCGTCGAGGAGGAGAGTGTATTGACTCATTTGGAACTGTTTTTTCATGTCCGGAATATCCACTAACCAAAACAGAAGCGTTACATAGGCTTGGGAATATTCCAGCAAAGTCAGACTTTAGGCCGGTCGATAAAATAATAAATGACAACTGGCTTCGAAAGATGTCATTGCATGAGTCTCGTTGCTTTGAGTGTGCGCTTCTTCCTGTTTGTGCCGGAGGATGTTCGCTTGGCAGGAAAAATCCATGCCCTTCGTTTAAGACAAACATAGCTCAAAGAGTTTCGCTTGCTGCTAGACAATTGGTCAAGGCAATGTAAAATGATTTATTTTTTGAATAGCTCTTCATATTTTCTTCTGAAAAATGAAAATATTGAAATTCGTAATCCGGAGTGGAACTATGTAGCAAATTTAAGTTGGGAAGCATTCGAATGGATGTATAAAAATTTAAAAAAAAGTCGTTATAACGAATTATGTATTTCTATTGAACCAAATATAGGGGTTCCAGATTTTGTTGAGGTTTTGATTCGGCGAAATGTATTTGTTAAATCAGTGGAAAAGCCGATGCCTTGGAATTATTGGGGTTTTGAAACTCAATTATTCCATTATGCTGCTATGCATACAAGGTTTCTTTCAGACCCAATTGAAATCGATTTGCAAAAAATTGGAATGTCTGATGCCCCACCTCGGGTTAGTCTTCGTGATGAATTAGAATATACAAGATCAGTCTGTTTACCGCATGAAGAGGTGAAGTCGCCTGTTGGAGAGGTGATTTCACGTAGAAGAACGGTTCGTCGCTTTTCTTCCGAGCCTATTTCAGGTGTTGTCTTGTCAGAGGTGGTTTCTACCACTTTTGGAGTTTCGCAATACGTGAATTCTGGTTTTTTCGGCGAACTACCGTTAAAAGGGTATCCATCGTCAGGTGCAAGGCATGAGCATGAACTATTAGTAATTATTTTTAATGTTACTGGTATTGATGCAGGCATTTATCTCTATGATGATGAAAACGACAACTTTTTACAGCTGAACTTGTCATATAATCTTGATGATTTAGAAGATCTTACAGGTAGACAGGGGATGACGCATAGTGCCTTCATGCTCTTAACTATCTGTCTTTCTGAACGAATTGCTTGGAAATACAGAAATCCTCGAGGATACACAGATGTATACGAGGATGTCGGTCACGCCCTTGAAAATGTGATTCTTCATTTCGAGGACTATGCTATTAGCGCATGGCTATCGACTGCAATTGACAATAATACTTTCAAAAGAATTATTCCTGTTGGTGACAGTCGTTTTGCGACTGCAGTAGTGGCTTTTGGGAAGAAGGCATAATGCCGTTGTTTCTTTGCGATTGGGAGGTTAACCAACATAACGCGAATGAATTAGTTCATCTCCATGAACCGTTATCGGATAAGATTAACAATCAATTGTTTGTTAGAGAGTTATTTGGACATATCAACAATCTTAGTTTGGCTTGTGTTTTATCAGGTCAAATCGAATTAGCAGCAAAGGTGCTGTCCTTTAGATTGCCAATTTCTAAAGCCGTTGCTAGTCATGCTCCAGTATTATCTGATTACGCTATTGAAAGTTTTATTAATTATTGTCGTTTACTTAGCAGGCTAGATTCGAATACTGCCGCGGCAATATTTGAACGACTCTTTCAATTCTCATCCGGGGCAAGTGATGTTACGTGGATTGAGAATATGGTTCCGTTCAAATACGAATCATTAACTTCGCAAATGCAAAAACAGGTGAGATATGTTTTGTGCATTGCTACCGTCTGGGATGGTCTTCGATGCCAGAGTGTACGAGGAGATTATATTGCAAAAAAATGGTCAGAACAGTGTTTGATTAAAATGCCTAAAATTGTATATGGTGGATGTTTTTTCCCTCTAGAATTTCTCAGTGATCATGGTGCTCCAAATTCGATCTGGAAAGATAGAAACGCTTTACAGAAACCTACAGGTACTGAGATGATGTTTTTGGAAAGGTGTCATATGCTGTGGTTACGTCGGATTCATAATTCGCTTCAGATGAAAGAAGTGCAGGAAACTAAGAGTATACTAAAATCTCAACGTTTTATATTTTCAAATTCTAATACACCTTTAATTTGGACCACTTTTCTTGACTTATTAACTCTTGATGAGCGGGGCGGATTACAAATTGCGGATCGTTCAGTACGGGCTTTGATTTCTCAGGGGCGATATGCAAGTGCCCGCCGCATTGCGTCATTAGCATGCGAGATTTATGGGCGCAAGGCGACACAGGCCCTTCGTGTTAGGTCTAATCCTCCAGCTCGGTACGATACGCTATCACGTAGCTACCAGTTGTTAGGGAGCCGTATCTATGATTGTGTCGACCGGCTAGCTCACGCTGGTCTTGTCTGAGACGGTTGGGTACGTATTCTCGTCGTGAAAGTGTTGTCTGCATTTCCTTGGCGGGAGAGTTGGTGAGGGGCAGGGGGAGATATGTGGCGATCATGGCGGGCGTGGCCCAGGGGTATGTGGCAAACGATTCGTGATTCGTACCATTGGCTGCGCTATGAGTGTGCCCATTGGGGCGTGGTGGGTTGGCTGGCCTGCTGCCTGACCGTGCTGGAGGCAGTTATCGTTGGTGTGACGCCGTGGCTGCTGGGCAATATGGTTGCTTCGGTGATATCACAATACGGCGGCGATGCACTGATGTGGGCGGGAGCGTTGGTTCTGGCCACGGTGGTTGGTGCTCTGTGCAGCCGTTTCGGTGCCAGTGCCACCGTCAGTGCCTCGTCACATCTCGCCGTCGCCATGCACCGGGATTTCCTGCATGCGGCATTGGCGGATCTCACCATGGGCGGGCGTGAACGTCGGTTGCGGCTGAACAGGCTGTATGGAGAGATTACCGACAGTATGGTGGTCAACAGTCTCGAAGGCGAGCTCACTATTGTGTACATGCGTTGTGTGGCACTGGCTTCGTTCGCCATCGTGGTGCCGCATCTAGCGGTTATGACAACGGTGGTTGGATTGCTGTATCTGCTGGTGGGTGCGTTGGGCACTCGATGGCTGCGCGCGGTGACGGAGGGCACTGGAGAGGATGGCGACATCAGTGAGTATTGGCGTTCGCTGTCGTTCGATGTGCGAGCGCGACGCGAGGCGCGGTTGTTTGGGCTCGGCGGCGAGTTTGCCGCACGTTCGCACCGCGCATGGAAATCATTCATGGCATTGTCCACACGGTCGTTTCGCCATCGTGCGGCCCCGGTCTATGTGGTCTCGATCCTGTTGGTGCTCGCGTATGCTGTTTCCCTGATGCTGCTGGCCAACCAGGTGGTGTCAGGGGCCCTAGGCGTCGGCGCATTCGTGAGTTGTGTCGGCGCGTTGATCAATCTCAACGGATTCGGCATGATCGGTGATGCCGCCATTGGCCGTGCGCAGTGCATGCAAGTCGTGTGCGAGCTAGCTGCGCTGCATTCTTCGATTGACTCGACGCCGGAGCCAAGGTCCTCCGAAACGACCGCTTTGGAGACTACATCAGGCCAACGGGCGAACCTCGATGATCGAGTCGCGGTTGAGCTCAATCACGTGACGTTCTCGTATGCCGACACGTTGCCCGCAGCGCTGTCCGATGTCAATTTCAGGTTAAGGCGCGGAACCGTAACCGCGATCGTCGGCGTCAATGGGTCAGGGAAAAGCACGCTGATCCGGCTGCTGGCAGGTTTGGCGGAGCCGGATTGCGGGCAGGTGCGTATCTCGGGGATGCAGGAGGGCAGGAGTTGGGCTGTGTCCGCCGTGTTCCAGAGTCCTGCGCGTTTTCCCCTGCCGGTTGGAGACAACATTGGTCTGGGGCTGCCCGATGTCGCATGGGCCGCCGAGGACGCGGCTGTCGATGGGCAGCTGCTGGCCAGACGGTCCATGGTTGGCGAAGATCCGGGGCTCTCCGGCGGGCAGTGGCAGCGGGTGGCGCTGGCTCGTTGCCTGGCCCACGCTCGCCAATCCTCACCGAGCGACGGCGTGGTGCTCCTTGATGAGCCGACGGCTGCAGTCGATCCTCTGACCGAGAAGACATTCTTCGATGATTTCAGACGGCTGACCCAAGGGCTGACCACGGTGTTGGTCACCCATAAGATCACCAGCATTACCGATGTCGATCGAATTATTGTGCTTGATGGCGGGCGGATCATTGGCGACGGTCCTCACAGTCGACTTATGAAGCAGTGCGCGCTGTACAGGGATCTCTATGAACGGCAGCGGCGCAGCATGGCGCAGGCTGACAGCGACGTGGAAGGGAACTCATGATGAGCAAACCAGGCAAACCTGATTTCGAACACATCAGCAGTCTTGCGGCGGTCAGCGACGTTCTCAGGGTCGTCCGGCAGCACTGCCCGATGGCGCTGGTCGGCAGCCTGGCCGAAATCGGCGCCGCAGCGGCCAACGCGCTCGTACCATGGGTGATTGCCTTGTTGCTCAATGGGCTGACGGGGCCCGCACATGAGATATCGTGGACTGTGCTGTGCCTGCTGGTGGTGTTGGTTACCGCTGATATCTGGGCTTCCACCCTGGGCACGAACAGCCGCGTGACCTTGATGAGGACCGTCGGACATGTGTACGACCTTGAGATTGCTGGGCTCGTCGGACGCATTCATGTTCTTGATGACCTCGAGACCATGGCATTTCGAGTGAATGCGCAGGCTGTGGCCGAGCGGTCGTCGGAGTTGGGACGGACCGTCAACGGCTGGCTGATAGCCGCCAGAGGCTTGGTGGAGATGGGGGTTTCCATTATCGCAGGTCTGCTGCTCAGCCCTTGGCTCATGCTGATCCCGCTCGCGGCCATCCCGTCGCTGCTGCTCGAGAAGAAGGCGGATCAGTGGGATGGCGACGCTGAAGACGCCTCGGCTCCTCTCGGTGAACGCAAGGATGCCTTGATGAAGACGCTTATCGAGCCGCAAACTCACGATGAGATGAAGCTGTGGCAGGCACAGGACTTTCTCAGCAGCAGGATCGGTCCTTTGCTGACAGCATGGCGTCGGCCGTTGAACCAGTCGGCTCGCCGCAGGTCGCTGGCCTTCCTCGGCCCGGATCTGTTGATCCAGTTGACTGCCGGCGGTGTCCTGCTGTGGCTGGTCTGGCAGGCTGGACAGGGGCAGCTGGCTCCCGGTGTTGTGGTTGGCGCGCTGTTCATGGTCACCCGTCTCCTTGGCGCGGCGCAACAGGGGCCGAGTGCCGTGCAGCGCCTGTATCGTTCGGCGCGACCGGCAAAAAGAGTGCTCTGGCTGCGGCGCTATGCTGCTCAGCATATGGGGCATCAGGCCACGCAGACGGCCAGCACCAGAGCCAACGAGACGCAGCGGCACCCCCTGGGAGCAGATGGCAATGCGGACTTGTCAAAGCCATTCGTTCCCGCCAGCCTGGTGGTATCGAACATCGAGTACCGTTATCCCGGAGCCGCCGACGCCGCACTTACCGGGGTGAGCACTCGTATCGGCGCCGGGCAGCGGGTGGCGTTGGTCGGGCAGAATGGCTCAGGGAAGACCACGTTCCTGGATATCGTGCTGGGTCTGCGTCGCTGCCAGCGGGGATACGTGCAGTGGCGCGACGAACACGGCAACCTGGCGCCACAGTCTTTTCCTGTGCGATCGGGGTCTCAAATCGGTATGCAGACCGGCCACGTGACGGCTTCCGCGGTGTTCCAGGACTATGTACGGTATGAGACGACTGTGGAGGATAACGTCACTTTCGCAGCACTCGATGCGCAACGTGCGCTCCACAGCCCCAGCCATGAACGCTGTGGCATGCTTGCACAGGCTGTTGACACGGCTCTCATTCGGGTTCAGCTCGGTCAAGCGGTTGCCGCCCTGCCACAGCAGGCCAGCACTTTGGTGGGAACTCGCTTCTCGTCCTCCCATGGCCTGTCCGGCGGGCAGTGGCAGCGGCTGGCGATTGGACGCGCAATATTTCCCTCGCTGCTCTCGTGTATGTATCGGGCGAAACAGGCGGGCTTCCCGCAACAGTGCATACAGGCAGCAGCGTCAACGTCTCCGGCTGCAACGGTGTTTGACCCAGTCGGCGTTCGAGTCTTCGACGAAGCATCCAGCGCACTCGATGCGAAAGCGGAGGAGAAGCTGCGTTCCGTCATCCTCGGAGCCGATCTTGCAAAGGGCGGCATCACCTTTTTCGTTACCCATCGATTCCCCATCGTGCTGGCCGCTGACCTCATTCTGGTGTTTGATCATGGCCGCATCGTCGAACAGGGCACACACGAGGAATTGCTGGCGCTGAATGGCACGTATGCGAAACTGTTTGCCGCGGCAGATGAGGGTATGCGCCATTAGGCGTGTGAGCTGAATTCATATCGTCTGTCAGCCGCATGACCGCCTCAGTCAATACATACAAGAACAAGTGTGCAAGGAGTATGAACCATGATATGATAACAGTGTTATCATATCATGGTGTTATCGATGGAGGCACCCATGGCTTCCCGCGGAGACAAGACTCGCCAGCGTATCGTCGACCAAACGGTGCGCGATATACGTGAGCACGGGTACGAGCAGGTATCGTTGCGCACGCTGGCGGGGGAACTTGAGCTGACAACCGGTTCGGTGTATCGGCATTTCGCGTCGAAGGAAGAGCTGTTGAACGCCGCTGGCTATGAAATGTCCCGGATTGTCGACGGCATCGTTGTGCCGGCAGAGACTGGCTCGGACAATGCAGGCCATGATGTCGAAACTCTTTTGGCCATCGCAAACCGGCTGCTGCAATTGATGCGGGACGATCCGCATGGCGTTGAATTCCTGTTTTTCGGGCCGCTCTACAATACGGCAACGCAGCAGTTCGGTGAAGTTGAGCAGCCGCGATTCCTCACCACTTTGCTTGGCATATGCACCCGATTGTGCGAACAATACAGTACGACTGCCAACCCGAATCGGCTGTTCGTGCAGATTTGGGCTTTCATCCAGGGCTACGGCAACCTCGTCATGCGCGGTGTCGCCGGCTACAGCGCAAGCATGCTCCGCGAAACGTTGCTGAGTCTGCTTAGCGAACCATTGCCGGGGCCTTCGGCACCTTCACCGTCACCAGTTGGGCATACGCACAGCCAGATGTCTCGCCAGTGCCCCAACGTTTCCTCCATTCGCAAACCAACAACCGCAGCCTGGGAGCTACCATGAGCAACGTCGTTATCGTCTATTGCCACCCATATGAACGCAGCTTCAACCATGCCGTGATGTGCACCGCCGTCGAAAACATGAACAGACAGGGTCACAGGGCACATGTCATCGATCTGCATGCCGAAGGTTTCAACCCAGCCTACGATGCCGAGGAGCTGCGACTGTTCCACGATGGCAATACACACGACCCCAAGGCGTACATATACCTGGATATGCTGCGTACGGCCGACACGGCGGTGTTCATCACGCCGATCTGGTGGAATTCGATCCCCGGCATGCTCAAGGGCTTCATCGACAAGGTGATGAAGGAAGGCGAAGGACTGAGCCATACGATAGGCCGGTTCGGCGTCCAAGGCGAGCTGACCAACATCAAGCACACCTAT
Source organism: Bifidobacterium sp. (assembly GCF_022640935.1). GTDB lineage: Bacteria > Actinomycetota > Actinomycetes > Actinomycetales > Bifidobacteriaceae > Bifidobacterium. The sequence goes on from NZ_JALCCV010000015.1 coordinate 26,632, forward strand.
GTGCTCACCACATCCACCTCGCCGACTCTCTTTTTCCGGCTGTTCCTTGGTGATGGTGTCAGCAGGATCTTCATCAACCAGACGCTCAAGCAGCTCGGCATGCAGCACCGCCGCTGGATCAACTTTGGCGGTATTACCGCGTCCACGCCCCAGCAGCGCGAACGCTATCTCGCCAGGATCGCAACAATGAAGTTCGAGTGAACAGCAGCAGAACCAGTGCGGAAGGCTGCACGAAACCAAGCCCTGGCCAAGCCCGAGTGCCACGTGTTGCAGCAACCGCACCGAATTGAACGCGATTACCGCCCGTAGGCCTCGAGCAGCCGCAGCCAGATCTCGCTGATCGTTGGGTACGCGGGGACGGCATGCCACAATCTGTCAATCGTGACCTCGCCTACAATCGCAATCGTCGCGGATTGCAGCAATTCAGCGACGTCCTGACCGACGAAGGTCGCGCCGACAATCACATGGCGTTTCTCGTCGACGACGATCTTCGCGCGTCCGGTATACCCGTCGGCGTGCAGGGAGGCGCCGGCCACGGCACCAAGATCGTACTCGACCGCGCGTATGGGCAGCCCTCTGTCGCGCGCCTGGGCCTCGGTGAGTCCGACGCGTGCGATTTGCGGATCGGTGAACACCACATGGGGAACGGCCACATGGTCGGCCGTGGCAACATGCCGGCCCCATGGCTTGTCCAGCACCGGGCGGCGCTGGATGCGAGCCGCAATGGCCTCGCCGGCAGCCCGTGCCTGGTATTTCCCCTGATGCGTGAGCAGCGCTCGTCCGTTCACGTCGCCGACCGCGTACAGCCAGTCGGTGCCCTGGACCAGCATCGTGTCATCCACCGTCAGCTTCGCGCCGAGATGGACGCTGTCAAGGCCGATGTCGTCCGTATTCGGCCGACGCCCGGCCGCCACCAGGATCTCTTCGGCCGCGATGCGCGCGCCATCGTCCAGCGTTGCGGTGACCACGTTGTCGGCGTTCCGGTCGACTTGTACCGGCGTAGTGCCGCAACGCACGTCAATGCCGTTGTTCTCCATCGTCGTTGTGAGGTATTCGCCGGCAAAGGGCTCCTCATGACGCAATAGGACGCTGCGGGCCAGAACCGTTACCTTGGAGCCGAGTGAGGAGAACGCGAACGCCAGCTCCAGCGCCGCCGGTCCGCCGCCGAGCACGATCAGCCGCGGGGGAATATGGTCAGCGCTGGTCGCCTCGCGCGTGCCCCACGGTTTGGAATGCGCAAGGCCCGGGATATCCGGCACTATCGGAACAGAGCCGGTCGTCAGTGCAACGGCCTCTGCGGTATAGCTACGTGCGCCGACCGTGACGAGATGGGGACCGGCCAGCCGACCGTAGCCACGAATCAGTTCGATGCCTGCCGATTCGAGCCAAGCTGCCTGGCCGTCGTCCTTCCACTCGCTGGTAAACGACGAACGTCTGCCCAGCACAGCCGAGGCATCGATATCGCCGGTGACCGCCTCGCGCGCGCCTGGCAGGCGTTGCGCAGCGCGGATCGCGTCGGCACTGCGCAACAGCGCCTTCGACGGCATGCAGGCCCAATACGAGCATTCCCCGCCGACCAGGTCGGATTCGACGACCGCTGATTTGGCGCCCTGCTTCGTTGCATAATCGGCTACATTTTCGCCGACCGGTCCGGCCCCGATGACGATCAGATCGTAATCGTATGCGTGATTGTTCGTTGGTGTCGTAAACGTTGATGCCATAATGTCTCCTTTGTCGTGCCGGGCAGGGCAGGCGATGCCAAGCCGTGCGCAGCGTCTTGGCTGAGTGATGCCAGCGCACAAACGGATGCGCAGAAACGCGCGATCGCCGAAATTTGCCGGTCAACCCGGTTGAGTTCATGGGTCGGTGCGCATTGCGCATTGGCGTATATGTCTCCACAGTACTGGCGGGCATGAAGGCCTCATCCCTTAGCGAAGAAGTTGATGACGGGACGCGATGGGGATAGGGTTGGCCAGACATGCTTGCTGAGATCGGTGCAGTATGGATTGCGTGCATGGGCACAGTGCGCACGGGAGTTGAAGGTGGTTCATGTCTCTCGACGTGGCGGTGGCATTGAACGATTCACGTTCCAACGGTTGAGGAGGGGTCGCGTGATCGAATACACACATGTGAGCAAACGATTCGCAGACGGTACAGAGGCGGTGAAGGATTTCAATCTGGTTATTCCCTCCCGCAAACTCACCGTGCTGGTGGGTTCTTCGGGGTGTGGCAAGACGACGCTGCTGCGCATGGTCAACAGGATGGTGGAGCCGACTTCCGGAACCGTGTCGATCGATGGAGACAATGTGGCTGGTCGTCCGGCGGTGACCTTGCGCCGCCACATCGGCTACGTCATGCAGAACGCCGGGTTGCTGCCCCATTTCACAGTCGCTCGCAATATCGCGACGGTGCCCAGGCTCCTAGGGAGCTCGCGTCGTGCGGCGCATGCTCGCGCATTGGAACTGATGGACTTGGTCGGTCTTGACCCTGCCATTGCCGAGCGATACCCGAGTCAGCTTTCGGGCGGTCAGCAACAGCGTGTGGGTGTCGCCCGCGCACTTGCCGCGGACCCGGATATTCTGTTGATGGATGAGCCGTTCGGAGCGGTGGACCCGATCGTGCGCGCCGAACTACAGCGTGAGCTTTCGAGACTGCAGCATGAGCTGGGGAAAACGGTCGTATTCGTCACCCATGATATCGACGAGGCGTTTTTGCTTGGCGACCAGGTGGCAATTCTTACCGCAGGGGCCCATATAGAACAAGTAGGGTCCGCCAATGCGATCATCGGTCATCCGGCCAATGATTTTGTGGCTGAGTTCATCGGTGCGGAGCATGGTTCCCGGGCCTTGCATATCCGCGAGACAGGGACCGGCCGGATGCTGGTTGACGGCAACGGTCGTACGCGCGGCGTGCTGGTCGAGGACGGTTCGGCTGCATGACTTGGGCACTGAATAATCTTGCGCTGATCTTGTCGTTGACGGTTGAGCATCTGCAGCAGAGTCTCATTGCGATCGTGTTCGGCTTCGCGCTTTCATTGCCGCTGGGGTGGGCGGCCTGGCGCGTGCGTCGGCTGCGCTCGACGATCCTGACCGCAACCGGCGTGCTCTACACGATCCCGTCGTTGGCGCTGCTGCTCATTCTTCCGGTCGCCTTCGGGTATCCCGCCACGAGTGAAATCAACCTGGTTGTAGCGCTGACCATGTATGCGATCGCGATTATGGTACGGGCGGTGGTCGAGGGGCTTGATTCGGTTGATGCCAGCGCCAGAGCAGCAGCCACGGCGCTCGGCTATGGCTCCGCGCGCCGGTTCTGGACAGTAGATTTGCCTTTGGCGGGCCCTGTTATTCTCGCTGGCGTGCGTGTCGCGGCCGTCAGCACGATATCGCTGGCTACGGTCGGTATCCTGGTCGGTGTCACCAATCTCGGCTATCTGTTCACAGACGGCCTGCAACGGCGCATCATTGCAGAGGTTCTCGCCGGAATAGTCGCAGTCGCGGCCATCGCCGTCGTGATTGACCTGGCATTGCTGTTCGTCGGGAGACTGGTGATGCCCTGGACGCACAGTTCGAGCGCCCGGACCCACAGGCACAACTCGGTGCCGCGAACACTGCAAACCTCCCAATCCTCGCGAACGCTGGCAGCTGCGCCGGCAGCATCGGAGGAAGCCTGATGAAACTGGTATCCGATGCGATGTCCTGGCTGTTCGCGCCGGCTCAATGGCAGGGAGCCGATGCGCTGTCGCTATTGCTGTTCCAGCAGCTGTACCTCACTGCCATGGCGATAGCCATTGCATCCGCCATAGCCATTCCGGCCGGCTGGGCGATCGGCCATACGGGCCGTGGACGTGAGATCGCAGTGGCGATTTCCGGCGCGGCGCGTGCCGTCCCGTCATTCGGGCTGTTGATCCTGCTCGTGCTCCTGCTGGGAGTGCTGCGCAAACCTGCAGCCGGGGGCATCACCTTCGTGCTGCTGGCGATTCCGTCATTGCTGGCCGGTGCCTATACCGGGTGCGAGGCGGTTGACCGTAGCGTCATCGATGCGGCGCGCGCCACAGGCATGTCGGAATGGCAGATCCTGCGTAAAGTCGAAATACCGCTCGGCTTGCCGCTGCTGGTGGGTGGATTGCGGTCAGCCGTACTTCAGGTCGTATCCACGGTCACCATAGCGGCCTACGTCAATCTTGGCGGCCTTGGCCTGCCGATCATAACCGGCATTGCCCTGCAACGCTATGACATGGTGCTTGGTGGTTCGCTGGTTGTCGCCCTGCTCGCCCTGGCACTTGACGCGCTGTTGGCCATCATTCAGCGCGCCGTTGCCCCCAAAGGAGTGCTGCGGCCCGCCTCATAATCCGCTAGCAGCTTGAAAGCTCAGGTCTCAGCGAAGTCCCATATACTTGACTGTCACTGTTCGAGGCGGGAACACAGGCACTTCAGCAGTCACAGGGAATTCAGCAAGAACTGGCAATTCGGCAAGAAATAGACACGCAAGAATATAGACACGCAAGGAATAAACACAGAGAGAAGAAATCATGCTTCATCAACGTTTCCGCGGTTTACGCGCCGTTCTGGCCGTCGCCGTCGCCTCAGCCATGCTCGTGCTCGCTGCGTGCGGCTCCGGCAACCCGCTTTCCAACCCCAGCACTGGCGATACCGCGTCGTCCGGCGCGATCGTCATCGGATCGCAAGCTTACTATTCCAATGAAATTATCGCGGAGATCTACGCCCAGGCGCTCGAAGGCAAGGGCTTCAGCGTCAAACGTCAGTTCAGCATCGGACAGCGCGACGCCTACATGCCCCAAGTGGAAAGCGGAGCGATCAGCCTGTTCCCCGAATACACCGGCAATCTGCTGCAATACGTCGACAGCAAGGCTACGGAGAGCTCCTCCGAGGAAGTCTATGCGGCGTTGAAGAAAGCTTTGCCCAGCAGTCTCACCGTGCTTGAGCAGGCTTCGGCCACTGACCAGGATTCCTATACGGTCACGAAGGCCTTCGCCGACAAATACCAGCTCAGTTCTATCGCCGATCTGGCGAAGGTGAGTGAAAAGCTCACTCTCGGCGGGCAGCCTGAGCTTGCAGACAGGCCGTATGGTCCGAAAGGGCTGAAGGAGGCCTACGGCGTCTCCGTCGACTTCTCCGCGACCGGGCAGACAACGGTCGAGGATCTGGTGGCGGGGACCATCAACGTCGCCGATGTGTTCACGGCTGACCCGAATATTCAAACCCGTGACCTGGTGGTGCTGAAGGATCCAAAGGCGCTGATTCTGGCCTCCAACGTGGTGCCGTTGGTGAACAAGAGCATTGCTGCTGAGGTGGCTCCCGCGATCAATGCCGTGAGCGCGAAACTCACGCCGACGAGCCTGATCTCCCTCAACGTGCGCAGCACCGTCAAGCAGGAGTCGCCAGCTGTCATCGCCAAGGCGTGGCTCGCCGACAACAAGCTCAGCTGACGGCCTTCAAGGCATCATAAGGGGCCGAGACGCAAGGAACGCACGAGGTCGCCCACAGACTGATCATTACAGGCCGCGGAAGTGGCTGAAGAACTCCTTGGTCGCCGGGTCTTGGGATTCGTCCATGACCTGGGCCGGCGTGCCGTTCTGGGCGATGACGCCGTGACGGAGCAGGACGACGCGGTTGGCGGCGCGATGGGCGAAGCCCATTTCGTGGGTCGCCATGAGAATCGTGGTGCCGCGGCTCTTGAGCTCAGAGACCATATCGAGCACCTCGCCCACTAGCATCGGGTCGAGCGCCGAAGTGATCTCGTCGAGCAGGAGCAGCTCGGGGTCGGTCATCAGGGCGCGGGCGATGGCTACGCGCTGCTGCTGGCCGCCGGAGAGCTGATCGGGGTAGGCGTCGGCCTTGCTGCGCATGCCGATGCGGTCGAGCAGTTCGAAGGCGCGCTCGTTGGCTCGGTCTTTGTCCCAGCGCAGCACTTTGAGCGCGGCCAACGTGACGTTCTTGAGCACTGACATATGCGGGAAAAGGTTGAACTGCTGGAACACGACGCCGATGCGCGCTCGTATCCGGTCCTGGTTGGCCCGCGGATCGGTGATGTCGGTGCCGCGCAGCCAGATCTGGCCGTCATCCACGCGCTCGAGCAGGTTGATGCAGCGCATCAGCGTCGATTTGCCCGAGCCGGACGGCCCGAGCAGCGCGACCACTTCGTGCTCCTTCACCTCGAAGGAGATGCCTTTGAGCACTGCGGCGGAACCGAAGGATTTGCGCACTCGGTCGAGACGCAGCACCGGCGGCACCGCCGGGGCATCGGCAGCTGCTGAACCTGCGGGCTCAGCTGACGACGTTGTTTCGTCGATTTTGCTCATACCGTACCTCCGCTCAGTTCGCGTTTGCGCAGCCGGTCCGAATACCAGTCGTTGAGTACGATGAACGGCACGCTCAGCAGGATGAACAGGATGCTGGCGACCACATACGGGGTGAAGTTGTAGGTGCTGGCCACGTCGATCTGCGCGGCGCGCACCGCATCGACCGCGCCAAGCACGGAGATGAGGCCGACGTCCTTCTGCATGGAGATGAAATCGTTCATAAGCGCCGGGGCGACCGAACGCAGCGCCTGGGGGATGACGACCATGCGGGTTGTCTGGCCGGAGGTCAGCCCCAGCGAGCGGGCCGAGGCGCGCTGCGAGGGGTGCACATCGTTGAACCCGGCACGCAGCACTTCGGAAACGTAGGCGCTGTAGCCCATGACCACGGCGATTGTGCCCAGAATCGAGGGATCGATGCGCCCGAACAGGCCCAGTCCGGGGATGCCGAAGCCGATCAGATACAGCACGACGATGATCGGCACGCCGCGCATCACGGTGGTGTAGATCGCCACGAGCGCCCGCAGCGGGAAGAGGATCGGGGTGCGGCTGGTGCGGATGAGCGCCAGCAGGGTGCTCATCAGCGCGACGCCGATCACTGCGACGACCAGCACGCGCACGTTGAGCCATAGGCCTTTGGCCACGTCGGGAAGGGATTTGACGAAGTATTCGGGCGAGAAGAAGGTCTCTTTGACGTGGCTCCAGCCGGGCGAAAGCTCCAACCCCACAATGATGATGACCGCCAGCACGATCGTGCTCACGATGCTGGTGATCACCGATTTGATCTGCTGGCTGCGCCGGAAGCCCCGTCGGCCAAGCTCGACCTGGCTGACGGCATATCCGCCGTTCAACGCGTCACCTGCCGAATCCATGCGCACGCTCACGCAATCACTTCGCGAGTTCGGTCAGATCGGTCGTGTACTCAGCGAGCCAGGTGTCCTGCAGCTTCTTGAGCGTGCCGTCTGCCTTGAGCTCGTCCATGGCTTTGGTCACCGGGGCTGTGAGCTTGGAATCCTTGGGCAGCACGATGCCGGTGCCGCTATGGTCTTCGGAGCCGGGTACCTTGCCGATCACTTTGCCGTTCTTGACCTGGCCGGACTGGACGATATAAACGCTTTCGACTGTGCCGGTGATCATCGCGTCGATCTGCCCCGCGTCGAGCGCCTGCGCCACGGCGGCGTCGTCGTTGAAAGTTTGCACGTCGTCGGTGATGAGCTTCTTGGCGTAGTCGTAGCCTTCCGTGCCAATCATCGCGCCGATCTTGGCGTCCTTGAGCTGCGCCAGGCTCGTCGCGTCGGCGTATTTGCTGTCCTTCTTGACAATCACCGACTGGGTGTCGTTGTAGTAGCTGCTGGAGAAATCAACGGCCTTCTTGCGCTCCTGGGTGATGCCGAACTGCTGGATGTTCAGATCCCAGTTTTTCGGACCGGGCGCAATGGCGGTATCGAAGGTCGTGCGCGTCCAGACCACATCGCTCTTGGAGAAGCCGAGCTTGTCGGCGACGGCATACGCCAAAGCGGCCTCGAAGCCCTTGCCGCTCTCGGGCTTGTCGTCCATCACCCACGGTTCATAAGCCGGGTCGCCCGTCGCGATGGTGAGCTTCCCCGGGGTGATGGTCTGCTGCGTGATATCGTCCGACGTCGAGCCGCTGGCTTGCGCTGTGGATTGGCCGGAGCCACACGCCGCCGCGAATGCCAGTGCCATGATGCTTGCTCCCGCGACCAGTGCCCGTGCGAAGCCTTTCGAGCTTTTCCCGATCATAATGTTTCCTCTCTTCTGGGACGCTTGGCGTGGCGTGTCGCGCAAGCGCCAATGCAGTGGTTGCGTATCGAAGGTACGTGATAACGAATTCAGTGTAGCCGACAGACGTTGCATGCGCTGCGCCGCGAGTATAGCAAACGGTGATGGCGAGTTATCAGCGTGTTGGGCGTCAGTGTGTTGGATGCGTCGCAGCGCCGGAGCGCTGCGGCTGTGCCGTCACGAAGTCAGGCCTGATCGAGTGTAAAGCCTTCGAACACGAATCCGGGGGAGACCACGCATGAGACGAGCGCGTCTCCCGGGCCAGGAAGCGTGCGCTGCCAGCATCCCTCCGGCACGATGGCATGGCCTGTGGGGGTAGCCTGGGATGCTGCAGGTGCCGTCTGCGCGGCTGCAGGGCCATCGGCGTCTTGGGCGTTGACGTTTGCGGCGTACTGTGTGTCTGCGTCTGTGCCGGATAGTCCGGCGCCGAGTGTGATGAGCGTGCGCAGCGCCGGGTCGGCTGCGGGCTGATCGCCGTTGCCGCCGAGTTCAAGTGTGACCGCGGCCGGACCGTGCCATAGCCAGATCTCGTCGGCGTCGACTTTGTGCCATGCGCTCGCATCGCCCTGGGGCAGCAGAAAATAGATCAGCGAAGCCAACGGACGCTCACTGATCGAATCGGTGCGTGGACTCTGCCAGTCGCGCGCGTACCAGCCGCCTTCCGGATGGGCCTCGAGACCGAGGCGCCGTGCTGCGTCGCGGGCGAACGCGCTCATATCATCCAGTGGAATGCTCATTGTGGCTCCTTGGAATTAGTGGTGGCTGCAGCGGTGCCGGCGGATGTTGCGCCCATGGGCGCAACCGTGTGGATGCCCGCGGCCGCGTCCGCGCGTGCGAATGCGCCGTCGTTGTACACCAATCTGCCGGAGAGCACAGTGGCGCGGTTGGTGCCCGCCCCATGGCGTACCAAGGTCTCGATGGTCTCCTCGATCTTCGCTGGCGACGTAGTGTTGGTCGGCACGTCGAAGAAGGCCAGATCGGCCAAGGCGCCAGAATTGATCTGGCCGATACGGTTGACGCCAACGTGCATACCCATGGCCTCGGCCCCGCCGAGCGTCATCATGCGGATAAGCCGATGTGTCAGATCGTCGCCGTTGTATCCTTGCTCGCGCGCCAGATCGTAAAGCATTGCCACATCGTCGAGCACGTCGAGGCTGGGCGAGCTGGACAGCGAATCGGTACCGACGCTAAGCAGATTGCCCTCATCGAGATATTCGCGCACCGGCGCATCCCTGCCGGTGTTGGTGATGCGATTGGAACGCGGGCACAGCGCCACGCCGACGCCGCGCTGGCGCAGGATACGGCGGTCTTCCCTGTCGGCCCACACGCCATGCGCGATATGCACATCAGGTCCCAGCGAGCCAAGCTGGTCAACGAACTGGATAGCGGAGGCGCCTTTGCCGCTCGATTTGAGCTGGCGGTAGCTGTCCCACGTCTCGCGGTTCCAGTCATCGCTGGAATATGTGGTGAGTACCGGAGGATATGTGCCGGCCTCCAACGGCGTCTCCGCCAAATGGATATGCAGACGCATATTGAGCTGCCGAGCGATGTCGGGAAGGTCTACGAACGGCTCGGATTCCAGCGTATACGGGGCGTGCGGGCTGATGCCGAGGCTGGGCAGCCGTCTGCGGCTCATCTCGCGCAGCTGACGGCGCAATTCGAACCGTCCTGTGGCCTGCCACTCGTCGTTATGCCAACCCATCACCTCCCAATAGGCAATGCCGTGCAATCCTTGCGAGCCCAAGGCGTCGGCAGCCTGCAAGTCGGTGACGATATCGGCTGCGGCGGTAGTGCCCGCCTCCACGAGCATGCGTGCGCCGCGATCAGCCCACGGTTTCCACGGCTGATTGTCTTTTGCCAGCGCGTAGACGCTGTTGAACGCCAGCTCCCAATCGCGAAAACGCCCGTATGTGCCTTTGCCTACCGCCTCCATGCCGGTGTATTGCAGATGGGTGTGCGCGTTGATGAGGCCTGGCGTGAGCACGCCGTCCCAGTGCCATTCGGCGATTGCGGCGCCCGACGTGGTTTCCTGTTTCACCGCATTCAGCACCCAGCGGCGTTTGCCGACATGCATGACGCGGTCGCCGTGCACCGCAACCGCACCGTCGACGATCACCGGCCCGGTCACGGGAATCACGAGTTTGGCTGAATATATGGTGACTTCGCTCATGAGGTCGCTGCTGGCTGCTGGATTGGTGACGGGCGCGTCGCTGATGACATGTGGGGTATCGGTGACGTGTGGAATATTGGTGGTGTTTGCGGCATCCACGGCTTCGACTGTATTCGCGGTCATGCGGCTTCCTCGTTTCCCCTGCATGAGCGCGTGCGTGCCGCGTCCTCTTCTGCGAAGCGCGTCAGCCGCCAGTCGTAGCCGTTATCCACGGTTGCGTGACTGGCATGGCAGCCACGGGCTTCCAAAGCGATCGTCGCGATGCGGCGGTCGGATTGCGCGTCGAGCCGCAGCAAGCCGGGATCCAGTTCGTCGCAATGCTGCAGCAGATAGGTCACGGCGCTGACCTGCACGGCGAAGCTCAAGTCCATGATCTCGATGGGGTTGCCGCCGCCCACGGTGTAGTTCACGCCGTCCCCGTCGGCGATGAGCGTGATGGTCGGGCCGTTGGAAACGGTCAGTGTCATGCTGTCGCGACCGATCTGTGGCACGAAGTCAGGGATGTCGTCCAACGCGATCTCGTTCGCGATGCCGCCGATGACGCTCAGTACGGCTCCACCGCGCATGCGCTGAAGATGATCGAGCGTGATGGTATGCCGCACGCCGGTCGCGGAGATGACAATGTCGGCCGCAGGCAGTGCGTCGTCAATGTCTTGGGCAGCGAAGCCTTCGAACACCGCTTTCAGACAGGCCACAGGGTCTGTATCGCAGATGGTGACCTGCGCACCAAGCGCTCGGATTCTGAGCGCGAACCCCCGCCCGACCGGCCCGTAGCCGATTACGGCGACCTTGGCACCTGCAAAAACATGCTCGCCCAGGATTCGCTGCAATGTGGTTACACAGGTCTCTCCAGTGCCATGCGCGTTGTCGAAGCCGGTTTTGAGCGTACTGTCGTTAACCGCCACCACCGGATAGTTCAGTTCGTCGGCGTCCTGCATCGCCTGGAAGGCGCGCACGCCGCTGGTGGTCTCCTCAGCCACGCCGATTAGCCTGCGCATCAACTCGGGGCGTTCGAGCGAGGCGAGGCGGGCGAAACTCGCGCCGTCGTCGACGATGATCTCGGGGCGTATTTCGTCAAGAAGTCGCAGCGCCGCCTCATGAGTCTGCCGGGCGTCCCAGCCGGTGTCCGCCTCGACGACGATGCCCTCAGCACGCAACTGGCGTGCCACGCGTTGATCAGTCGTATCCGGGCCGCCGAACACGCCGACGATCGCGCCGGCTGCATGCAGTGCGCGCAGCAGCACGGCGGTTTTCGGTTCGAGAATCAGGCAGACGGCGATGCGCACGCCTGTGAAATCGATCTCGCCGCGCAGCTGGGCCATCAGTGTGCGCAGCACGACCATATGCTCCTGAGCATAATCCATGGCGGCAGCACCTGTCGCCAGGCGCATGTCCGGCACCTGATCGGCAGATATCGTCGCATCGATGAGGAACTGGCCGGGGTCGGGCTGCGACGGCTGGTCAGCGTCGACAGGCACCATACCCCATTGCTGCGCCGCAGCCGGCATGAGAGGAACCGATGATTGCGCCTGCGATGAGGATTGTGCGGCGATAGGCGCTGGCTCAGCAGTCGATCGCGACGCAGTGGATGCTGACAATGCGTCGACCGTCTCAGGCAGCACAATGTGTGCCCCGGCCAGCGATCGATTGGTGCGCTGCGAATATCGGCAGGCCCATGATGCAAAATCGGCGGCCCTCTCGGTAGTCATGGTGATACGTCTCCTTGCATGCGGCGTAGGGCATGGCATCATATGTTGATTGCCATGTGTTATTTAACTCAGTGTTGATTACTCTATGCCGATCACTCTGTGTTATTTAACTCAATGTTGATTGTCCAGCTGCATGCCAGTCTAGTGGCATCACGCAGAGTGTACAGTTCCCCTGCCTGTGATTTTCGCCATGAGGCTCCCTGTATGCGATTCCCTGTATGCGATTTGCCATTGCATGATTTCAGCCATGCCGCGCCTCATTGCGCGCCATCCCGTTCGGTTCAGATTCTCAGGCCTTGGTCTGCCCGCCTTCGGCTGCCGACACCCCTTGCGTAGCCTCATCGACAGTAGTCTGGAGCGCCTCGAACGACTTGGAATCCTCGGGCACATTGGTTTCAGTCTCCTCGTCCGGCACGTTCCATGGGCGTGTGGCAGCCACGAGCGCCGCGATCATGGCGATTGCAGCACCGCCCAGGAATACGCCCGCGACCCCGATGCGCTGCGCGATGACGCCGCCGAGCGCCATGCCTACAGGCAGTGCGGCCTGTGTGCCGGTGAGCAACGCGCCGTTGACCCTGCCCAGCAGGTGCTCGGGCGTGAAACGCTGCACGGTGGTCGCGATCGTCACGTTCACGATTCCGGCGGCAAGCCCCATCACGAGAATCATCGCCAGCGTAAGCCAGAGCGAAGGAAACAGCGCAAGGATCGCAATCGACCCAGCCATACCCAGCAGCGGGCCGATCAGTTTGGCCTTGAACGGTGCGCGCTGCAATGCGAATACGGCGACATTGCCCAGGATGATGCCGATCATCAGCACGATCTGGATGGAACTGTATGCGAATGCGGAGGCGTGCAAAACCTGCTGTACCCACAGCACATCCAGGCTCATCACCGGGCCGAGCGCGAAGTTGACGACGAGGGCGAGCAGAATGACGCCGAGCATCAGGCTATTGCCACGGATGTAGTCGATTCCCTGCCGCCAGCCGTGCGCATCCTCGTTCGCAGCAGGCTCGTAGGTTTCCGCATGCACATGCATAAGTGCACCCACGCATGCAAGGGACGCCAGAAACGTCAAAGCGTTGATCGCGGTGAACGTCGCCAGCGGCATCAGGGCGACGATGGCACCGCCGATGAGTGTGCCCGCCATCTGCATGGACATGGACACGCCCTGGTACATGCCATTGACCCGTTCGAGCGAATCGTCATCGGCCAGCTGTGGGATCAGCGCGTTGACTGCAGGCATGAAGAACATGCCGACCAGTCGCGTCAGCAGCACGATGGCGGCCAGTCCCACCACCGTGGGAGGAACCGCTGCATACAGGAAGGTCGCCGCAAGCATGATGGCCGTCTGCACTGCGTCGACGCCAAGCATCAATGGCATGCGCCGATGCCGGTCGGCCACCCCGCCGGTGAACACCATGGTCAGGCTGGTGGAAGCGAACAATGCGGAGAATATGCCGATGATGGCCGCATTCTGCGTCAATTTGGCGATGTACCAGTCCGCCGCCAGCATGAATAGGTTGTCGCCGAGCTGCGAAGCCCCCTCGCCCGCCAGCAGAATCGGAATACTCCAGCGCGAAGTTGGCTTATGTCCCATAGTCAGCCCTTCATTATCACTGTTGGACAGTGTAGACACTGTTCTTCTCCTCTCCTATTGAGCGGACGAGCTCGATGAAGTTAGCCTTTATATGTATATCTAGATGTGAAGGAAGCTCAATAATTGATTCCTGTTTTTCTGGCATATGAGAAAAACTTCGTATAGATTTTTGAACGCCATCAAATAAGAGGCTCTGGCGAAAGTGGACATATTGATATTGGGTTTCGGCCAAAGCTTCTAGTTCAGACGCTGGGAAGTTTGATAGTGATCGAAGTTTCTGTTGAAGCATTGTAACAAAGTTACTGGCTGATTTTCCTCCTACGTTCGTCAAAATCTGTATAAAACATTTGTCGCCATATAACAACGGGCGAACGATAATGTCGTAAATTCCGTCGACTACGCTGCGAAGTTCACCCTTCAAGTTAAAGCCTCGATTTGTTGTCAATAGAGTGAGCAGCATGCTTGTTGCGATTATGTCTCGAGAGGCTATATCAGGTAACGGAAAAATGAATGAGATCGAAGAAATTGTAGGATCTGAACTTTTCTTTTGCTCAGTACTGAGCGCATGAAACATTGGAGAAACTAATCCCTCTTCCTTGTTTCCAAACGACAGTATAATATTAGTATTTATTTTTTCTACATATTTATGAAGGAATTCGACATCGTCGCCAACAGCATAACAAACTGCATTTTGTACTTTACGCAACTCTTTAAGACTTGAAAAGACATCATCTAACGAAAACGAGGACACGGTATGTGAATCCCCCATGATCGGGTCGTGCCCTTGTCGCTCATCAAAAGCTAAGGCCAAAGCCTCGTTGATAAAAACTGAGATGGAATCGTGAGAGTATTCCCGAATCTCTTGAATTACTGTAGATTTTTCATCTTCCAGATCTTTTTTGCTTGGATGGAAAAAGAATATTTCATTCAAGAAATTTTCGGCACAGGATTTGAAAACTTCGGATGGGCATAGCAAAATGAATGATGTTTCCGATCGGGTGGTTTCACCTTGGAATTCCCCATTAGCTGTTCGAATATTGTCTAGATACGGAGAAGAGGCGTGAAGTAGTATATGCTCAACTAGGTGCGTGACACCGATCTTGTCTTTCGGGTCTAAATTTGCTCCGCGATGAAACTTGACACATAATCCTGCCACGCCTGAAGATTGCGTTTTTTGGGTTCTAAGATACATTTGTACCTTGACTTTCTATTGAGATAAGTTTCCAGAGATCTCGCTGAGAATTGTTGGGTGGCGATTGTCTTCCGCAAGTTGGACAGGCCGAATCACGCTGAAAATGCACGAACTTGTCTTCTTGCATTGCATCAAAATCAAACCTGTATAGGATACCTCCGGAAGCTGTATTGAATATGCACTTCTGAAGCCATTTCTGTACTATCCAAGAGGCCTCTATTGCTGCGCTGACTGCATTTGTCGGAGTGATGGGAGAAAAATCTGCCTTCTTTAGTGCAGCTACCAGTTGTGTCAAACCATTGGCAGCTTCTGACGATAATAGGCAATCCGCACAACCTGTTATATCTGGATCAACGATGAAAGCCTTTGCTGAATCTCTGGAAGAAAATGCATATAAGCTCGGAATGCTTTTTATATAACAGGCGCGGTTGACTATTCGCTGCGCCACATAAGGTGGCTCGTCCATGCAGCAGAACACCCAGTCCGTTTCATTAACCTCTGCCAACGCGTCAGCAACATTATGTATTCTTGCCACTGAAGTTTGCACTTGGCATTTTTTACATCTGCTGTTGATATGCTTCTGCAGGGCCAGTACCTTGGGATGTCCTACATCTTCTTGTGTGTAAACCAATTGATGGTCGAGGTTCTGCAGATCGACAATATCAGGATCGACTATCTTTAGTGAACCCACTCCAAGTTCTGCCAATTCAAGCGCAATGAGGCAACCCCCGACCCCACTACCTAAAACCGCTACAGTAAGTCCCTGAAGCCATCTAACTGTCTTTTCACCATCAACGCCCTTTCCATAATATAACGTAAAATCAGATTTCCGTTTTTCGTACTCATCTAGCTCATGAAAAGGTTTTGAGAGAAAAGTCACAGCACCTATTTTCTCTAGCTTAGCTAAGACTTTTCTGTAGGAATCAAAAGACAAACACTGCTGAGGATGATACAAGTCGTAAACCTGTCGGACACTATGCTCCCCATCTAGCAATTTAAGTAGGCGATACCACTTTTTAGAGGAATCCATTATGGAATAAATGTCGTTATCATCAGTCCCAATCCTGGTCTCATTATTTTGCATATGATAAATAAACCGATTTCTCGGTATCATTGGGTATAAGGATTCGAACACTGTACACTTCCATTTACTGGAAATGGGGCTGGCGATAGCAATGCTCTCCGCCAGCCCCATCCAATTAGCCGAGTAAAACGTTATTAGTTACTAGATGAAGTACCAATTCACCACTGTTTTGCTTGCAGCTCTCGAATCCTGCTCCATGTCGAAAGCTTCGTCTTCAACATATACATCATCAAGAACGTGCGTTGTTGCAAACTGCATAATTACTCCTTAAAGAAGATTTACCAATCTAATCAATGATAATGGTTCACAAGTGTGATTTTTTTGCCTCCCCTGACATTAGGCTAAAACGATACGTTGCCAAAATCACCCCAAGACAACTCATCGTTCCGCTGTGCACCTATTACTGATATGCAATAAGCACATATTTAGTATGTGTAGCCGAATGTTACAGAAATGTAACTATAGTGTGAAGAGTGAAAATATATTACATTAGTTTGTCTGATCGTCCTAGCGCAGCGTTTTGTATACATACAGTATTATTATGATGAATACAATCCCGAATTTCGACACATGGGTGATATAGAAAAGATTCGAATGCATGTCGAGCTGAATATGAGTAGTACACATTCAACGATGAAGTTTTTTCATGAGAACTCTTTACCGCGCCGTGACGCCTAGAGCCGCCAACGCGTCGCGCAGCGATGCAACCTCGATGACATGCATTCCGGCTAGTGCGGGCGCAGGGGCCCGGCGGCCGCGCGGCACCGGCACGACAGCTGTAGTGAACCCCAGCCGGGTCGCCTCGGCCAGGCGGTGCGCCAGACGAGGCACCGGGCGCACCTGGCCGGTGAGCGAGATCTCGCCGATCGCACAGGTGGTGCGTGCGATCGGGCGCGACGCGGCGGCGCTCGCCAGCGCGGACACGATGGCCAAGTCGCACGCCGGCTCCTTCGCCAATCCGCCCGCGATCGTCGAAACATACACGTCCTTGGCCAGGAGATTCACATGGCCATGCTTATAGAGCACTGCGATGAGCATAGCCAAGCGGTTCGCGTCGATGCCGTTGGTGGCACGTCGTGGGGTGGGCAGCGCCGAAGCGGTCGCCAAGGCCTGTACCTCGATCGGCAGACTGCGGTGGCCATCCAGGGTGAATGTGACGCAGGTGCCTTCGGTCGGCTCGTCGGCAGCTGACAGGAACAGCCCGGAAGGATCGGGCACCTCCTCAATGCCTTCGCCGCTCATATCGAAGCAGCCGACCTCGTCGGTCGGTCCGAAACGGTTCTTCACGGCGCGCAGCATGCGCAGCGCCGTCTGTGCATCACCTTCGAACTGGCAGACGACGTCGACGACATGCTCCAGCGTGCGCGGGCCGGCGATCGAACCGTCCTTGGTCACATGGCCCACGAGGAACACGGGGATGTCCATGCTTTTCGCGCTGTCGATCAAGGCGCCGGCTACCTCGCGCACTTGCGTGGAGCCGCCGGCGATGCCATCCACATCCTGGGACACAATGGTCTGTGCCGAATCCACGATGACTAGCGCCGGCTTCTCCTGCTCGATCAGGCCAAGCGCCGTCGACAGATCGGTGGTGGAGGCCAGCAGCAGATTGCTCTCGACCGCGTTGATGCGTGATGCCCGCATCCTGACCTGGGCCTGAGACTCTTCACCTGAGATATACAACACTGATCTAGGCGATTGGCCGCGCGCCACATGCCCGGCCGTCTCCAGCAGCAGCGTTGACTTGCCGATGCCTGGCTCGCCGGCCACCAACACGACCGAACCGGGCGCGATGCCGCCGCCAAGCACGCGGTCGAATTCGCCGAACCCGGTCGGGATACGCTGTACGCCGTGCGTGTCGATGTCAGTGATAGGTGTGGCGCCCAAATCACCAGTGTGGTTGGCCAAGGTGCGTGACGTGCGGCCCGGGGCCGCCGTATGCGTGGAAGTGGCTGGGCGAGCCTCATGGAACTCTTCGACGGTGCCCCACTGGCCGCACTGCGGGCAGCGGCCATACCATTTTGGTCCGTTCCAGCCACATTCCGTGCACACGTATTGCGTTGCGCTCTTTGCCATGTCTGCGACGCTAGCGAAGTTTCGAGACAAGCGTTGCCGGATAACAGTTTCAGACACGATATTGAGTGTTTCAGTGTTGAGTGCTTCAGCCGTTTTTGTCAATCGCGCGTATGCTTTGGCCGCCCCGCACAGTCAGCGGTGAGTCAATCCGCTGTGCGATAATCGGTGCCATGTCGAAAAGCGAATCCTCATCTTCTCATGGCAGGCTCATCGCGGTCGTCGTCTCCGCAGCGCTCGTCATCGTGCTCGCCTTCCTTTCCGCGTTCATCTGGCCGGGTTGGGCGTTGAACAAGGCACCTGCCCAGAACCCGGGCGTGCAGAAGAGCACGGAGGCGCCGACGACGCCAAGCATCACGGCGAGCCCGTTGCCGAGTGACGCGAGCGAACTGCTCAAGGCGATGCCCGACAGTGTGCTGAATTTCGCGCGTACCAAAACCGCTTCCAGCACCAGCTGGTCTGCATCGACGCCCATCGAGGAATACACGTTGACATACGGCACTGGCGCCGCTGCCGGCACCGTCACTCTGATCACAGCCCAATGGTCGAGCGCCGACGAGGCCAAGGCACAATATGACTCGCTTGCAGGCACGATGAAGGGTCAGGAGTTGGGCTCGGGAAGCGTCAAGGTCGCAGGCAATGCCACGGGCAGCTACGTGGTCAAAACAGATTCGACGGATGACAGCAAGGCTGTGGCGCTATGGCAGAACGACACTGTGGTTTTCCAGGCGACAGGCTCCAAGGACGCGGTTGAACGGTTCTACCAGAAGTTCCCGCTGTAGCCGGTTCGACTTGCATGCCAATGTCAGGAGTGGAGCTGAGGGGCGCAGGGTCAGGCGGAGATCGGTTCGTAGTGGTTCGCGAACAGCCTTCGGCCAGTTTCCCACGCCGAGCCCCAAAGTCGCCAAAGCAGTGTAGTATTGGGCAAGTTGCACACTTATAGTCAAGGATTGGAGGCTTCAGATGGGTTCTGTCATCAAGAAGCGCCGCAAGCGGATGAGCAAGAAGAAGCACCGCAAAATGC
>NZ_JALCCV010000016.1 GCF_022640935.1 Bifidobacterium sp.
CGGCGGTCATGACCGGGGCGGTCCTTCACGTGGTCGAAATCGTCCGGGTCCTTGCCCATGACGCGCAGAATATCGCGCAGCACGGTGATGTTGTCGCGCTCGCCGTCGGCGCCGATCAGGTACGTCTCGCCAATTCTGCCTTTGGTCAGTATCGTCCACACCGCACGGGAGTGGTCCTCGGTATGAATCCAGTCACGCACGTTGCGCCCGTTGCCGTACAGCTTGGGGCGGGTGCCTTCGAGGATATTGGTGATCTGACGCGGAATGAACTTCTCCACATGCTGATAAGGGCCGTAATTGTTGCTGCAGTTCGAAATGGTCATGCGCACGCCGTAGGTGCGGAACCACGCCCGCACCAGCAGATCGCTCGCCGCCTTGGTGGAGGAATACGGGCTGGATGGGTGGTAAGGGGTCGCCTCGGTGAAACGGCTGGGATCGTCGAGCGCCAGATCGCCGTAGACCTCGTCGGTACTCACGTGATGGTAGCGGATGCCGTAGTTGCGCGCAGTCTCGAGCAGTCGGAACGTGCCCTCCACATTGGTTTTCACAAAGGGCTCGGGATTCGCGATGGAGTTGTCATTGTGCGATTCGGCCGCATAATGCACGATCGCGTCATGCCCGGGAACCAGCTTGTCGAGCAGCTGCGCATCGCAGATGTCGCCGTGCACGAAATCGACACGATCCCCGGGAAGCCCTGCGATGTTCTCGATGTTGCCGGCATAGGTGAGGGCATCCAGCACCGTCACATGCGTTTCCGGGTGGTTGTCCACCACATAATGCACGAAATTGGAGCCGATGAACCCGCAACCGCCGGTCACGATGATATTGTTCGGAAACGATGGATCCGTCATGTCCCCCATGGTATCCAAAGCCCTCCACAGCCGCGGCATCGCCGAGGCCGGCAGCGGCATCGATCCCGGGATGTCGGTAGCGGCAGTGCCGCTGCCGGCGGACCCTGGCTCAGTCCCGCTTAAACAGGTCCCTCGTGAATACCTTGTCTGCAACATCATCAAGGTCGGCATTCCATCGGTTGGCGACGATGACATCTGCTCGCCGCTTGAAGGAGACGAGGTCATGAGTCACTTCGCTGCCGAAGAAATCCGGCGCGTCGAGCGTGGGCTCGTAGACGATGGCGGAAACGCCCCGCGCCTTGACGCGCTTCATAATGCCTTGGATCGCCGACGCGCGGAAATTGTCCGAACCCGATTTCATCGTGAGCCGGTAGATGCCGACAACCGGCCTCGCGATGCCCTCGATGCGCCGCTCGATCTCAGTTGCGATGAAATCCTTGCGTGTACGATTCGCGTCGACGATGGCGGAGATCAGGTTCTGGGGAACCTTCGAATAGTTGGCCAGAAGCTGCTTGGTGTCCTTGGGCAGGCAGTAGCCGCCGTAGCCGAAACTGGGGTTGTTGTAATTGTCGCGGATGCGCGGATCGAGGCACACGCCACGGATGATCTCCTGTGAGTTCAGCCCGCGACTGTCGGCATAGGTGTCGAGCTCGTTGAAATAGGCCACACGCAGCGCCAGGTACGTGTTGGCGAACAGTTTGATGGCCTCGGCCTCGGTGGGCCCGACCACGAGCTGCGGGATGCCGCGGCTGCCATCCTCATTGGTGCGCTCCTCCTCGGCAGGGTCGGCGCCGCGGGCGAGCAGTTCGGCGAAGTGATTGGCTGCGGCCCAGGCCGGCGCATCCGATCGGGGCGCGCCGACGACGATGCGCGAGGGGTGCAGATTGTCATACAGCGCATGCCCTTCGCGCAGGAACTCGGGCGAGAAAAGGATGCGGCCGTCGCCGAGCGTTTCACGCAGATGCTGCGTGTAGCCGACGGGAACGGTGGACTTGATAACGATCCACGCGTCGCCGTTCACCGCGCGGATGGCATCGATCGCTGACTCGACGCTTGACGTGTCGAAATAATTCTTCTGCGGATCATAGTTCGTCGGGGTTGCGATGATGGCATAGTCCGCGCCGGCGTATGCCTGCGCCGGGTCGAGCGTCGCCGTGAAGTTCAACGGTCGTTGCCCGGTGGCATCGCCATCGAGGAATTCGGTGATCTCCCTGTCGACGATCGGGCTGCGCCCCTGATTGAGCATCTCGACCTTCTGCGCAATGATATCGAGCGCATGCACCTCATCGTGCTGAGCCAGCAGCAACGCCACCGACAATCCGACATATCCCGTACCCGCAACTGCGATCTTCATACCAACCACCTTGCCTTATGACGGCACCCGGAACACTTCGTCCGAAGAACCGCGATCCAATCCCTGCAATCCCGCCAAATCGAAAGCTCAGAGGAACCGACGTCGGCATCGCCTGAGCCATACCACTCACAGCATAGTAGGCTGCGGCTTGCGACGCGAGCCCGCGACGCGCCCGCCAGCATGCCGGCCTGACCTGGCCGACCTGTTCGCTCATGCTCACTCATGGCATGACGCAGCTGGCATATCACGCCCTTTGAAAATCACCAACCAGCGCTGCATGATCCGGCTCGCAAACAGCGTGCGAGTCCCGAATAAAACCAAGGGTCACGAAAACAAAAGCTCCGTACGCCAGCGCCCATGAATACCGCGTCTGGTAGGCCGGGGAAATCAGCAAGGTGGCGGTCGACAGCAGCAGCGGAAGCGCATAGAGCAGATTCCCGGGGCATCGACGCAGCACGCACAGGGCAATGCCCAGCAATGGGATCCAAACCACATACAGATTCTCTGACATCAGCGCGCCGAGCACAGGCATTTTCGCCAAGCCGTAATACAACGTCGCCCCGTATCGCTGCGCAGGCGAACGCTGGGCGTCCCCGTATTGCGGGAGGATCTGCATGCCGCCCTTGTCTTTCCACCCCCACCGCACATAGAACCCTTCGTCGTAGATCGCGCCCATCGTGAACGGGTCACGCAGCCATGGAACCGCTGCAAGATAGGTGCCCGGATGCGCAAGCCCCTGCTTCGCCCAAACACCCAGGAACCGCAGCATATCGCCGCGCGAAGAACCGTGGTTGAAGCAATGGTCCTTGATCGCATCGCTGGATCGGCTGTTGGCAAGCATCCCGACCTGCTTGGCGTCGCACACGAACACGCGGCCGAGCACGGCACTATCCGAAGCGGAGAGCTCCCGGCCATGTCGCAAGACATCATATGCCGTCTGCTGCAGCGGTATGGCGAGCATCTCCTGCTTTCCGGCCGGGGCCACCCGCAGCGCAGCGAATGCTGTTGCCGTGACTCCGGCGAACAACGCCACGATCAAGGCGGCACATACCGCTGTCGTGACCCGGTGCCCGAGCACGGCGGCGGCGACGAGCATGGTCGCCACGATGATGAAGAGCGCGGTCTTCTTCGTCAGCCCGCATACTAGGGCCAATGCCACAAGCCCGGCGGGAATCCGCCAGCCGAGCCTTTCCCGAGCACGAATTCTGCGCGTATATTCCATGAATATCGTCAGCCAGGCAAGGAAAAAGGGCATGAAGGTCGAGTCCTTAACAATCGACATGGAGAGCCGCCCGAAAATCGGCACCAACGCATACAGCCCCAAGCCGGCCGTGCACACCTGCCACGGCACATGCAACTTGCCTCCCGCATAGCACAGGAGCAGCGCCAAGGCCGTGGCGCACAGCAGGGTCTGGACGACGGCCAAGGCGAACAGCCCGATGCCCTCATCGCCCAAGGCCAGTCCGAGCCTGTCGAAGCCGCCATAGATGACCGTATCGAACCAGGGATGATGGTCGCTCATGCGATAACCCGGCAGCGGCAGCCGCGAAGACGGGTCCCAAGCGCCCACATTCCCTCTGGCCCATACCAGCTGCGCCACCGTATCGGCGGCGATATTCGCGGGATAGAGCAGCGCCATCCAAGGGATCCAGCACACTGCGATGACTGCGGCGATCAGCAGCACCGACTTGGATGACAACGTTTCGAAGAGCGGGCGGAACCTCTTGGTCAGATCCAGCGCACCCTCCTGCAGGACTTGGCGCATGCGCGAACTCAGGCCCGGATTGAGCATCTGGGTTCGCGCCTGCGCAGCCGCAGCCTGCGCGTCAGCGGACTGGACATTGACAGATCGGGCACTCCCGGATTGGACGCTCGCAGACGACGCGCCAGGATCGGGCAACCGCATACATGCATCGGAAGCTCCGGCGCGCGAACGAACCGCCCACATGAACAGGCATCGAAGCGGCAGCTGCAGCGCGCAGCAGAATCCGAGAAAACGCAGCGCCATGAACAGCCAATACCACACGGTTTTCGCGCTGTCAGGGATGGCATGCAATACCGGGGAAACGGAGAGCACGAAGATGCTGCCTTCGGGAACGAACGGCGGTATCGTCAGCGTGAGCGCCAAAGTCACAGCCACGCCTGCGGCCCATCGGCGACTTTCCGTCGGCGCATCCTGGCAGGCAACGCGGCTGGCGAGCAAGAGCACGAACAGCCCTACGAAGAGCACAGTCGAAGTCATCGCGCCGTTCACGGCAACCGATTGCAGCACGGCACCGACCATTATGGTGCCGCTTGCAAAGTCGGCGCCTGTGGCGTAGCCCGCGGTGAGTGCGAATACGGCCAAGGCGGCAGCCAACGACACATGCACAACGACAGCGGGGCTCCGCCGTCCAACCAAGATTCTGGTGATTCTCATGCGCGCCCCCTCATAACGCATCGATCATCCCATATGAGGTCGCTTGCGCTCATAGGCGCGGCGCAGTGTCCCCTAATCCCACACGTTTCCAGTTCGCACGGTGTCGATGCATCAGCGGTGCCGACATATTGGCAGTATCGACGAGTCGGCACAAGGCCAGGCGCCGACCCTGCCGCGTGCCGAGCGGCTGCGATATTCGCGAGTACGTGGTATCTTATTGGGGTTGCGCAGTGTGTGCAGGTCGCTTCTTTGATTCCGCACCATGCCGACTGGAGGATTCGCCTAGTGGCCTATGGCGCACGCTTGGAAAGCGTGTTGGTGTAACAGCCTCGCGGGTTCGAATCCCGCATCCTCCGCGACACGCCCGTAAACCCTTGATGCCGGTCGGCTACGCGCCTTTGATCCCGCCCTGCATAGCCAATCGAAATGGCTGAATCTGATGGATTTGCAAACAGCCGAGACGGGAATGGCGGCTTCATCATCCGCCTGGGCCCCGCTCAGTCGATATGAACCGGAGTGCCGGCAGGAATGGCGTCATGGATCCAGCGCGCGTCGGCGATGGAGAGCCGCACGCATCCGTGAGAAGCGGGATGCCCCAACTTCGCCGCCTCGGACGTGATGTACCTGCCGTTGATATCCGTCGGAACGGTGTGGAACAGATAGGTAGTGCCGATGAAGGCGGTCCAGTAGTTCGCGCCCGCGCGCTCTTTCGCGTTGTAGAACGAGCCGCCCCTCGCGCCGATCCGGTAATCCCCATGCGGCGTTCCGTCATGCACACCCGTGCTGGCGATCATCGTGTAGATGATCTGGCCGGCGCCATTGAGCACATGCACCCGCTGCGCGCCTAAATCGACATCGATGCGAACGCCGGATTGCTTGCGGATGTCAGGGTATGCGCCGCCGGTGGGCTTATGCCAGTCCACCGGCCGTGACATGTGCGCGCCTGGCATCTTTGGGATTCGCGTCTGCTGCGACCCGGCTCCGATCAGGACCTTGGCTCCCACCCTCGCCCCGGATATGCCCGGGATGGGAACTTGCGCCCTATGCAGTACGGCGGCTGCCCGCGTATGGCGGCTGCCCGTGACCGCGCTCGCCATGACGGAATTAGCAGCCTGAGCGCCGAAAGCAGCGGTGGCAGCCTCCGTCTCCGTCATCGGCAGCGCAACCGCCTGCGCATCTGCGAAAGTCGCACAGGAAAAGAAGATGGCGAGAACCGCCGTTGCCGCGCCGGTGGCGAGCGAGCGCGCAGATCCGGCGCGAGGAGCCGCCCCGTGCGCGCGCGCACGAAACTCGCCACGCCGCCCAATACGCCGCAGAGCGCGCATAAGAACGTCCCCGATTTTCCTCATGCCTCTTACCTTACCTACTCCCAGGCATCGTGAAGCCTGTCGGGCGCAACGGAACACTTGGACAATGATGGCACAAGTTCCACCATCTTCCTTACAATGAAGCATATGCTGATACGGCCCATAACGTCCCGGGATGACGCACAGGTATGCACGCTGGTGCGTTCATGCCTGGACCGGGCCGGACTCGCTATTCCCGGAACCGCCTATTTTGACCCTCAACTCCCCCATCTCACCGCTTACTATGCGGGGCTTGAACACGCGCAATACTGGGTGGTTGAGGTTGAAGGCCGAGTGGTTGCCGGCGCCGGCATCGCGCCCGTTCCCGGCACCGGGCATATCTGCGAACTGCAGAAACTGTATGTCGACGCCTCATATCAAGGCCGTGGCTACGCGACGGCTTTGGTGGACCAAGCCCTCGCCTATGCGCAGCATTGGTATCAATGGTGCTATCTCGAAACTCACACCAAGCTCGACGTGGCACGAAAGATGTACGCCAACCGCGGTTTCAAGCCGCTCCCCCGCCCTTTGGCAGCAGGTGAACACCAAGCGATGGATCACTGGGCCATCAAGGATCTGCTGGGAGATCGCGATTATCCGCCCCGATTCTGAAGGCGGGCGGCTATTTATTTGCCGTTATGGAATGTGGCGCATAGGCAATAGACTGACACCGTGATAGATTGACGCCGTAGGCGCCACTACGAATAAGATCAGGACTGAGGCGAACGACATGGGCGATATAACTGCCGGATCCGAAACCGCCGCTGATTCCACGGCGTTTCGCTTCGTCGATATCACCGCGCCCGATGATCCCGTATGGGAGCAGGCGTTCCCGGTGCTGCGCCAGCTGCGCACCGAGCTGACACGCGAGATGCTGGCCGAGATCCTGCTCGATGGTGTCGCGCAGCCGCCCACCTTCACCGCGCTTTTCAACGGCGAGCGATGTGTGGCGGTTGCGGGGTGGCGGCTGCTCGCGAATACGCATCTGCGGCGCGTGCTGTATATTGACGACCTGGTGGCCGATGCGGCGTGCCGCTCTCGAGGATATGGACGGGCGATGCTGGAGCATCTCGATGGCATCGGCACGCAGCTGGGGATCGGCGCGGTCGATCTCGATTCCGGAGTGCAGCGCTTCGTCGCTCACCGCTTCTACATGGCCAACGGCTTTTCGATCAGCTCTCACCATTTCCGCCGGGGTCGTTAGCCTTTGCGTAGGGCCCGCGTGCACATGCCGTCTTTGCGGTACGCGTTTCGTGGCCAACGACTGCGAACTATTGCGAATCATGAATGAATATGGCCGAAAAGACCAGCCGGCGGGCATCTTTACGCCGCTGATGATGCATGTGATCCTCTCCGCTCACCCCGCCCGGCCAACGCGGCACGTATGGGGTTGGCCGGCATGGTCGCATCGTTCGCCCCTGCGCTGGGGCTGATTTACGGCGGGCCGATCAATTATTATCGGTCTTGGCGCGTTCGCATTCTGGCGGCTCCCCGCTAATATGGCAGCGCAACTCATTACCGCCATCAGGCGATACAAGCCGACGGCGCATCTTACTCGGTGAGCGCCTCCTTGATCTTGCCGATGAAGGCATCGAGATCGTCGGGCTTTCGCGAGGAGATCAGTCGCCAGCCGTTCGCGTTGCACACGTGCACTTCCTCATCAACCTGCGTGGCGCCGGCATTCTCGACATCCGCCTTGATATAACGGGTGCTGCTCGAAGTCTTGCCCGGCAGCAGCCCGGCATTGACCAGCAGCCACGGGCCATGGCAGATCGCGGCGATCGGCTTGCCTGCATGCGCGAAGTCCTGCGCGAGCTTGATAGCGGCCGGGGCGACGCGCAGCCGATCCACATTGGTTGTGCCGCCGGGCACGACCAGCAGATCGTAATCGTTTGCGCTCACGCTGTCGTATGTAGTGTCCGGCTGCACGGTTTCACCTTCGTAACGGTCATGCTGCACCGTTTCGACCGGGTCTTTGGACGCCGCGGCCAGCGTCACCTGCGCCCCTGCGGCCTTCAACTCGCGCAGCGGTCGCGTCATTTCAGTCTCCTCGATGCCCCAGTTCTGCACGATGATCAAAACCTTTGCGTCTTTGATAGCCTTTGCCATCTCGTCCTCCTTTATCGTGTATGTATTTTTACGTATATGGTCGCGGTCGTTGCGAGCTTCGATACCGTCGCATATTATTTTCCACGCGCCGCCCGTGCAACCTCCCGCGGATATCGCAACCTCATGCCTGCGGCCGAATACTCGATAATACTCAGTCGCACTTACGACGATACCGGCCTCGCTCGCTGCATGCATTCTTTCAAGCCCCGCGCGCAATCGGGAGAATCCACGCGATTCTTTCGCAAACCGGGAAGCTGCATCCGTGCCTGCTCGGATCCATTCGGCCTTTGCTGAACCACGCGCTGACAGCCGCCCGGGCGCAGAATTGCTCATATTTATCGCACGTTCAATACCGCTTCGGCACCCATGCGACGGACAGCCGCGAAGCGCGGCGCAGTAGCGCATACACTTGGGATCATGGCATTACAGGATCTTTCCTCCAACGCGCAAGACTACCTCAAGGTCATCTGGGGACTGCATGAGTGGGGACGCACCCCGGTGCAGCCTTCGGATTTGGCGAATCGTGCGCACGTCAAGCCCTCCACCGTTTCAGGCGCGGTGACGCGGCTCGTCTCCGGCGGCTATGCGCGGCACGACCCGTACGGGGCCATCGAGCTGACCGGCAAGGGCGAGCATTATGCGTTGGCCATGGTGCGGCGGCACCGATTGCTGGAGACTTTTCTGGTGAGCGCGCTGCACTATTCGTGGGACGAGGTACACGCCGAGGCCGATGCCTTGGAGCATGCCGCGTCGGATATGATGATCGACCGCATCGACGAGATGCTCGGCCATCCTGCAACCGATCCGCACGGCGACCCGATTCCGCGCGCCAACGGCTCGCTTCCCGATGTCGCCCAGACCCCGCTGTCGGCGGTGCCGGAGGGAACGTCCGTGGCCATCGAGCGCGTGAGCGATGAGGATCCCAGCCTGCTGCGCTATCTCGACACGGAAGGCATCGCCATCGGCACTGCGGTGTGCGTCGCCGGGCACGACGCACAATCCGGCACGGTCACGCTCGTGCCTTTGCAGGCGCCGGAGGCATCATCAGCAACACCAACGGCACTGTCATCAAAGTCCGCAAAGTCCGGGAGATCCAAAACCGCCGCTTCGTCGCATCGGCCGCTCACTCTGCCGGCCTTGTCGGCCGATCACATCCATGTGCGCATCCTCGACGAAAATACTGTTGCCGAAGATACCGCTGAGGGCTGAGGCTGTCTCCGAATTCTCGTTCGCTGGCATTGAACCTAGGAAGAATGCTTGGGAACCCAGGAACTTGGCGGGATTTAGCTTCCTAGGTATTTTCCAAGTCCCTCGGCAGGGGCCAAGGTGGTGGGCTGCAGGCACTGAGATATCGCACAGCGGTCTGCTTCGCAGCACCCGCCCATATGTCGCAGACGCCGGTCAGACTCGTTGCCATCCGCACCGACGGATTTACACCGACGAGAACCGGTCGAACCCGAATGAAAGGGAACGCATCATGGGCATGAGGCGTTATGCGGCGCTCCTTCGAGGCATCAATGTGGCAGGCCATAGGCGCGTGGCCATGGCTGAGTTGCGGGAGCTGCTGGAATCTCTCGGCTATCGCCGCGTCGTCACGTACCTGCAGAGCGGCCAAGTCGCCTTTGACGCCGAAGAGCGTCCCGATGATGTGATTGCGGCGCGAATCAGCCAAGCGCTGTCCGGCAAATCTCGCTCCGCTGTCGATGTGATCGTGCGGGATCATGCATACCTTGATGCAGTCGTCTCGCACTGCCCGTTTCCCGCCGACGAATACGCGCCCAAACAGATCCATGTCATCTACTGTTCAGCTCGGCCTGATTCGGCGCGGCTTGATCAAGTCGCCGCTGACGCATTTCTGCCCGACCGTTTCGCCGTGGGAGACCGAGTCATATACTGCCTGCTGCCAAGCGGCATCGGCCGCTCCAAGCTCGCCGCGCAACTCGTGCAGCCGCGCGTTCTCGGAGCCAGCATCGTCGCCACGGTTCGCAACTGGAACACGGCCAAGAAGCTCGCCGCAATGACCGATGAAGTGTAATCGGCCGATTGTGAATTGTGCGGAACGCAATACGGCATCATGCCATGTCGCGCCTCGGCTCGGATTCACGCCCGCGCACAAAGACGCCGACCCAGCCGCCAACAACCTGCCCCGATG
Organism: Bifidobacterium sp.; assembly: GCF_022640935.1. GTDB lineage: Bacteria > Actinomycetota > Actinomycetes > Actinomycetales > Bifidobacteriaceae > Bifidobacterium. The sequence continues at coordinate 10,232 of NZ_JALCCV010000016.1, forward strand.
CCTCTACCTGGCTCGCCTGTCCAAAAGGCGAAAAAGCGCCTATTCAGCACTTTTTTCGTCTTCTAAGCACTTCGCAACATAGACCGGCAGCTCAGCGCACGGCATTTCAGCGGAATACCGCCATTCTCCAACTCAGCATTCATGCCTCGGGAAACGCGCGCCGGCAGATTTCCCCCAAAACTGCTTAATAAATTCTCATGGGTTCCACAGCCCGTTGAAGGCACCCGAGAAACAGAGTGACGAATCTGCGCGCCCTACGATCCGCAACCAGAAAGTCCCATGGTCCGCCACGAATCAAGCCGGCCTTGCCCACATCGCCGATCACAGCGCTGCGAACAGGTCGCCGACGGTCTGCACGATGAGCTGGATGTTCAGCCCGGTGAGCACCACCACGACTATCCAGGCGACGATGGCCAGCCACAGCGGATTTGCATGCTTGCCCATGATCTTCTTGGATGAAGTGAGCCACACGAGCGGCACCATGGAAATCGGCAATGCCACGCACAGGAAGACCTGCGAATAGACGAGCAGGCTGTCGAGCGCGGATTCCTTGCCGCCGAAGACGATGGCGCAGATGAGCACCGGGATGATCGAGATGACGCGGGTGACCAGGCGGCGCAGCCACAGCGGAATGTGCATGCGGATGAAACCCTCCATCACGATCTGGCCGGTCAGCGTGCCGGTGATCGTGGAATTCTGGCCAGACGCCAGCAGCGCCACGGCGAACAGGGTGCTAAGCGCAGCGCTGGCGACAGGGCCAGCCAATGACGAGTCGCCGAGCGCGTTGTACAAAGAGGTGAAGGTGTCAAGCCCATCGCCGTGGCCGAAGAACATCGCCGCGCCGAGCACAAGCAGCAGGCAGTTGACCACGAACGCCACGCTGAGTTGGATGTTGGAATCCCAGGTGGCGAAACGCACGGCGTGATCGACCTGCGCCTCGTCATTGCGGTCTACGTCGCGCGTCTGCACGATCGAGGAGTGCAGGTAAAGGTTGTGCGGCATCACGGTCGCGCCGACGATGCCCAAGGCCATGGTGAGCTGCGAAGGCTTGAGAATATCAGAGCTGGGCAGGAACCCGGCGAACATGGCGCCCATGTCCGGCTTGGCGATCGCCACCTCGTAGACGAATACGACCACGATAATGCCGATCAGCGAGGCGACGATGGCCTCGATCTTGCGGAACCCGATCTTCGTGAGGAGGAGGAGCAGCAGCACGTCGAGCACGGTGAGCGTCACGCCCACGGTCAGCGGGATGCCGAAGAGCAGATTGAGCGCGATCGCGCCGCCGATCACTTCGGCGATGTCGGTGGCCATCACGGCCAGTTCTGTGCATATCCACAGCACGAAACCAAGTTTGCGCCCGCTGTGCAGGCGCGTGGCCTGCGCCAGATCGAGCCCGGTGACGATGCCGAGTTTGGCGCACATGTATTGCAGCATCATCGCGATAACGCTGGAAATGAGGATCATCGACATGAGCAGATAGCCGAACTGGGCGCCGCCGCCGATCGAAGTGATCCAGTTGCCGGGGTCCATGTATCCCACGGCGACCAGCGCACCGGGTCCGGAGAAGGCCGCGAGGCTCTTCCAGAACCCTACGGAACGCGAGGGGACGCGTATCGTCGAGTTGATCTCCTCGAGCGAACGTCCATTTGCAGTCGTCACCAATGGTCGCCTGTGCGGGTTGCTGGCCGCAGTGGCCTTGCCCATTTCATTCGTCATCGTCATTACCTTTGCCTCCGTATCGCCATCAGTATATTCGAGGGGTAGAACTTTATTGTTACGCAATGTTGCTGGGCCTCGAATGGCAGACGCGGGAGGCGATTAGCGCTCCGCAGGAGCTTTGCCGCCGTTCGAGCATGGCTGCATCCGGGCGCGATCGAGGCCGCATACTCGCATCCCGAACAATTCTTTCCAGCCTTCTTTCAGATAGCTACCAGTGATATAACAGCCGAGAGCCAAGAAACGCATACAAAACGTGCCCATAATGGTGGCGTTCGGGACGCTGCGTCCATTCGGCCTGCGCCCCGGCTACGCTGTAACGCATAAGCCGAAAAACGGCTCGATGACCCAGCCGTGGGCCGCGGGAGAACTGGAGAAGCACCGCATGTTCGTTCTCAAGAACGCATGGTCAGCATTGACGCACCATATTTGGCGCACCGTATTCATGGTTGTTGTCGCGGCCTTGGTCGCTTTTGCGAGCGTGTTCGGCCAGGCCGTACTGCAGGCGAATGACAGCGCGACAGGCGGCACCTACGCAGCGCAGCAGGCCACGGCGGTGATACGGCCGAAGGCGTCTGCCCTCGCCAGGCGCGACGGCGCCGATGCGGCGTGGACCAAGAATTATCTGTCGTGGAACGATTACTCCGCCTATGCCACCGCCGCGCAGAAAGGCGGCATCCAATTCGCCTACTCCTTCGCCGAATCGGTGCCGGTGCGCCAGAGCGGCTCCATGGCCGCGATCCCCGGTTCAGACAGCTCGGCCAAGCCGTCGGCCACCGGCGGAGACCTCACCTTGCGCAGTCTATACACCGCCGATGCCGCCAAATCCAATGATCTGGGCACCTTCACGCTCGTCGAAGGCAAACAGCTCGCCTACACCGGCCAGGACAAATCCGGGGTACTCGTCTCGCAGTCGCTGGCCACGAAGAACAAACTGAAAGTCGGCAGCGAATTCACGGTCGGAGATGCGACCGACACCGCAAAAAACTACACTTTCAAGGTGCTCGGCATATACAAGTACACCGATTCCGCGCCCGAAGGCTATGGTTCGGACGCCAAGCTCGCCAAGGACAATCGCGACAACGTGATGTACTCGAGCTATTACGCCTTCGGCGTGAACGGCTTGGACACTTCCAAGGCGAAAGGCTGGTCCATCCCCGATCTCAATGTCATATTCCAGCTGAGCAATCCCGCCGACTACGCTAAATTCGTCAAGGCAGCAAAGGCCACGAAGATCCCGGCCGCGCTGTCGATTTCCTCGCCGTCGCTTGACGCCTACCGACGTGGCATCGCGCCATTAGGCGCACTCGCCGCGACCATGCGTATCGTCATGGTCGCGGCGTGGGCCGCAGGCGGACTGCTGCTGGCTGCGCTCGTGGGGCTCGCCATACGCAGGCGGCGCGGAGAGATTTCAACCGCGTTGATTATCGGGGTCAGCAAACCGCGCATCGGCTGGCAGCTCGCCGTGGAGACATTGCTGCCCACGCTGCTGGGACTCGCCATCGGTCTGCTTGCGGCAGGCTTCGGCTCCAGAGCTTTAGGGGCTGCACTGGCAGGTGCAGCCGCTACTCCGGCGGGCGCAGCCCTTGTTTGGCGGGTTATCGGCTGGGGGGCGTGCGCGAGCCTTGTTTTGGGCTTCATCGCTTCGCTGCGGGCGTTGCTCGCCCGCAGTTCGTCGCTTTTCGAGCGGCGGGGCGATATGGTTCCGGCAGCCGAATCATCCCCCATCGGCCATTCGCGATCGCAACCGGCAACGCAGGCTGACTCACAAGAGATGACGCGAACGGCGGCGCAAACGGAAACCAATAAGCCCAATAGGCAAGGAGACGCGGCATGACTCGCGACGACAGCGCAAACGAACACCTTTTCGAAGCGGGCCGACTGGCATCTGAAGAATCTGAAATGCCCAAAGAACGTGACGCCGCCGACGGCATCGGGCGCGACGCTGCAAGCGGCGACGTCACCTGCAGCACGGACGACGACACCGGTACGCACGATGACGAAACCGCCGACGCCCAGAGCCCCGGCGGTTTCCAAGACTCCAATCCTGACATGGCCGAGGACCAGCAGACCGTCCAGTTCAGCGTCGTCTTCGACGATGATGACGACGCGGGCTACGGCACGTCCATGGGCGATGTACCGAGTGAAGGGCTCGATGGCGAATTCGGCGGGGATGACGCTGACGACGCTGCAGGCGATGGCTTCGGCTCGCAAGACAATGCCGGCGCTGCGGCGGATAACCCAGCCGCGAAGAGCGACGCTGACGGCACTGCCGACACCGACATCAATGGCAATGGCGACACCAATGGCAATGCTATTGCGCAGTCGAGCGCCGCGCGCGCCAACGCGACCTTCGAATTGGCACACACGTCGGGCGACAGCCCGGTGATCAGACGTCACAGCGCTGCCCCGGCACCTGATTCAGACCGCAAAGATCCGCAAGATCGCACCGATAGCTCCACCGAACGCATCGCCTCGCGATTGGACAGGGAGATCGGTTCGCGCCGCAGCGATGACATCCTGCTCAGGTCCTACCCTACGTTCGCTTTGGATCACGTCACCGTGCGCAATCGCAAGTCGGGCCGCACGGTGCTCGACAGCGTGCAGATGCCGTTCTACGCAGGCAAGCTGTATGCCGTGGCAGTGGATGACGACGAGCAACGGGCGGATTTGCTGGCCGTCATGGGCGGATTCATCAGGATTGATGGCGGCCAGGTAATGCTCAAAAGCGTCAACATCAACGAACTGGAAATCAACGAGATCCGCGGCCATCGCATCGGCCTGCTGCCCCAGCGCTTCGCCTTGCGCGAGGATCTGGACGCGGTCGCAAACCTCGTGTACGCCATGGACGCTTCTGGCCGCACCTTCCTGAAACCCAAGCCGGTACTGGCTCGCGAGCTGCTGGTTTCAGTCGGCTGCGCTGTTGCGCATACGGGAGTGCCAGTGCGTGATTTGGCTGAAATCGAACGCCGACGCGCAGGCATCGCCCGAGCAATCTGCTGCGAGGCCACGGCAATAGTTATCGATGAGCCGACAGCCGGCCTGAGTGACGATGAGGCCAACGCCGTACTCGCGCTGCTCGCAAAAATCGCGCACACCGGCGACCCGAAGCGCTGCGTCATCATGCTCACATCAGACGACGCCGACATCGAGGCAGCCGACGCGGTGTACGACGTGGACGACTAAAGAAAAAGGCCGGCCCTTACGCCCGCCACCCCTGCGGCAGCGGGCGGCCTTCCTGATAGCCGGCGGCGGATTGGACGCCGACTACGGCGCGCTCGGCGAATTCCTTGAGATCGCGAGCGCCCGCGTAGGTGCAGGAGGAGCGCACGCCTGAAGTGATCTCGTCGATCAGGTCTTCGACTCCGGGGCGCTGCGGGTCCAAATACATCTTCGAGGAGGAGATGCCTTCCTGATAGAGCGCCTTGCGTGCGCGATCGAAGGAATCGGCTCCTGCCGTTCGCGCTGCGACGGCCCTGGCCGAAGCCATGCCGAAGCTTTCCTTGTACCGCCGGCCTTCGCTGTCCACTTGCAGCACGCCCGGGGATTCAAGTGTGCCGGCGAACCAGGAGCCGACCATGACCTGGCTGGCCCCGGCGGCGATCGCCAACGCGACGTCGCGCGGATGGCGCACGCCGCCATCGGCCCAGACAGATTTCCCGAGTTTGTGCGCCGCCTCAGCGCATTCCAGCACAGCCGAGAACTGCGGGCGGCCCACGGCGGTCTGCATGCGCGTAGTGCACATGGCGCCCGGTCCCACTCCCACCTTGATGATGTCGGCGCCGGCTTCAATCAGGTCCTCGACGCCCGCCGCCGTGACGACGTTGCCGGCGGCAACCGGCACTTTCGGATCAAGCGCGCGCACGCGATGCAGAGCGCTGATCATCTTCTCCTGATGACCATGCGCCGTGTCGACCACGAGCGTGTCTATTCCTGCGTCGAGCAGCGCCTGCGCGCGGGCCTCGATATCACCGTTGATGCCGATCGCGGCCCCGATGCGGAAGCGGCCTTGAAAATCGACCGCGGGACGATAGATGCTCGAGCGCACGATGCCCTTGGCCGTGAGCACACCCACGAGCAGCCCGGCATCGTCGACGACGGGCACGAAGGAGCGGCGATGATAAGCGAGCTGGCCGTACACTTCGCGCAGCTGCTCGCCGCCCGTGCCGACATCGGCAAGCGTGACCACCTGCGGCTCCGGCGTCATCACTGTGCCAGCCTGCGCGAAGCGATCCACGCCTTCGCAGTCCTTCGTGGAGACGATGCCCACAGGCCTGCCGTCTTCCACCACTACGGCCGCGCCATGCGTGCGCCGGGGAATCAGCGAGATCACGAAAGCCACCGGATCGTCCCGCCGCACGGTGATCGCCGTGTCCACGATGGGGTGCGCGGCCTTGACCCGCGCCACGACCTTTGCCACGACATCGGTGGGAATATCCTGCGGAATGATGGCCATGCCCCCGCGCCGCGCCACGGTTTCCGCCATGCGGCGACCCGACACCGCAGTCATATTCGCCACCACGATCGGGATGGTGGTGCCCGTGCCATCGTCCGATGACAGGTCGACGTCGAAGCGCGACGTCACGTCAGAACGTGACGGCACGAGGAACACGTCGTCATAGGTCAGGTCATGCATGGGCTCTTGGCCGGGAAGGAAACGCATGATTCCCAGTTTACGCGAGGACTGCGAACAAGAAGGTCATAATCCAGCGCCCACAGACACGCCGGCTGCCTCGTCCAAATCGTCGTCAGCGGATTAGGCGAACCGCTCGGCATCGGCCCGTTCGGCGAGCCAGACCTTCATGGCATCCCGCCGACTGATGCCCATGCGGCGGGCCTCCCGATCGAGCACGTCGATAAGCCATTCGGGCAGCTGCACGCTGAGCGGCCGCTGCTCCTCCTTGTTAGGCTTGCGCAGAGCGCTCATATCCGCGTAGTCGAGAATGCTTTGGCCATATTCAAGCTCCACCGCCACCTCCCATGCGCGCACCACGCAAAACCAGTTACTATATCGATTTGATAGTATTCAAATACAACTTTGATATCTGCATAAGAGCCAGCCGCGTTTTGCCTACCACCTTGAATTGCGCTTGGGCAGAGGTTGTATTACAGTATCGAGAGTTGCCCGTTGAGGGCAATGGGGCTGTAGCTCAGTTGGTAGAGCGCTTCGTTCGCATCGAAGAGGTCGAGGTTTCGATTACCTTCAGCTCCACAAACGGGGTTCTCGGGGTCTTCTGGAGACCTTTTTCCATGCTGGGGCCATAGGCCATTTCGCCACGGTTCGGGTCTGCCCGATGCCAACGACGGGCAGAGACCTAGAGTTCGTCATATTTTCCCCCGGTGCTCGCGGTGCTCTGACGCACGCCCGCCAGGACGCGGCAGTGCAGGTCGGGATTCGACTGCACGCGCAACGTCTCCATAGGCGATTCATAATCATCCTGGCTCATAACGACGACGTTGTCGACCGGGTCACGGTTCGTGACCGGCGGCACAGCAGCTGTGACTCTCGTCACATGGACACACGGCGTTCACAACGACACCGTCCTTGGCCCGATAGCGGTTCGCCTTAGATTTTATTTCGATTTGAGCATCCGCTGTGAACCGCGAGCTATTGGGAAACGTCCCGGCAATGATATTGCGCCGAAACGCAACTGTAACAGGCGCTCTTGCACGCCCACCTCCTCCTGTCGTACAGTCGCGCTACACGCCAAGCGCCCAGCATCTCGGCTCAACGAGCTACCCGCATCCGTACCTCGCTTCTAGGACGCGTTCCCCGCACTGCATTCAGTATGACCTTTGCCCCCTGCACCCGTACCTTCGGGCGCCGCACATCATATTTCAAACGGCTTTGCGCTCGTAATCAGCACTCATAGTGCGACTCGCCAAGGCATCTTCCAAAAGGAACCGCGTGCAGGACCAGCACATACGGGAAAACAAACGCCAAACTCGCATATGGCACAGCACGAATAGACCAATAAAACCAGTTGGAGCACATCATGAAACCGGCACAACTCATCATCGCCCGTACGATCGGGATCTTCGTCGTGGCCACAGGCATCGTCTACATCTCATGGCGATGGGCATTCACGCTCAACATGAACGCCCTATGGCTGGCGATTCCCCTCGCCATCGCCGAAACATACTCGCTCGGGGAGGCGGTCCTCTACACATTCACCATGTGGCACGCCCGCAAAAGGCCGTCGCCACGCTCAGCCCGCCCAGGGCTGAGCGTGGATATCTTCATCACCACCTACAACGAGCCGCTCGAACTGGTGCTGAAAACCGCGCTCGCCGCCAAGGGCGTGACATACCCGCATAAGACTTGGATTCTCGATGATGGGCAGCGTCCGGAATTCGAAACGGCCGCGCTGCACCTCGGCGTCGGATACATTACCCGGGGCGCCGAGTGGGAGGGCAAGCCGCGCTTCGCCAAAGCCGGGAACATCAACAACGCCCTGTTCCAGACCGACGGCGAATTCATCGCCATACTCGATGCCGACCAAGTGCCGAGCCCCATGTTCCTCGACCATGTGCTCGGCTATTTCGAGGACGAGGCGGTGGCGTTCGTCCAGACGCCGCAGGAGTTCTGGAACGTAGGCAAGGCCGATCCGCTGGGCAGCCGGGCGGAACTGTTCTACGGGCCGATCCAACGGGGCAAGGATGGCTGGGATGCCGCGTTCTTCTGCGGCTCCAATGCGGTGCTGCGGCGTGAGGCGCTGATGGCGCTTGGCCTGTCGTCGTACACGAGCAGCTCGCTCGCCACAGTGCGCCGCGTGCTGCGCCGAGCCAAAATGCAGACGCAGGACCTACGCGCCCGGTGGCATCGTGTCAACCCAGCTGCGGAACATACCGCAGTCAAGGTCATTGCCTCGATCGCCCGTTGCGAGGCGAAATTGCGTCGAGGGCAGCCGCTTGTCGATATCCTCGACCAGCTCGCCGACGACATCGCCGAGTCCCAGCAGATCGAAGTCGCCTTGCCCGACGACATGCTTGTCGCCCTTGCGCAGATCGAATCGGAGATCACGCACATCGCCAGCGAACAGGCCTTGGTCATCAACCCGATGCGGACGAATTCCATTACGGAAGATATGGTGACGGCGCTGCACCTGCACGCCATGGGCTGGTCGAGCGTCTATCATCATGAAGTGCTGGTGCAAGGCTTGGCGCCGGAGGATCTCAAAACCATGCTCTCGCAGCGCAACCGATGGGCATTGGGCACCATGCAGGTGTTCTTCATGCAGAATCCGCTGTTCGTGCCCGGTCTCTCCCTGGGTCAGCGGCTCATGTACCTGTCTACCATGACCAGTTATCTCAATGGGTTCGCGGCAGTCACGTTCCTCGCCGCACCCATCGTGTATCTCACCACCGGAATATTCCCGCTGAATGCCGACCCCGTGGTGTTCTTCGCGCATTTCCTTCCCTTCTTCCTGCTGTGCCAAGCGTTCTTCCAAGTCACCGGCCATGGCTGCCGAGGCATATGGAAAGGGCAGCAGATGTCGATCGCGCTCTTCCCCACATGGATCGAAGCGACCATAAAGGGTTTGGTGGCGGCCACAACCGGACGCCGCATGACCTTTTCGGTGACGTCCAAAACGAAATCCGAAGCGAATACGGGTTTCCGGTGGATTATCCCCCAGCTCGCCGCGATGGGCTTGCTGCTCACAGCTTCCGGCGTCGGTGTGGCGCGCATGGCATTCGGCGCCTCCGGCCTGCCTTCGACCATAGTCTCGCTCGCCTGGGTTGCGATCGACATGGCATTGCTGTGGGCCGCTGTTTCAGCAGCACGGTATCGTGGGCCGAAAGCCAGCGAGATCGCCGCTCCGTCGATGCCGCAGCACGAACTGCTGGCGGCATTGCTGACCAGCTCGACATCCTCGGAGCCCAATACGCTAAGCGAGCAGCTCAGACAGCTGCGCGTCTCCCCCAGCGTGCCGATGAAGGACGATGCCGCGATCGGCTCGAAGGTGCATGCAATCGGCCCCATCCTCGACGCTCATGCGGCTTTGGGGTTGCGCAACGCGGTGGCCGCAGAGCTCGGCGGCCACCGGAACGGCCATGAACGGATCATTCTCGTCGACGTCTCGAAGGTGATCAGCGTGAGCTCGGCTGGCATCGCTTGCCTCATGCAAACGCTGCACCTGGTGCGCGCCGAGGGCTCGGACATGCGCATCTTCGGCGTTTCGCAGGCGCTTGACACCGCCAGCCTCTCCTATCGCATCAATGGCCTGACCCGTGTGTACAAGGGGCTGGCGGAAGCGTGGGCGGCGCACCCCAGCGGCGCAGCCCGCAAGGCCGCGCTGGATCAATCACGTCTTGGCCACGCACAGCCAGGCCAGCCGCAGCCAGGTCAATCGCCTGAGGCCAGCGTCTCGACCGAAACCGACGTGACCTATACGACTTTGGCAAGCGATGCCGCGAACGCCGCCTGAGCCGCTTGGCTCGAGCTGATCCGCCAGTCCCTCTCCTTATTCGCATCGAACCAGATGAAACCCATCACCCGCTCCTGGGAGGAACAATGACTCATCAGCCTGGCGATCCACTCCGCTTTCGACTGCCCGGCCGCGGCGCCTTCGGCGGAAGCGGTCTCGGATATGAGGATCGGCTGCGTGCCCGGAAGCGCCCGCAGCTGGCCCAGACCCGCATCGAACAGCGCGGCGGGCTCGACCCACGTGTGCCCGTCGCCCTCGCCCCAGTTGTAACCGTCCAAGCCGAGGATATCGACCGCGTCCGCGCCGGGATAGGCGGCGGCGAGGTCGCTCGTCTGATTGGCGACAGGAACGTTCGGCGACCACAGGAACTGGACATTCGAAGCCCCGACGCTGCGGAAAAGCTTATGGACATGCCGCCACGCGGCGACGTAATCCCCGCTCGTATTGCCGTTCACCCCGACCGCCCACGGGTACCAATCACCGTTCATCTCGTGCGCGAAGCGCAGCACCACGGCGAATCCCAAGTCTCTCAGCCCCGTTGCCCAACGGATGAGACCGACGTCGTGGCCACCGGCGGCGATCCGGGACAAGGCGAAATCGGGTTGCGCGACGGCCGCAGCCGTTGCGTCATCGCCGCCAGAGCCCGCAGGGGGATCCCATGGTTCAAGGGAAAGTATCGGCGTTGCGCCAAGACCCGAGATCTCACGCAATTGCACGGCAGGCACCGCTTCTGCGAGCGCAGCGAATTTGAGGACGTAATCCGGGTGCGCGCCCGCGATATCGGACACTTGGCCATAACTTTCCGAAAAAGACTCCGAAGCCGGCAGATACACCCCCCACTTCAACGCGTGCAGGGAAGCGGGCGGGACGGAATCGGCAGCAGCGTCTATACCGGACGAGCCGCCGGTTTCCGAGTCGGGCCCGGCGCACGCGGCCATCAAGGCAATCGTCAAACACGCAGCCCCCACGGCAAGCAGCGTCCGCATCGTCAATGGTCGCATTCGCATAAGCCACACCGCCTCCCTGCGTTCAGCCGCACACCATCGCTGCCTGCCGCGTCTTGTCATCCACTTCAGCCCGTCAGCCGTTCTGCCCCGGCAATTCACTCAGGTCAGGAATTCATGACCCATCCGGCAGCCACGCCTGTCCTGACCGCCTTGCCTTACCGCCCGCGTCTCTCTGCCGGTAAGGATCACGAGCCGATGCGTTTCACGACCGACACGATCAAGAGAGCCCATTATGTCATCGTTCAATAACCAATTCAAAGGCCCCGACCAATTCCCCCACAAGTCCAGGCGCCTGCGCCGGGCCAGCATGCTGGTTCCGGTGCTGCTTATGGCCGCAGCAACGATCGGCGTCGCATGGATGATGAACCGAGTCGTGCCGGCATCATCGTCGGCGCCATCCGAACACGAGTTCTGCGTGGCGAACGATGCCAGTCTGATCATCCCCGACAAAGGCGTGCTGTTCGGAGTCAATCTGGACTGGGACAATGAGTCGCTCGCGCAGTACAAGGAGAATCTCGGCCACGCTCCGGCAATGGCCGTGCAATTCACCGACATCCCCTATGATCGCGAGACCTGGCAGCATACGTTGGACGCAGTCGAGCAGGTGCGAAGCAACGGGGGCGCGTTGCTGCTCACGCTCGAACCGCATGCCGGGCTTCCTGCCGTCAGCACCGACGTCATCGCCCAACTGGTCAAGGATCTGCGCGAGCTGAACGACAGCGGCGTGCCGGTCGTGCTCAGATACGCCCATGAAATGAACGGATCGTGGTATGCGTGGGGCCAACAGCCCGCGGAATACATCGCCTCCTTCCGGCGCGTCGCCGCAGCGGTGCACGAGGGCGCCCCCGGCACTTCGATGATGTGGGCGCCCAACTACGGCGGAGGATACCCGTTCTTCGGCGGCAAATTCGCAGCGGCCGAGGGAAGCGACGATTTCAAATTGCTCGACACGAACAACGATGGCGCGTTGACGATGTCGGATGACTCGTATGCGGCCTATTACCCCGGTGACGACGTAGTCGATTGGGCGGGAATCTCGCTGTATCACTGGGGCAATCAGCGCCCTTGGGGAGACAACGATCTGCTCGCGGAAGACCACAAGTTCGATGAGATGCTCACCGGAAACTATTCAGGCACCGCAGGCAACGACATAAGCGTCCCTGATTTCTATCACGTCTACGGGGAGCTGCACGACAAGCCGATCGCCATACCCGAGACCGCTGCGATCTACACGCCCTCGCGCGGCGGCGCGGACGAGCTGGCCATCAAACAGGCGTGGTGGCGTCAGGTGTTCTCCGATTCGTTTGGCCGCGAGTTCCCCAAGGTCAAAATGATCAATTGGTTCGAATGGCAGAAGGAGGAAATCGAGATCGACGATACCGTCGACTGGCGCGCCGCAGGCAGCCCGCACGTGCGCGACGCCTTCGTCGCCGATCTTCCCTCGTGGCTGCACTATGCGCAAGACGTACGCGCCTGCAAGTCGCAATAAGCGGGTTCTTATGTGGCGAAGTGCTGCGGAAAGAAATACATGCCCGGCCAACGGATTCGAAAACAGCCTTCTGCGCCCGCTACGATAGTGAACATATTGCATTTCAAGAGTTATTGATTTCGTTTCGATATGTTGGTTCTGTAGAGAAGACGAAATTCGATAGTTATCTATTGTTTTTCGATAGATACTCGCTGGTATGAGTGTTATACAACCTGCGCAGGATCCCACGCGGGATGCGACCGACGACGCAACGACAGCCATATCCGAACCGAACACATGCAAAGCCCAGCCGCCAGCTGCAGGGCAACCCCAGCCGACTGCGCCAAGCCCCGAAACGTCGAAGCCGCTTCCCGCTCGCGCCCGGCTTTTTGCGCTGCTGCTCGGGGCGCTGGCCGTCGCCGTGTGCATTGACCGGCTCGTGTTCACCAGCGAACCCCGCACGATTGTGCTCCATATCGCCATCTTCTGGATGGTGTGTCTGGCGGCAAGCATGGCACTGTTCCTCCGCAGTGCACTGCACCAGCCGATGTGGTGGTTCCTCGCGGTTGCGCTGCTGACGCTGCTGATCCGGATACTGACGTTTCCGGATTCACCGGGCGACGCGAATTCCGACTACCAATTCCTGACCTTGCTGCTGCTCGCGCCGGCCTTGCTCATGCTTCAACTGCAGCTCGGAACGGGCCGTTTCGAACCGTATCATCCCTCGCGCAACATCATACGGTGGTTTGGCGGCTGGTTCGTCGACCCGTTTTCCTACCTGCCGAGATTCATTGCAGCGCTGCAAGCAGTCACTGCCTCGAAGATCGACGCCGAGGAGCAGGACACCGCGCCGGCGAACCGCCATCTCGCCCGAAAAATCGCAGCTGCCGCGCTGATCGCCGCACCTGTGCTCGCGGCGCTCGTCAGCCTGCTGTATTCCTCGGATCTGGTATTCGCCTATTTCGTCCAGCGTTTCATAGGCGATATCGACCTGACGCACGCAGCCCTCCACCTGCTGGCGATCGCGATCCCTTTCCCGTTCCTCTTCTCCCTGCTGGCAAATGTCAATCGCCGGGCGGACGCAGAGCCGATTGTGCCCGCTGGGCAAACCGCCGCCGCACTAGCCCGGCAATCGATCCAGCAGTCGGCCCAGCGAAGGGAAACCTTCGACGTCATCATCGTCGAGTTCGTGTTCGGCGCCGTATTGGCTCTGTACTCAGCATTCAGCGCAGTCCAGTTCGCCTTCCTGTTCGCGCGCCAAGGGCTGCCGAACGGCTACACCTATGCGCAGTACGCACGAGAAGGATTCTTCCAGCTGCTGCTGGTGGCCTGCATCAATCTGATCGGCTTCGGCATCGTCCTGCTATTCTGCCGCCGGACGAAGACGGTACTGGGCATGCAAATCGCCCTGCTCGCGGCCACCGCTGTGCTGCTGGCGTCATCGGCCACCAGACTCGGACTGTACATCAATGTCTACGGCCTGACCTGGCTGAGATTCGTGTCGATGGCATTCATCGCCCTGCTGGCGGTGATTCTGATGCTGTGCCTCATGCGCCTGTTCGCCGCCCGAGTGCCGTTGCTCACCGTCTGCTTCATTCTGCTCGTGGTGTGGTATCTCGTGTTGGGGGCGCTGAATCCGTCGGGATTCATCGCGGCCTACAACAGCGCGCACGGCCTATAACAACAAAAGGCCATTGCCGCCGGCAAGACGGCACCCAGCGGCGCCGGCATCGCCATTGCCGCTGGGACGTTGCCTGTGGAAAACGAATCCGCAGAGACGAATGGATTTGGACGCCCCCTACGAATTGGCGACCGCGTATTACAGATCCGGCAGGGAGTGCCGACAGGCCTTAGAACTCTTCGTACTCGGCCGGATCCTGGTTAGCGAGACGTCCGTCGGAACGGCCCAGGGCGGTGATCTCAGCCATTTCTTCGGGGCTCAGCTCGAAGTCGAACACCGACAGGTTCTGGACCTGACGCTCGGCATGGGTGGCCTTCGGCAGCGGGATGACGCCCTGCTGCACATGCCAGCGCAGCACGACCTGCACCAGGCTGCGATGATGGGCGTCGGCGATGCGCTGGATGGCCGGGTCCTGCAGCAACGAACTGGCCCGCCCCAGCGGTGACCACGCCTCGTCGACAATGCCATGCGCCGCATCCCATGCACGTTGTTCGGCCTGCGGGAAATAGGGGTGCATTTCGATCTGATTCACCGCCGGCGTCACACCGGTCTCGTCGATGAGCCGTTGCAAGTGCTCGGGCAAGAAGTTGCTCACTCCGATCGAAGTGACCAGTCCGCGCTTTCTCGCCTCGATCAGCGCCTTCCACGCCTCGACGTACTTGCCCTGCTTCGGGTTCGGCCAGTGGATGAGATAGAGATCCAAATGGTCGAGGCCGGTGCGGTACACCGATTCCTCGATGGTGGCCAACGCCTCCTCATACGCATGATGGCGGCCAGGCAGTTTCGAGCTGACGAGGATCTGCTCGCGAGGCACATCCGATCGACGCACCGCCGCACCGACAGCGCCTTCATTCTCGTAGTTGAAAGCGGTGTCAAGCAGGCGATAGCCGTTGCCGAGCGCACTGTCGATGGCGTCTGCGCCCGCTGCGCCGTTCAGCTTATACGTGCCGAATCCGACAGCTGGCAACACATGCCCGTCGTTCAGCGTCAGCGTAGGGATACTGGTAGTTTCAGTAGCCAAAAGACCATCCTCCTTGTAATTCGAACTGCTTGCATTGAACTGCCTGCGGTTTGGGTTACGCACCACATAATCATTGTGTTACGAATACATTCAGTTATCGGCGCATCCCGAAATCACGCGTCATAGCAATCGCAGTGCGGCTTCGCATGGCCTGCGACTCACATGCCGCGGCGCCGCACGCCGCTATCCCATGCGTGACGAGACCGCACATCGCTGGCGTGGACATCGCTGCCGAATCCGCACTCGCGCCACGCTCCTCACCTGTATTGCTCTTTTATCCTACTACGATACTGCTAGTATCGAAACTATGAGACCACTTTTTACGCGTTCCGATAAGTCTCCGGCGGCTCGACTCACAGCACTGCCAACAGCTCCGCCACCAACGACATCATCAGCTCCGCCATCGGCCAACGTCCGCCGTGGCCACGGCGGACGGCCTCGCAGCGAAAGCTCCCGCCGCGCCATCCTCGACGCTGTAGCCGCGCTGGTGACCACCGTCACCCCTGCACAGATCACGATCGCGGCGATCGCGGCGCGAGCTGGCACCGGCAAGTCCACCATCTACCGCTGGTGGACTTCGCGGGCCGAACTGCTGTTCGACGCACTGGCCAGAATCACCGTTCCGACGCTCGATTTCCCGGACGAAGCCGACACAGCCACTGCCCTCGCCACTCAGCTTGAGGCCTTGCAGCGCCTGTTCGCCGATCCATATCTCGGCCGGCTGATCATCGCGCTGACCGTCGAAGCCCAGGAGAACCCTGCTACTGCGCAGTCCTTGCGCCGGTTGTGGCTTGCCCCGCGCCGCGATTCCGCAGCCCGCATTCTGCGGCGAGGGATAGCCCGCGGCGAAATCCGCCCGGATATCGACATCGAGATCGCCATCGACCAGCTCTTCGCGCCGCTGTATCATCGTGCCCTCTATTACTATGGCCAGAGTTGCGACGGAGGTCGCGAAGAAGTTCCCAGCGCCGGCGACGAGAACAGCCGCCACGACGACAGTGCCGATGGCGACGGCCTTGGCGGCGCAGCCCGCCGTGCCGCCAAGGCCGTCGAACAATTCATCGCCGGAGCCGCGCCGCGCCTGGAGCGCAATACCTCGGAGCATGCCGCCGCAAGCACCGAAGGCCGACGCTCATGACGGATCTCGTGCCCTCCGACACGCAGCCCGTGGCACAGCCCTCGAAACAGTCCGCAGGGTCGCCAGAATTACGACGGCATGCCGCTTCCCTGTGGCTGATCGCCATTATTTTCGCCATCGCCATGTCATTCACGACTGTGCCCACTACGCTCTGGTCGCTCTACGAAAGCGCCGAAAACTACAGCACCATGATGGTCACCGTGGCTTTTACCTCCTACTCGTTCGGCGTGCTGCTGAGCCTCGTCCTGCTGGGTCACATCTCTGATTGGAGAGGCCGCCGGCCGCTTATCGCCGCCAGTCTGTTATGCCAAGTCGCGGCCGCCGTGGCGCTCATGGCCACCCAGGCATTCATCCCAGTAGTCATCGCGCGTTTCGTGAGCGGCATCGGCGTCGGCACGCTCACCGCCACAGCCACCGCATATCTCGCCGAACTCGCCGTTGCAGGCGGCCGCATCTCCCCTTCCATCGCGCTGGTGATCGCCACCGCCGCCAACCTCGGCGGCCTCGGCGCCGGGCCGCTCGTCGGGGGCGCACTGGCGCAATGGGCTCCCGATCCCTTGGTCGTGCCGTACGGCAGTTATCTTGTGCTGCTGATCATCTGCCTCGGCGCGCTATGGCTTGAACCGGAAACCGTGGCTATTCGCCCGCAGCAGTATCACCCGCAGCGCATCCGGGTGCAGCGGGCCGACCAGGCGGGCTATATGGTCGCCATCGGCGTGGGAGCCGCCACGTTCTGCGTGCAAGGCCTGTCCACCTCGTTGTTTCCGCAGCTGCTCGGCTGGCTCGGCATTCATTCTCGCTTCTGGCAAGGCCTCCTGGTGGCCTGCGTGCTGTTCGCCTCCGCCACGACCCAGATCATGATGCGCTCGCTGGCCGCCTCACGGCTTATCCTGACCGGCCTGCCCGCCATAGGGCTGGGAGTCGTTCTGATGCTATGCGGCGTGATATCGGTTAATGGCGTGCTCTTTGCGCTCGGCGGCATCATCGGCGGAGCGGGCGGGGGCTCCGCATTCCGCGGCGCGCTCGCCCGCGCCCAGCAGCTCGCGCCGGCAGACGCGCAGGGAGAAGCCGCGGCCGGCGTTTTCGTCGGCGCATATCTGGGAATGTCTGTGCCAGTGCTCGGCATCGGGTTCGCCTCGCTTGCCGGAGTGCCGATTCGCATCTCGGTAGCGGTGTTTACGCTGTTCGTGCTTGCTTTCGCCATCTTCCTGGCCATCGGAACCGTCAGAACCCGTCGACGCAATTTCCCCTCGAGGCGATTCGGCAAGAACGCCGACGGCTACGATTGATCCCGCACACAATTCCGCACCAGCACGCTCAGAAGAAGATACCCCCACATGAATAATGCACTGACGATACTGTGGATGGTCATGGGCGTCGCCGCAGGCACACTGCTGCCGCTGCAGAACACGGTCAACACCCGATTGGCCAAGGCGCTGCGCTCGATCATGCTGGCGACCGGCGTCTCATTCGCCGTCGGCACGCTGTTCTTAGGGTTCGTGCTGCTTGCGCTCAGGCGGCATTTGCCGTGGGGCGAGGCCTTCGCCCAGCAGCCCGCTTGGATCTGGCTTGGCGGGCTGTTCGGCGTCTCATTCTTCACTGTGAACATCATTCTCATGCAGCATTTCGGCGCTTCCATCACTGTGGTGTTCGCTATTTGCGGCCAGGTGATCGGCGGGCTGGCCATCGACATCTTCGGCATCTTCGACGTCACCCGTCAGGAGCCCTCCTTCGGTCGATTTGCGGGCACGGCGCTGGTGGTGGCCGGCGCGATACTGGTCAATATGACCACTCGCCTGCACACCGATGCGCCCGCCGATGCCGACGACACAGCCCGCCCGGGGATGACGCAACGCATTCTGCTGCCTGTGGCCGGGGTGCTTGGCGGATGCCTGAGCGCCGCACAGACTACGGTCAACGGCCGGCTCGGCGCGGTACTCGGCTCGCCGACAGCGGCTTCACTCGCATCCTTCTCAGTAGGCGTCTCATGCATCGCGCTGTTCATTTTCGTGACCATCCGGTCGCATATGCATATTCCTGCAGCAGCAGCTACGCTTCCGTGGTGGGCATGGGCCGGAGGCGGAGTCCTCGGAGCGCTCTACGTGCTCGTCAACGCCGTCGATGCCCCTCTGCTTGGTACTTCCCTGACCGTCAGCGTCGTATTGTTCGGTCAGATCGCCGGCGGACTCGTCATCGATCATTTCGGTTTGCTCGGCCTTGCCCGCAGACCCGTCACCACTCAACGGCTTGCGGGCGCAGCCCTGGTGCTCATCGGCATCGTGCTGACGCGTTTCGTCTTGTGAGTTGTTTTGAACCGGATATAGAACCGACTGGCCACGGCACTTGTCTGACGGTGAGGGACAAGCATGCAAGAACGAGCCGAAGCCGTCACCGCGCACCTTGGCTGAATCAACCGACGCCACGCACGAAACATATAACGGAGCATTGCGCCCCTGAGAATCGGATTAAAAGATATCCGTCTCTTCCTGCCGAGTTCCGAACCCAGTACCTTCTATGCGTCGCTCGTCCTCTTTTGCCCGGCGCTCCACCCGCTTGATATCCTCGGCCGCGGGCAGGTCTTCCGGCGCCACGCCTCGCTCGACAAGCGCCTTGCGCACGCTCGAATTATTGGCAACATGCTCATTCGAAATAGCATTCGCGCCATGCAGATCATTCCCCTCTATGCCATAGTTGGTCATCTGCGTCGCAAGCTGCTTAGCGGTTACCGCTATGGGGTGCAACCGATCGGCGAGCGGATCCTTTCGAGGCGCGCCGATATGCGATTTCATCTCAGCAGTCGACATGCCGAACAAGGCACGGTCGCCCTTCGAACGAATGATGCCAAATCCCCTATCGTCCACTCCCCTTTCATAACCCAGATCCGACAATCGTCTCTCCTCATCCGACAAGGCGTGTCTGGTAGCTATGCGGCCCAGTTCCTCCATACGACGGCCAATGAGTTCAGCGCTTCTGGTCTGCAAGGCGAAATAGCTCTGCAGCAGGGCTACGGTCTCCTTACGAGGGTCACCGTTTTGCGCCACAAGATAACAGGCATATCGCGTAAGCCTTATATCTCTTATGGAACGCTTCGCGCCGCTGCCGAGCTCAACTTCCCGATCTGTCTTTTGAAAATGCGACTGCACAGGAATGCCCGAATTCTGGCACGCATCCTGCGCCCTCTCTAACGCATTCGAGAAATTCTCCCATTTTCTGTACCCCATGTAAGTCATGATTTCCCGGGCGAACCAGAACTCAACGCCCCCGCCATCAACACGAGACAAATCATCGAGCTCCCTCGCTCGAAGACCAATCGCTTCCTCGTCCATGGCCTTCCCCTCCTCCGACCTTTTTCCTGACGTCAGGAAAAAGGTCATGCACCGATGTCCCAAGCTTTTCCGACGCGCTAAATAACCGTTGCCTTGGAACGATCGTATCAAAACGACCGGCCCTATTCGTGCAGATAAATTCCGCCTGCCACACCTGTGGTTGACACCGCACGGTCGGATGAATATCCTATGAAGTTACCTACCACCTGGTAGGTAGCGATGGTAGAGACGTTGTTTTGTGCCGCTGCAAGACATACTCTCATCAATCGCACCATGACGAAATATCTATTCGTGCCAACTGCACAGAGGCGGACGGCGAACAGTTGCCCAAGGGAGGGTGGCGTGAACGATGGCATTTCAAGCGCCGAAAGCGGCAGGCGGCTACAGAATCGCTTTGCCGGCGGCCGCCATCATCTGCCTGGCAGCCGGCATTCGCCATCGCGACCATCAAGAAAGCCAAATAAGGCAGGCGGCCGCATGCCAGTGCGTTACCGACATGGGACATAATCAATATGCAAAGGAGCACCTCACATGAGCAACGAAACCGCAGTGACAAATGCCAGCCAACCGGCGGCGGACACAGTCAGGGCCCTGTCCCTCGAAGAGAAGGCGAGCTTGACTTCGGGCGCCGACGCCTGGCATTTGCAAGGCATCGAGCATGCCGGCATAGAAGGCTTCATGATCACCGATGGCCCGCACGGGCTGCGCAAAGCCCTCAACGACACCAGCGCGAGCATCAACGAATCGGCGCCGGCCACCTGTTTTCCGCCGGCCGCCGGGCTATCCAGCTCGTGGAATCCTGATCTCGTGCGCGACGTCGGCAAGGCGATGGGCGAAGAATGCATACAAGAGAAGGTCGCGGTGATTCTCGGTCCCGGCGTCAACATCAAGCGCAATCCGCTCGGCGGGCGCTGCTTCGAATTCTGGTCGGAAGACCCATATTTGGCTGGTCATGAGGCCGCAGGCATCGTCGAGGGCGTGCAGTCGCAGGGAGTGGGCACGTCATTGAAGCATTTCGCCGCCAACAATCAGGAGACCGACCGCCTGCGCGTCGACGCGCTCGTCTCGCCGCGCGCGCTGCGCGAAATCTATCTGCCGGCCTTCGAATACATCGTCAAGACAGCCGATCCCTGGACGCTGATGTGCGCCTATAACAAGATCAACGGCGTCTACGCCTCGGAAAACCGCTGGTTGCTTACCGAAGTGCTGCGCGGTGAGTGGGGCTACGACGGCATGGTGATGAGCGATTGGGGCGCTGATCACAATCGCGTCGCAGCGTTGAACGCCGGGCTCAACCTGCAGATGCCGCCAGACGGCACTGATGCCAAAGTCGTGGCTGGCGTGCAAGGCGGCGCATTGAACGAGGAGCAGCTCGACCGGATGGCGGCCGGCGTAGTCGAATTGAATGCCAAGACCGCACCTGCGATGCACCGCGACGGCTACCATTATGACATTGCCGAGCATGACGATGTTGCACGCCGCGCCGCAACAGAGTCGGTCGTGCTGCTCAAGAACGAGGGCGGTTTGCTGCCGGTCTCCAAGAGCGCACATATTGCGGTAATCGGCGAGTTCGCACGAACGCCGCGCTATCAGGGCGGCGGCTCCTCGCATATCACGCCGAACAGGCTCAGCTCCTTTCTCGAAGCCGCCGCGCTCAAAGGCATTGATGGCACGCAGCTGACATTCGCGCCCGGGTTCACGCTGGACGACGCGCCGCAGGATCCGGCGCTCACCCGCAAGGCCGTCGAAGCGGCCACCGGCTCGGACATCGTGCTGCTGTTCCTAGGGCTGCCCGCAGATGCGGAATCCGAAGGGTTCGACCGAGAGAGCATAGATCTGCCCGCCAAGCAGCTGGAACTGCTCGACGCGGTGGCCGCCGCCAACGCGAATGTCGCAGTCGTACTCTCAAACGGCTCGGTGGTTTCGATCGCCCCCTGGCGCGACCGTGCGCAGGCAATCGTCGAAGGCTGGCTGCTTGGCCAGGCCGGCGGCACCGGGCTGGCGGATGTGCTCTTCGGCGACGCCGATGCCTCCGGCCGGCTCGCCCAGAGCATTCCGCTGCGCATCGAAGACGATCCGAGCATGATCAACTGGCCGGGCGAGGAAGGCCATGTCGAGTATGGCGAAGGCGTGTACGTGGGCTATCGGTACTACGACAGCTTCGGCAAGGAAGTCGCCTATCCTTTCGGTTATGGCCTGTCCTACACAACATTCGACATCAGCGACATCGCGGCTACGCAGAGCAGCGGCAACATCAAAACCAACACCGCTTCGGTCAGCGCGAAGGTCATCAACACCGGCGGACGCGACGGCTATGCGACCGTACAGGTCTACGTGGCTCCCCCAAAGTCGAAGGTGTCCCGGCCTGTGCATGAGCTCAAAGGTTTCAAGAAAGTATTCCTCAAGGCAGGCGAGTCCGCCACGGTGAGCTTCGACCTCGATGAGCGCGCATTCGCCTACTGGTCCACGCGCCTCAACGACTGGCATGTGGAGGCCGGCGACTACCGAATCGAGGTTGCCACCTCCTCGCGTGATATCGCTGGCGCCGCGCAGGTCACGCTGCCCGGCGACGGCAAGAAGTTGCCGCTGAACGAGTGGTCGACCTTCGGCGAATGGCGCGTCGATCCTATCGGAGGCCCGGTCATCGACAGCTTCATGCATAACGCATCCAGCCAAGACGCCTTGGCATTGGACGACCCCGCCATGCGCATATTCCTCGAAAGCTTGCCGGTCAACAGCCTGTCGATGCTCGTCGGCGTGGGCAGCGACGAAATCATCAGCACATTGATGAGCGGCTATCGCAAGCGTTTCGAAGCGGCTGGCGAAGTCGAATAACATTGGCCGGGGAATGCAGCCTTGGGCACTGCCGACGGCAATGACACCGGATAGCGTTGCACCGCTGGTGCCGTTTGCCATAGGCAGCGCCCATTGCCTTTGCCCGGCTTTCCCGCCGACGCCGCTGCGATAAGGCTACGACGCAAAAGGCGCGGCATATGACGGCATACGATGGTTAGGGTGCATATGGCGCAATCAGGAGAAAACAATCAGATCGAACGCATCGCGCAGGCGACCGCCCACGCGCTCGGCAGGCGCGGCTACTACGGCACGACGCTGCAGCAGATCGCGGACGCGGTGGGGCTGACCAAGCCTGGCCTGCTCCATTACGTCGGCAACAAGCAAGGTCTTATGCAGCTCACGCTCGAATGGTATGACTCGAGCGTCAAAGTTTCAATCGTTCTGGCGCAATACCGCACCCGCGAGCAGGATCCCCACGCGATCTATTCCATGCCTTCGGCACTGCGCGGCATCGTGCAGTTCAATGCGCTCCGGCCCGACCATGTACGCATGTTCAGCATCCTTAACGCCGAAGCCATCAGCGCCGAGTCGCCCTTCCACGAGTATTTCCAAAATCGTGACCGCACCTTGGTTCGGGATTTCCTGAATTACCGTTGGAAGGCACCGGAAGGCACCGATCTCGCCGCGGTCCTCTCCACCGCGTTCAATGCGATGGACGGGGTACAGATCCGCTGGCTGCACGACCCTCGGCACACCGATCTCAACGCCCTCTGGCGGCAGACCGAACGCACCATATTCCCCTTGCCGCAATGGGAGCCATACATGTGATTCGGCCTGCTTCAGCTTGACCATCCTGCAGAAAATCACCATCCTCCAACTTGCACGCGCGAAACTTGGCCTTCGAGCCGCCCACGCATTCACCTGCGCGGCGGCTCGAAGGCCAAGGCTACCGCGCTCACGTCGTCGAGGCCGTGACCGTGCTCACTGACCTGGTCGAACAGCGCCTTCTGACGGTCGAGCAGATCGGCGCGGAAGCCGTTGCCGGCCATGACCTCGCCGACAAGGCTCAGATCCTTGAGCAGCGCGTCGACTGCGAATTGCGCCGAGAAGTCGCCCGCGATGACCTTGCCGCCTTTGAGATGCGCATAGGGCGAGTCGGTCGTCATGCCTTTGATGACATCCAGGAACAGCTGCGGATCGGCGCCCTCGCTTTTGAGCAGTTCCACCGACTGGCATGCGGCGGTGGTGATGCACGCCAGCCAGAGATTGCACGCGAGCTTCACCAGGCTGCCCGATCCGACGGATTCGCCGCAATGCACGATCTTGGTCGAAATCGCGTCCAGCACTGGCCCGGCTTGCTCGAAGAGCGCCTGGCTGCCACCTGCGATCAGCGTCAGGCCGCCGTTTTCGGCCTGATCCTTGCTGCCCATCATCATCGTTTCGACCAGATTGGCGTCCTGCTCTTGGGCGAGCCGAACGGCCTTGCGCGTCCCCTCGATGCCGATCGTCGCCATCTGCACCCAGACCGCATCGGCCGGAGCCGCATTGATGCCGCGCTTGATCACATCCAACACGCTGTCGGCGTCATACACCACGACCAGAACCACATCAGCTCCGGCCAGCGCGTCGGCGAGCTCCAGCTCGACCTTCACGCCGTAATCACGCAACGGTTCTGCATGGGCAGCGGTGCGGTTCCACGCGGTGACATCAAACCCGGCTTTGGCGAGCGCCTTTGCGATGCCTCCGCCCATGATGCCCGTGCCAAGAACCGTGACCTTCGCAGCCGTGGCCGCCGTCTGCGCATCCTTTTCGCTGTTCATATGCATTCCTCCTATAACCTAATCCATCATTTCAGGCCGTGTTTTCAGATTGTGTCCTCGCCCTGCATGGCGCCCAAACCCTGCGTCGATTCCTCGCCCGAGACGATCATGCGGCGATAATAGCCGTCGCGCTGCATCAGCTCGTCATGGCTGCCCTGTTCAATAATGCGCCCGGAGCCGAGCACGATGATCCTGTCGGCGTCGCGGATCGTCGAAAGCCTGTGCGCGATGATCAGCGTGGTGGTATGCGCTGACACGTTCGCGATGGCCCGCTGCAAGAGGGATTCGGTGCGCGAGTCGATGTTCGCGCTCGCTTCGTCGAGAATGAGCACACGAGGGTCGTGCGCGATCGCCCGGGCGAAGGAGAGCAGCTGCCGCTGGCCGGCCGAAAAGGTTTCGCCGCGCTCCATCACCGGCTCATTGATCCCGCCGGGCAAACCGTCGACGAAAGGCTTGGCATACGAAGCGGCGAGCGCGCGCTCCACTGCGGCATCGTCGATCGGGTCGTTGAGTGCGATATTCTCTTTGATCGTCCCGGAAAACAGGAACACATCCTGCAGCACGAGCGCCACTTGTCGGCGCAGGTCGCGCCTGCGAATCTCATTGATATCGATGCCGTCAACGAGTATCTGGCCGTGCTGGATCCTGTAGAAACCGCTGATCAGATTCGTCACCGTCGTCTTGCCCGCCCCGGTGCGCCCGACGAACGCAAGGGTGGAGCCGGCTGAGGCCGCGAAACTGACGTCTTTGAGCACCCAATCCTCGTCGTGGTAGGCGAACCATACGTGCTTAAATTCGATGGTGCCGCGCATGTGCGTCACAGGGCACCCGTCATCCAGGTCTTCGAGCGTGTCGGATGTGTCGAGCAGCGTGAAGATGCGGTCGGCGGAGACAAGCGCTGACTGGATCGTCGTGTAGTTGTCGGCCATGTCGGAAATCGGGTCGAAGAACTGGGAGATATACGAGGTGAACGCGTACAGCACGCCGATCTGCAGGCTCTGGTCGGATATCCTGCCCATGCCGTACCAGATGATCAGCGCGATGGCGAGATTCTCGAATGCGGTGGACGCCGGCTTGAGGATGCTGTTGATGAGCACCTGCAGCCGCGAGATGTCATAGTAATCGGTGTTCAGCGTTACGAAGCTGCGCCTGCGGGTGGACTGCTTGTGGAACATCTGAATCGTGCGCATGCCCGCCAGCGTTTCGGCCATGAAGCCATTGATCCTGCCGACCAGCCGCTTCATTCGCGCGAAAGTATTCCGCACGGCTTTGCGCATGAGGAAGATGATCAGGAACATCACCGGCAGCACACTGAACGAGACCAGCGTGAGGTGGATGTCCATCGCCGCCATGGCCGCCACCGTGCCGCCGATCAGGAACACGTCCTGGAACAGGCTCAGCAGCACGTCGGTGTACAAGTCGCTCAGTGCCTCGGTGTCGTTCGTCGCGCGCGTGATCAGGCTGCCCGACGGCGTTCTGTCGAGCCGGCTCAGCGGCAGCAGCTGGATGGTGGTAAACACGCGGCGGCGCAGATCGCGCATGATCTCCTGGCCTACCCGGTTGATGACATTTGTCTGGACGACGCTGAACAGGCCACTAGCTGCGACAACCGCCAGATAGGCCACGGCCATGCCCCACAGCGAGAACATCCCATGCTGCGGCACGCGGCGGGTCAGGAAGTCGTCGATGACGACTTTGAGGATGTACGGCTTGGCGATCAGTGCGCCGTTGACAAGCAGCGTACAGGCCATTGCGAGCACGATAGGCTTCCAATGAGGGATATTGAGCGCCATCAGGCGCCGGAAAGCATGCCGCGGCGCCGGACGGTTGGCGGCCGATCGATTCGCAGCCGACTGCGCTGCCGTTCCATCATCGGCGTCAGACGAGCCAGCCGTTGCTGGCGCCGTCGTGCTCGTGCTGGAGCTGGTATTCGACGATGTCATGGTATTCGCCCCCTCTCTCCAGAAGCTCCTCGTGCGTGCCATGCTCGGCGATGCGCCCGCCATCCATGACGATGATGTCGTCGGCGTCCCGGATGCTCGAGATGCGGTTGGACATGATGATCGTCGTGCGCCCTTGCCGCTCGTGCCGCAAATGCTGCAGGATCGCAGCCTCGGTGACCGTGTCCACTGCGGAGAGCGCGTCGTCGAGGATGAGGATGCGCGGCTGCCGGATCAGCGCCCGGGCGATGGCGATACGCTGCTTCTGCCCGCCAGAAAGGTTCACCCCGCGCTCGCCGAGCACGGTGTCGAAGCCCTGGGGCAGCGCGTCGATATCCTCCTTGACATTGCATGCCTCGGCCATGGCCTCGATCTGCGACTGATCGGGATTCGGCGAGAAGAAAGCGATGTTGTCGCTCACCGACGCGGAGAACAGGAAGACGTCTTGCGGCACCACGCCCATTGCATCGCGCAATGCTCCGATGTCGATGTCGTTGATGTCATGCCCTGCGATGCGGATGCCGCCGCGTTCCACGTTGTACAGGTGCAGCAGCGCCGCGACCAGCGTGCTTTTGCCCGAGCCGGCGGCGCCGATCACGCCCAGCGTCGCGCCGGCCGGCACAGTCACCGAAATATCGCGCAGCGTCGGCGCATCGGCGCCAGGGTAGGCGAAGGTGAGGTTGCGCAACTCCACCGAGCATTGTCTGGGCAATTCGCGCACTGTGCCAGTGTCCTCGATGGCCGGTTTCACGTCGAAGATGTCGTCGAGCCGGCTGAGCGAGGCCGTGCCGCGCTGCACGATCGTGATGACCCGGCCGATGTTGAGCACCGGCGCCAGAATCATCGCCAGATACCCGTTGAACGCGACGAAGCTGCCGAGCGAAATATTGCCGTCGAGCACCATACGCCCGCCGATAGCAAGGTTCGTCGCGAAGCTGGCCGTGAAGCACAGTTCGATAAGCGGAGCAAGATACGCCGAAATATGTACCATGCTCATATTCGAGTCCATCATTCGCTGATTGAGGCCTTCGAAGCGGCGCACCTCGCCGTCCTCCTGCGCATAGGCCTTGATGACCCGGATGCCGTTGATGTTCTCATTCACTCGGTCTGAGATCGCGGAGAAGGTCTCCTGCACTTTGCGGAAGCGCCTGCGCACGCGGCCGCCAATATGCATCATGATCCACACCATGAGCGGCATGGGAATGAGAGCCAGCGCGGTGAGCTGCCAGTCAATGCTCCGGGTCATCATCACCACGGAGATCACGCATATGACGATGCCGTTGATCGACATCGAGAGCGCCGGGCCGAACGTCATGCGCACCGCGTTGATGTCGTTGATGGCGTATGCGATCAGATCGCCGGTTTTACGACTGTTGTAGAACTCGGGCGACAGACGCTGGAACTGGTCGAACAGCGAGTCGCGCAGATGGTATTCGAGCTTGCGTGCGTTGCCGATGATCAGGTTGCGCCACAGCAGCGTGAACGCGAACACGCCCGCCGCGATGCACAGGATCCACGCCAGCTGCACATAGACTGCGTGTGCATCGAACCGCGGGGTTTTCATCAGGTCGATGATGCGGCCGAGCACCTTCGGGAACAACGTCTGCACATACGAGGCCAGCAGCATGAACGCCACGCCGCAGGCATACGAGATCCAGTGGGTGCGCAGAAAATCAATCAGCATCCTGACGCCTGAGCGCGATGGTTTGCCCGAGGTCACCCCCGACTCCGCCGACTCGACGGTCCGCGCTGCTCCACCACCCATCCGCCGCCTCCTGCTGCATGTCGTGCCCTCTACAGCCTATGACGGCGTGCGACATGAAGGCGGCGGACGCCGCTGAAATTCGCGTATGGATGATTGATTGCGCAATTGGCGCATAATCACTGAACCTCAGCGCATGTTGGGCTGCCGACAGCAAGGCCATGGCGTAGTGCGTTGGGATTTCATAACTGTACTCTCGAAACGGACCGCATCGGCGTTATTTGTAGCAGGTCTGCGTCCCTGCAGGCATCTATCCGCCTTATTTGTAGCACTGATCTTATGCCAACACGAATATTGCTTGCTGAAAATGGCGGGTTTATAGCATCCAATACTCGAGGCGTCATGAATCAGCGCTACAAATAAGGCGGATAGATGTCTGCAGCTATGGAAATCTGCCTCAAATAAGCCAGATATGCGAAACACAAGGTATATACGGCAAAGCTCGAAGAAGCCCGCTTACTCGCTCACATTCAGCGGGTGATCGCGGAAGCAATACCGCTCGTCCCGCTCGCCGATCCTTCGTGGGACTCTGCAGGGCACGCCAATCGTCACGACATTAGCCGGGATGTCGCGGCCCACGATCGCTCCCGCCCCGATCACCGAGTCGTCGCCAATAGTTACGCCGGGCAGGATCGACGCGTTGGAGCCGACTCACACGTTACGGCCGATGCACACGGGGATCGCATAGGCGTAATGGTGCTCACGCAGAACCGGCAGAATCGGGTGCCGGCAGTGGCGATCACAACACTCGGCCCGAACGTGCATCAATCAACGACCGCGGCCTCGGCGGCGTCGACGGTCAAATTGACATTGCAATACACGCACTGGCCCATATACACATCCCAGAAGCCCCAATTGGCATGCGCAGGCGTCTCAATATGGCAGCTTTCGCCGACTTCCGCGAACATAGCTTTCGGCATCGCATCCTTGGCTGCCACATCGATGGGACGCAGCTGGTTGAACTCGTGCAGCTGCTCCTGGTACTGCAATCGGTCGCCCACAATCACGGGATCGTCGTAATGGTGCGGCAACCCCCGCGCCCGCATGCTTACATTGTTCATTGTTCGGTGCCCCACTCGCCCGCCACATAGCCTCATCGCAGAATCATATCGTTCATGCCCAATGTCATGTACACGCGATCGCAGACAGACTCCTGACTATAATCTTCTATAACTTAATCGGTTCAGAAATTGTGGATTCTGCGATATAGTAGGGATCACGACAAGCTCAACGAGGAAGGTCCGGCATGACACAGGCGCACCACGCAGCAGCTGCGCTCGACCCGGCGCCGCCTCGGAATTCCCCACCGGCAGCAGATGGGAAGCAGCCATCCGACTCGTTATCAGCCGTCAACGCCTTGGCCGAATATCATGATTCCCACTCGCCCCGGCGGTCGCGTCTCGCTATTCTGCGCGCCCTGCCATGGCGAGGCAAGTGGCCGTATTTCCGCGACCAGCTCCTCCTGAAAACAGTGGCAGGCCTGACGGCCATCGGCATTGTGGTTTTTCTGGCAGTCCATATATTTGCCCCGACCGTCAGGCCGAGGCTCTATATCGCCGTGATCGACGGAGCCTTGTCTTCGCAAGGTGCAGCAGCGCTGCAATCGCAGACGGCACAGGCATTTGACCTGCCCGAAGGACGCGACGGCGGCGTCGTGATCGACGCGTCCTTCAATTTCGACGAAGGGGATCTGGGCAAGTTGCAGACCTTGCTCAGCAGCGGCGAAGTCGATGCGATCATCGCGCCGCCAAAGGATTTCACAGCGCTTGCCGGATACGGCTATTTCACTGCATTGAATACGTCGCTCACTGCATCGCAACGCGCCGAATCCAGCAGCGACTGGGTGCGTTTGCGCGGCTATGACGACGCTGATTCGCCGGATGCCTTTTACGACGGCTCAGGCAAAGGGCCAGTCCGGGCGTATGGCGTTCGACTCGCGCATGCAAAGGGCTGGGGCGCCTTGCGCCCTGCACAGCCTGATGCGATGATCGGTCTCGCGCAAAGCTCGAAGCATCTTGACACGGCTCAGGCGTTCTTCGACTACCTTTACCGAGGACTGCACCCGTGAGAACGATACCGCTGGGGCCGGCACTGGCGCAGCCAGAATCTCCGCATCCGCACAACCACAACCATCAGGAGGCATCATGCGGTCTTTGAGACCCGGCAGCGTGTTCGACGATTTCATGTCGCGCATCGGCGATCTGGCGATGCTCAACGTCGCCTGGGCAGTGTGCTGCCTGCCCTTTGTCACCATCGGCGCCTCGACCGGCGCCATGTACGAAGTGATCCGTTCGCTTCATGAAGGCGATGATGCGCACGTCCTGCGGCAATTCTTCCGCGCATTCAAACGGCGTTTCGGCACCTCGCTGGCACTGACGCTTATTATGCTCGCCGTCGTAGCGCTTGCCGCCTTCGATCTGTGGTACACGACCAAGCTGATGCCTGGCGCGGACATGGCCTCGCTGTCATGGGGCGTTATCGTGACATTGAGCCTCATGCTCTCGGCTGGCGCCGGATTTATTTTCCCAGTCATGTCGCGCAGCAAACTGACGATATGGGCACAGATCAGGCAATCGTTCGCCGTGGCCCTCCACCACCCGTTCACTGCGGTGTCAATTCTCGCGCTCGACATACTCCCGTTTGCCATAGCGACCTTCGCGCCCGGCGGCCTGCCCTTCGTCGTATTCTTCTGGGGGCTGCTGTTCACCGCCGCCAGCGCATATCTCGTCATCGGCATGATGCTCAGGAACGGCATCATCCAGCCCAAACCCCTTCCGCGATTCAACCGATAGCGCTTTACCTTCAATCCCAGGCATTCAGCTCTGCACGATCCAGGAATCTGATATACCCTTCCCGGGCGAAACGGCGGAAATCAGGGCCAGTGCGCTCATGCGACAATGGCGTGCCGTAGATGTTCACCTCATCATGCCAGGAGTTCGTCCACGCAAGATACCACAACACCCGTCGCGTGAGCGCGCTGGAAGCCGCCGCTCTGTCGAGGAACTGCGTCCAAGGCCTGTCCGGCACTCCTGCGAGCGCATTGGGAGTGCCCACCTCAGTCATCGCCGGAAGTTTGCCATGCGCCTGCGCCACGCGGGCGAGTTCTTCCAACGAGAGCTCGAATCCGGCGAGTATCCGCCCGGGATCGCCCGGGTTGTCTTGGCGTCCGATGTCGATGTAGTCGTCGAGCCCGAAGATATCGACGAACCCGTCTCCGGGATATCCCCGCAGATAGTCCTCGGTGAACGTCGCGCGGTCCAGACGGATGCGGCTACGATCGGGCGATATGGCATACAGCAGATTGTGCACGCCGCGTTGGTCGCGCAGATAGGTGACGACATATCGCCATAATGCGGCGAAGTCCTCTTCCGCAGCGTCTGCCTCCGGGCCGAACTGCCCGCTTTGCCCGTGGCGCCGAAGCCGCTCCACGTCCTGCTCGCTTTCGCCCCTTCCGCCGACGCACCACCAGAACCAGTCGCCGTTATGCTCGTGGAACGGGCGGAACACGATTGGAATGAGCGCCCCTTCGTCATCCGTCAGCGATAACGCGAACTGCGCGAAGGCATCCAGCCACTGCCGGTAACGTTTGTGGCTCGATCCGCCTGGCAGTACAGCGGCCACTGATCCATGAGCCAGATTCTGCCCGTACCCGCCGCCGGTGATCGGATTGACCGAATGCCAACTGACCGTGATGATGCCGCCGCGACGATAGTCCTGCCGAACCGCGTTTCGAACACGCTCAAAGTATTCGGTGTCATAATCACCAGCGCCGAAACGCTCAAGGCCTCCCAACTCGAAGCCGGATACAGCCGGATACGTCCCCGTGGCCTCCAGCACATCGGATGCCGCGCCGCCGCTATTGCGTGCGACCAGCTCATCTGATTGGTGGCCGAATAGCGCATGCTGCCCGCTTGTCCGGTTCAGCCGCGCAAGCAACTCGAACCCAGCCGGGCACAGACGGTCGTCGACCGGAGCAACGACGCTGTCGGTGATGGGCATATCTTTTGTCCTTTCTTACCCTGCGAGCGGTCCACTGGAGTCACGGAATACCAGCTCGTTGTCGGCCTCCTGGATGGAGCCGACGTGTTTGCCTGCGATGAGGTCGAGCAGCATGCGGGCGGCATGCTGGCCTTGGGATACGACGTTGCGTCTGCGGGCGGTGATGCTGGGCACACTGACCTCGCACATGAAGGAATCGTCCCATGAGACGATCGAGAGCTGGTCATGCACCGCGACGCCCATATTCTTGGCCGCGGTCAGGGCAGCCAACGCCATGACGTCGTTGTCGTAGACGATTGCGGTGGGCGGGTGCGGCAGCGACAGCAGGCGCTCAGTGCAGCGGCGCCCCTGTTCGGGCGAATAGTCGGCATGGAAGCAGCTATAGGTCATCCCTAGGGCCGCGGCCTCCTCCATGAACGCGTTGTCGCGGATGAAGGTGTGCCCCAGCCGTTCCGGCCCGGCCACGCGCGC
This sequence comes from Bifidobacterium sp., assembly GCF_022640935.1. GTDB lineage: Bacteria > Actinomycetota > Actinomycetes > Actinomycetales > Bifidobacteriaceae > Bifidobacterium. The sequence goes on from NZ_JALCCV010000016.1 coordinate 42,809, forward strand.
AATGCGGGCGTGGCCCAGCTCATTGAGATAATCGACGATGAGATGCGCCGCGGCCTGCTCGTCGTCATACAATGCCGGCAGCCCGCCAGCCATCGAAGGATTGCACAGCGCCACCACGGGCATGCGCGCATCCTGTTTGAGCAGCGTGATGCGAGGGTCGTCCAGTTCGACGTTCATGACCAGCATCGCGTCCACCGCTCCGGAGGCAATCCATTCCCTGATGACATCCAGTTCGTACTGCTGATTGCGCGAGGAACGAATAAGCAGCGAATAGCCTTCCTTCTCCAGCTCAGAGGTCAGCCCGGCGATCAGCTCGGTGGTGAAGGACTCCACCGACAGCACGCTGGTATCGTAGGTGAGCACGAGGCCGACGCTGTTGGTCGCGTCATTCGACAGGGCTTTGGCCGCGCTGTTCGGCCGCCAGCCCATTTGCGCGGCGACATTGAGCACGCGGTCCCGTGTAGCCTTCGACACCCCGGCCTTGCCGTTCAAGGCATAGGAGACGGCGCTGTTTGACACGCCCGATGCCTTGGCCACGTCGGAGATCGTGACCCTCATCTTCTCTGCGACCATATGCTCCACCTCGCTGTCAGGGCGTCTCCTGCAATTCTCGGCACCAGACGCGCGCACGGACGGTTCGCGCCATACGTCGCCCGCGCTGTGCCGGTGCCCTTCCTATCATAGGCCGCAGAAAGGCTTGAAAAAGAACGGCCGGAAATATCGCAACATGGTATCGCCACGCTCGGTGCCGCCTGCTCAGTGCCGCGTCCGCAGGTCATTGGCAGTGCGCAGCACCATGGAGTCCGTGAACCGCGCCGGCTCCGCATCCGATTCCGATGCCACATGCCATGTCACCGATTCGCCGGGCAGCAGGGTTGCCATACCGCCGTCGATCGTGGCGTTCGGATCGACCTTGTCTACCATGCAGAACACGTCACGCGCATATGCTTTGGCGGTGATCTCGATATCGTAGCCGTCCGGGGTCCTGGCGACGCTGGCATCAAGCGGGTCACCGTCCAGCCGCTGCTCCACGACTTCGGCGCCGTTGTAGATCGCACGGGGGAACGCGCTGTCATGCGGCGTGGCGACGATGATTTCGTCGGTTGGGCATTGCAGCGCCGCGACATCCTCCGGCAATG
>NZ_JALCCV010000017.1 GCF_022640935.1 Bifidobacterium sp.
GTCGCTGGGATGGTTGAAAACCCGGTTCTGCCGGGTTTTTGATTATTCATGGCTCTGTAGCTCAGTTGGTAGAGCGAGCGACTGAAAATCGCTAGGTCAGCGGATCGATGCCGCTCGGAGCCACCACATGAAACCCCTCAGCCCTTGGAAATATCGGCTGAGGGGTTTTCACTATGTATTATGGTGCTGGCCGTTTTCGAATGCTGGTACGGCAGCCGTACCAGTGGAACGGGCAAGGAGACAAGTATGCGACTACTGGGCAATATTCTGTGGATCATTCTGGGAGGTCTGGCGATCGCGCTTGCCTGGGCCATTATCGGGCTGATCTTGTGCGTCAGCATCATCGGCATCCCACTCGCCGTGCAGGCCTTCAAGATGGCTGGGCTCACGCTTACGCCATTCGGCAAACGGGTCGAATACCACGGCGGCGTGGGGTCTGTGCTGGCCAATGTCATCTGGGTCATCATCGCCGGCATTTGGCTCGCCATCGGCTATGTGGTAGTCGGCATCGCGAATATGATCACGATTATCGGCATCCCCTTCGGCATCCAGTCTTTCAAAATGGCAAGACTGGCGCTCATGCCCTTCGGCGCGACCGTCATCGGCTGACGCCGCTCAGATTCAACAAGGCTGTCCTTATCCTGTTTTGCCGTTTCCCCCGAATTCTGCCGCTTGCAGCCTTTCCAAAAATCACGGGAAAATTAGGAGATGCGAAACGGTCCACGATGCTGCCAGCATTTGCGCCCATGTCGCAAGCTCGTCAGCGGCTGCCACGTGATCGCCCGCAGCTGCAGGCTGAACCAGTTGTGATCAGCTACAACTGCCGCTTGACCCAGTCGACGATATAGGGCGCGACCTCTTCGATCTGGTCGATGGCGGTGTCGAAATCCTTGGGGCCGCCGTACCACGGGTCGACCAAGTCGATTATATCCTCGCGGCCGGCCGGCGGCTTGGGCAGATTCGGGTCGAAACTGCGATAGAGATGCACCTGCGAGCGCTTGGCACTGGGAATCTGACGCAACAGGGCGCGCATATGCGAGGCCGTCATGGGCAAGAACAGATCCGTGCGGCTGATCTCATCGCGATTGATGCGGTGCGCGTAATGGTGCGCAGGAATCGCGTAGCCGCGCTGGCGCAGCACGCGCACCGCCCGTGGGTCGATGGGGTGGCTGTCCTCCTCGTCGCTCACGCCGCTGGATTCGACATCCACGCGTCCGCCCAATCCTGCGGCGTCGAATTGCGCGCGCAGGATGATCTCAGCCATCGGGGAACGGCAGATATTGCCGGTGCACACCGTCATCACGGTGTAACGGCGCCGGCCCGGAACCGCGTGCCGGTCGGTCGCATGGTCAGCCTGCTGACGATCGGTCGTAGCTGTCATAGATCCTGTTCATCCTTCTGCATCGTCAGGAAACGATAGCGGCGCACCGATCCCTCGCGTTTTTTCGGCGTGAGCCATTGCGTGGCGTCGGTGACGCGCCATGTGCCGGACTGCGCCAAGGCACCCATGTCAGGCGCATAGGCATCGGCCTCAACTTGCGCGTCGATCTGCGTGATATAGGCTTTGTTGGCGAACGGCAGCATGGTCTGATACAGCTGCGCGCCGCCAATCACCCAGATTTCGCTGCGATCCAACCCGTCGTCCGGAATCGCCTCCTGGCATGCCAAGTCAAGCGCCGATTCGAGATCAGGAACGACAGTAGCGCCCGGAGCACTGTACGACGGGTCGGAAGTCACGACGAAATTGTCACGGTTGGGCAATGGCCTGAACCTCGCGTCAAGCGATTCCCAGGTTTTGCGCCCCATGATGACCGGATGCGAGACGGTCAGCTCCTTGAATCGGCGCATGTCCTCGGCCAAATGCCACGGCATCGCGCCTTTGAACCCGATGGCGCCCGGACGGCCTTCCTTGTCGCTCGCCTGCGCCCAAATAAGGTTCACCGAGACGGTTTTGACGATGTCGTCACCCCACTCTTCGGTGTCTTGCAGCCCGGCAAAACCGGGCTCGGGTTCGTGATAGCCACTACGGCTACTGTCATGCTCCATTTCATCCACTCCTTGGGAATGTAACTGCGACACAGCATAGTGATTGGCTCAGACCGCTCTATGCCTGCAGCTAGCTGAAGGATTTCCCCGTGTTGCCCGCTCCCATGCACCGGCGCCGAGCATCCGCGCAGCCTGCTGCACCAGTTCAGACGGCGATCGGCGCCTTGATGGTTGGATGATGCTGGTATCCCACGATTTCGAAATCCTCGTAATCGTAGTCGAACAACGAGTTCGCCTTGCGAATCCTCAGCTGCGGATACGGGTATGGCTCGCGTCCGAGCTGTTCGAGCACCTGGTCGATGTGGTTGTCGTAGATATGGCAGTCGCCGCCGGTCCACACGAACTCGCCGGGTTCCAAACCGGTCTGCTGGGCCATCATCATGATGAGCAGCGAATACGAGGCGATGTTGAACGGCACGCCCAGGAACATATCGCAGGAACGCTGGTAGAGCTGGCAGGAGAGCTTGCCGTCGGCCACATAGAACTGGAACAGCGTGTGGCATGGCGGCAGCGCCATCTTCTCGACCTCGGCCGGATTCCACGCACTCACGATCATGCGCCGCGAATCAGGCTGGGTCTTGATGAGGTTCATCACATTCGCGATCTGGTCGATCGTGCGGTTGGGGTCGTCAGGCGTAGGCGCGGGCCATCTGCGCCATTGCACGCCATAGACCGGTCCCAGGTCGCCGTTCTCGTCAGCCCATTCATCCCAGATATGCACGTTGTGATCAAGCAAATACTTGATATTATGCGATCCCTTGAGGAACCACAGCAGCTCGTAAGCGATGCCCTTGAAGAACACGGTTTTCGTCGTGAGCAGCGGGAATCCTGCCGACAGATCGAAATGCATCTGCTGTCCGAAGAGCGAAACCGTGCCCGTGCCGGTGCGATCCGATTTGAGCGCGCCATCGGCGAGGATCTTGCGCACCAGATCTTCGTAGGGCGTCGGGATGTCGGTGTTCGGACGCTTGGGGATGCGAGTACGGATGCTTGCGAATTCTTCAGGTGTCAAGGCCATGAGCACCAGTCTAGCCGAAGCTGTTCGTCTCCCGACAAAATGAGATGACGCGATGACGCGCTACATTGGGCTTTGCAAGCGCGATACTGCGTCTGGGCAACGACCTCAGGAGGATGATATGGGCAAACGGCTATGGGTGGAACGTAACAAAGACGGCTCTTGGGATGCTTTCAGCGATGAAGGCGCGCACATCAAATTCGGCAAGGGCCGTGGCCAGTTCACTCCCGGCGATCTGACGAAGATCGCGTTGGCTGCGTGCGGCGCGCTGTCCAGCCGCTTCGCGATCGAGCACACGCTCGGCGAGGGCAAGGGCGCGAAGATCGTCGTGGACGGCACCTATGACGACGAGAGCGATTCCTACTTGAACTTCAGCGAGCAGGTCACAATCGACGCCACAGATGCCGGGTTGAGCGATGAGGAGGCGGCCAAGCTCAAGGAACGCGTCACCCGCCACATCGAAAAAGGCTGCACCGTGATGCACACCTACACGAAGGAGACGCCGGTGCGCATGGAAGTCACGGTGCGTAAATAGATTCCAGCTCATACTTTTTTCAAGCATCATAAAAAAGTATGAGCCACTGCAACGATGCAAAGAGGCTGGCACGGCCGATATGACCGCGCCAGCCTCTTTGCTTGATTCAAATTGCCCCGTGCAGCGCGATTTGCCGCATCCGCCTACTGCATCATCGTGTTGCGGCTTGGCGGCTGATGCATCGGGTCGATGGCCGATTCGATGGTTTCGGCCGCCGCATCGTCTGCGGCCTGCACCGCGATCTCTTCGACGCCCGTGATCTCGGACAGCTTCTGGATACGGGCCTCCTGCGCCTCCACGAACTTGCGCGGCACCACGTAGACAGGTCCGACGGAATGCTGGATCAGCCCTTGGCTCGTGGAGCCCATGATAAGCCCTGTGAAACCGCCGCGTCCGCGCGAGCCCACTACGACGACATCGTGATCGAAACTGGCCTTGGTCAGCGCGTTGACGGCGGTATCCGGCACGATCATCTTGTCGATGTGCAGATCGGGATGAGCCGCCTGCAGCGGCTTGATGCTCTCGTCCAGATCCTCCATGTATGAGTCCGTGACGCCCCGTTCGCCTTCGAGGCCTTTGATATTGGGCACTGCCAAGATCACATCGAGTGATGCACCCCATGTGCTGGCGAAATCCGCAGAGAGCTGCAGGGCCTTCAAGCCCCATTTGCTCTCGTCGATGCCGACGGCCACCCGGGTGATCGTATTGTTCAAGTGCATGACCTTGCCATCGTCATCGGTGTAGGGCACCACGACGATCGGGCAGTAGGCGTATGCCGGCAGCGAGGAACTGGTGGTGCCCAGCAGCCGTTCGGCCAGCCCGCCTTTGCCGCGGTTGCCGATGACAATGAGATTGTAGTTGCGCGAGAGCTCGACGAACACCGAGGCCGGGTCGCCGGTCACGATCAGCGTCGCCGCCTCGACGCCCTGCTCGTCCGCGATGGCCTTGGCCTTGGAGAGTATCTCCTGCGCGTCGCTGTGGGCCGCGTTGTCGTCGCCCATCGCCGTATAGGTCGCATCGAAGGACACTGCAGCATAGCTCGGCAGCGAATAGGCGCATACGATCTGCAAAGTGAGCCCCGCGTGCTTGGCATAGTTCGCCGCCCACCATGTGGCCTTGTAACTGGCATGCGATCCATCGACGCCGACGAGTATGGCTTTTTCGTTGATCATGATGAGACCTCCCTGCATTAACGGCCTGCGCTGCTGCGCGCCCGACCTCGTAACTTCAAGAATACCGCGGAACCCTTGCGCTGGACCAAGGCTCTCGTAACCATCCCGTCACAAACACACTGTGTGCTACCATCCCTCGTCCACGAATGGCCGCGTCCGCACGATGTAACAATTGCGCATCGTGGGGACGCCGTCATGCGAAGTCCCCACGCCGGCCTGCCGTAGCGTTTAGCCCTGCTGCACTCCGGAATTTCCTGTGAAATTGTTGGAATCAGGTCCGATGCAGCCCTATGCAGATCTGCAGATCTCGTTTTTGCCTTCCCGGGATTTTCCCGGACGAAGAGCTTTCAGCTACTCGAAAATAACAAAACACCGAAAAATAATACGGAAAACCACGTTACGCGCGTTGCGACACCCGGGACTAGCCGAGCCGGACGAAGCCTGTTTCGAACGGGCCAATCGGCGAAAACCGGCTACAGCACCCTACGAATGGTATATCCGTTGGGGAAGGCAACAGGGATGCTGGTATACGTTGTTCCCGCGCGGGGATTGAGGGCGTTGACGACCATGCCGTTGCCTACGTAAATGCCCGTATGACCGTTGCTGGCGATGATGTCGCCGGGCCTTGCCTGCGACAGATCGGCGATGGCCGTACCTACGTGGGTCTGAGCGCCCGAAGAGTGCGGCAGCGAAATGCCGACGCTGGCGAATACATACATCACGAATCCCGAGCAATCCCATCCCGATGGGGTGGTGCCGCCATACACGTAAGGAGCCTTGCCTACGAATTGCCCGGCAAAGGACAGTACCGAGGCTGCGCTGCGGCCATTCGGCTCTGCGACCGTGAAGCTTTGGGTCTTGGGGGCGGCTGCCAGCGATTCCCGCTGCGCGGAACGGCTCGCCGCAGCCGCGTCGGCAGCGGCACGCGCAGCCCGTTCGGCTGCCGCTCTGCGTGCAGCGGCATCTTTTTCGGCCTGTGAAGGGGTCTGAGGAACTTTGACTTCTTTGAGACCACCCCAATGGGAGTCTTTATCCACCGTGGTCGATGTAGATTCCTTCAGGAAGTCTTTTCTGGCGCCATACGCCTTGAATGAACGTGACGAAGCCACGGTATTGTCAACCGTCGCGGAGTCACCATTCGAAGACGCCATGGCACTTGGCACGAAGGCAATGAGCATCATGCCGGCCGCAATGGCCGCTACGAGGGCTGAACGAGGCTTCGTTGTTTTCATCAGGCAATACGATAACACACGATCCTTACACATCCGGACAGGTACCGGTCAAACCCCGGTGCCTCATAAGGACACGCCGGACGCGGGAGTTTCACATCACAGTCGGGAAGGACTGCAGGCAGCGTGTTCGCACGCCAACGGAAAACAGCCGGCGATTCAGTAGTGGATGATCTGATGCTGAGAGACCTGCTGCGCGCTATACGTCTTCGAATAGGTTTCGCCCTGGAAGACCGCGCCGCATTCCGATGTCACGACCGAGCCATCCGGGTTGATCTTCTCGATGATCGCCACATGCCCGTACCGTGCGTCTGCGCCATCTTGGCCAGCGGCGAACACCATGATGTCGCCCGCGTGCCGCGCCTGGTTGTCGACCCAATAGCCCAAGGCGCGCGCCGAATTGGCCCACATGTTGCCGTTGCCCATATGCGAGCCAACCGGCAGGCCGAGCTGATGGCGGCGGACATACACCCACCAAGTGCATTGGCTGAATGCATAGCTGTTGCCCGTGTCGCCGGACGCATGGTTGGGGTTGAAGCCGGCCGGAAGCGCCGAGCGATCGCCATCCAACAGCGAGGACACCACCAGGTTGTTGGCGACGGAACGCGTCATGGCGTTCACATCGATCGCGCTGTTGCTGTCATTCAGCTGCCAAGAGCCTTCGCTCTTGGCTGTGTTTTCCGAGGCGTTCGCTTTCGCGATTTCATTCAGCGGGGTGCGGTTCTGCGAACGGGACACAGTGTCGGAGGAGACGCGTTTGATCTGCGTGGTCGTCGTCGGATCTTCGGAAGTCGCGAACGCGACATCGCCAGGCTTGGCGGCAAAAGCCATGGCGGTCGCCGCTGTACCGACCAAAGCCGCTAGAGACATCGAAGCAAGGATGTGCGAGCGCCGCTGTGCGGCACGCGCCGATTCGCGCATCGCCCTGCGGGTAAGCGGAGCCACTTCGTTGATCCTGGCCGCGAGCGCATCATCGAGCTCCACTGCCATTGTTCCGGTTGAAGTCTGAACCACAGCCTGCACTGATGCGGCAGCCTTTGCTGTGTGGGCGCCATGGGCCGAGGAGAACAGCACGTGGGACGCGCCCGTCTGATTCCTCGAGACCTTGGACGCCTTATGCGCAGCATGCTTCATACGTGCCCAGCTCCTTATCGGGTTTTGGATCGCCGATCATGTTCGATGTTCGCAGACGACCCGGTACAAGCTCACACTGCACATTACAATGGGGTCTGCCCCAAGCGCCGGCATCAGCATTCCCCGCCATCGGATAGGCACGAAACCGATATTGTCGCTGCTGCGACGACGAGCCGGTAATTGCCGCATTCGCTGCGGTTCGCCACGGCATATCGGCCATGCCGCAGACCTGTCTCTCGGCGTGTCTTGCCCTGTGAGCGTCTCCGCGCTTCTTAATCCGGCGTCATCGTGCAGCGCCACTGTGGAGCGCCACTGTGCAGCGCCATCGCGGAGCGCCTTATGCATATTTTGTGCAGTTCGCTATTGAATCCCATGTCGTCCGTTGATTCGCCGGCCTTGCTACGCTGGACTGCATGGCTACTTCCATAGCGATCCCGCAATCCATGTTGCCCTCTGACGGCCGCTTCGGCTCTGGCCCGAGCAAGATTCGGTCCGAACAGGTGGACGCACTTCAATCAGCGGGGCGCACCGTGCTCGGGACGTCGCATCGTCAGGCTCCGGTCAGGCAGTTGGTCGCTTCAATTCGCGAAGGACTCGCCGATTTCTTCTCGATGCCCGAAGACTACGAGATCGTACTCGGCGACGGAGGTGCGAGCGCCTTCTGGGATATTGCCTGTGCGAACCTGATCCGACGCACGGCAGCATGCGGATCATACGGATCGTTCAGCGCCAAGTTCGCGCAATCGGTCGCGTCAGCGCCCTTCCTGGACGATCCCGCGATTTTCAAGTCCGACCCCGGCTCCTACCGTCTCCCCGAGCTTACCGAAAATGCGGATGCTTACTGCTGGGCGCAGAACGAGACTTCCACCGGCGTGGCGGCGCCTGTGCAGCGGATTGCGGGAAGCCGCGAACAGGATGCCCTGATCATCGTCGATGCAACGAGCGGCGCGGGATCGTTGCCGGTCGATGTCTCTCAATGCGATGCCTATTACTTCTCGCCGCAGAAAGCCTTCGGCTCCGATGGCGGCCTATGGCTTGCGGCGCTCTCCCCCGCAGCCATCGCACGCGCCACCGGCCTGGCCGATGATGCTGGGTGCGACGGATCGCCGCGTTGGATTCCGCCGTTCCTCTCGCTGCGCTCGGCCATCGAAAATTCTCGCAAAGACCAGACGCTGAACACGCCGGCCATCGCAACGCTCATCATGCTCGCCGAACAGGTGCGTTGGCTCAATGCCAACGGCGGCTTGGCGTGGTCTTCGACGCGTTGCGCACACTCCGCCAACACGTTGTATGCATGGGCGCAGGGCAGCGATTACGCGGCACCGTTTGTGAGCGATCCCGCAGCCCGCTCAAACGCCGTGGTCACGATCGATCTTGACGAGGCTGTCGATGCAAGTCAGGTGATCGCGGCATTACGCGCCAACGGCATCGTCGACACGGCAGGATATCGCAAACTGGGGCGCAACCAACTGCGCATCGGCGTGTTCCCTGCGGTGGAGCCCGATGACGTCGAGGCGCTGACCCACTGCATCGACTACGTCGTGGAGCGTTTGTAGTCCTGCATAGCCGTCTCAGAGCTGCGTCGACGCCATGATGAAGGAGCCGCTGGCGACGGGGCGTCTGCCGCGCGCATTGCGCATGCCGGTCATGCCCGCGGCCATCCAAGCATCCATATCGGCCGCACGCCGATCCGCGTCTACGTCCATATATGCATCGGTTACGGCGCCTGCACCGGCTGTGCCCATTGTGCCATTGTCGGCGTATTCGGCGATGCGAGCGTCCGCGGCGGCATCGACGGTCAGCCGGCCCTCCCGGGCGGGGATGAACACGGACTGCCCGCAGGTGAGCACACATTCGTCTTCGGCGCTGATGCAGTGAATCGCACCTTGCGTGCACAGCAGCACGCGCGGGCCATGATCGCCTGGAATCAGCGGTCCGCTGCCGATCTGCTCGGCCAGTCGGCTGTATCTGCGCACGAGCCGATCCGCCATCGGCCACTGCTGGTGACTCGCATCCACATGACCGTACGAAAGCATGAATTCCTCCAGCTCGGGCTTGTAGACCACTACGTCACGCATCATGAGTGTTACGAGATTGGTCGCCGCCGGGTCGATGGGCGCGGCCGAATGGCAATCGAGCGTATGCAGCAGGTTGGGAATGTCCTTGTGCTTGACGGTCATGCCTGCACGCAGCACGTTGTCCGAATTGGTCATGATTTCAGCAGCCGTCCCATGCAGGTAGGCGTGGGGCGTGCCCGCCGGGATGAACACGGATTCGCCTTCATCGAGCGCGACCGGATTCATCATCAGCAGGCTCAGCACGCTGGCATCTCCCGCAAAGGCCCGGGCCGCGATCAGCGCATAGTCGAACGCGAGACGAGATCGCGCAGTCGTGGCTTTCGCAGCCCCCGCGTGCAAGGCTTCCAGCAGGCCACCGGTGCCATGGGCGACATCATTGGAGCCAGCTGTGGCCACATCAACGTCCCTGCCGGCATCGCCTACGCTGTCCGCGGTGATCGCCGTATAGAAGGCCCGGAACACCTGACGTCTGGACTCCGGCCAGACCTTGGCGGCGATCGGCATCATTGCATCGGCGGCCGCGAAATCGTCTGAGCCGCGGCCGAGCAGGGGAAAATGAGGCTGCAACGCCTGCACCATGCGCGCGGCGATCGGATGGTCAACGAGTTTGAGGTTGCGCAGCATAAAAGGAATCGAGGCGAATCCGACCGATGCACTGAACGGCTCCACGGCGACGACCATCTCGCTTTTCGCCACCGGATCTTTGAACGAGCGCTCGGGAGAGTCGAAGGGCACCGCGGCCGCATTCTGCGCATTGTACCCGGCGCGCGCCTCGAAGCCGACCGGATGCACCTGGAGCGAGAGCGGGATGCGCGCGGATATCATCTTGAGCAAGTAGGGCAGCACCGGCCCGAAACGGTCGGAGTTGCGCTCTCCCACCATCGCCGTCGGATCGCTGCGAATGGCGTCGGGAACGCTGACAAGACCCTGCCCGGGGATGTCGAGCAGCGAAGGCCACTGCGGATGCCCGCTGAACCACATTTCGGCCAGCGGGCCGCTGCACGGCTCGGGCAATCGGCTGGAGAACATCGTCTGCAAACGGTCAAAGGAACCCCACGCGTAGCGTTTGGCGACGGGACGGATCGGGTACACAGACGATTCCTTTCTTCCCGGCGGACAACGGTCTGAATCAAGGTTACCCCTCGCAAGGCCACCATGCGAGCTACAGTGAAGATATGAAAATAGCGCCGATTATCAATCCCGACGTTCGCAAATCCTCTCCCCAGCCAGCCCAAGTGGACCTGCGCAAGGTATTCCTCATCGGCACTGGTCTGTGGGTTTTGGCGACGGCAATCTGCGCGATCCTTATGCTGGTCTTCGATTTCGCGATCCTCAAGCTGCTGATCATCTGCGCAGCCGGCATCGCGACCGGCATCGTGCTGCTGCTCTGGGAACGCTTCGACCGCCGCAATTACCGCCGCCTAGCCGACTAACCGCCTAGGCCGGAGGAACCAGGGGTTCAGCGCGCCAGCGGCAGGGAGAGCGTGAAGGTGCTACCTTGGCCGGGGGCGCTCCATACCGTCGCGCTGCCATGATGGGTGAGCGCCACATGCTTGACGATGGCCAAGCCTAATCCGATGCCCTCCCCAGTGCGCTCATTCTGGTTCGTCCCCCGGTAGAAGCGTTCGAAAACGCGCGACTGCTCGGCCTTGGCGATGCCTTGCCCGCGGTCGATCACCCGGATGACGGCCTGATCTCCTTGGCGCGAAGCCCGAGCGGAGACGCTCACCGTAGCCCCTTTAGGCGAGTACAGCATCGCGTTTTCGACCAGTTTGCGCACCGCCGCGCGAATCTGTTCCCCCTCGCCGTTGATGTTCAACGTAGTGTCGCAGTCAACGACGAGCGGCACGCGCAGTCTGCAGCTCTCCTCGGCCAGCTGGCCTACGATCTGGCCCACCTGCTCGCCCACGTTCAGCCGGTTGGCCCGTGTCGGGGTCACCGGTTCCTGCGCCTTGATGAGCAGGAGCAGATCAGAGACCATATGATTGAGCCGGCGGCTGGAAGACTTTACTTGCCGGGCCTCATGGCGCACCTGGTCAATGTCGAGATCGCCGGCCTCGAGAGTGTCGGCGAGGCGCTCCAAGTCCTGGGTCGGCGCCAGCAGTTGCTCGGACACGTTGACGATGAAGGAGTCGCGCAGCTGGGAGAAACGGATGGACTCGCTCATATCGTCAAGCAGCACGACGACGAAATGCTCGTTGATGCGCCCGACGGTCACTTTGACCCAGTTCGGCCGGCTCACACCCTGCGTATCCTGCATGCCATCGGAGGCGCTGAGGCGCTGTTCTCTGCTATGTCCCGGCGCTTGGGCCATGACGCGGATGAAGCGTTCGGGCGTGTCGGTCGTCAGCTCAAACTGCTGGCGGCCGCCTTTGCTCCGCACGGCGCGCACATGCTCAAGCACGTGATCGTCGACGATCACGTCGTCGCTGACCACGCCGAGGGCGTAGGCGTCCGGATTCGCGCGCACGACTTCGTCGTTGCCGTCGACCACGATCGAAACCGTATCGAGCATGGATATGAGCGCGGCCGTGGAATCGTCCAGGTCGTCATCCTCGTCATCGTCGTCCTGGCGATGGCCGAATCGGCGTCGTATCGCTGCTATTCGATCGCCGAGTCCCGAGTCCGGGCGGGCGAGACGGGTGATCACGGGACGCAACCAGTCCGCCACAGTATAAAGGAGTGCCGCGAGGATGGCGGCGGCGAGCAAGCCGAATACCGCAAAGATCAACACGGACGACACAGAGAAAGGCATGGCTCCATTGTCCCATACCCGGCTGCCTCATGTTCCCTACTCTGGGATTGGCGGTGCGATGCGCGTCTGGCGCTGCCAAAACGCGCCCGGCCATGGCTAATCGCGACCGATGACATGAATGGCGGATGAACGGCCCGGTGAATTCTAGGACAACAACGCGCCGGGCTGGCACGCCCGCCTCGCCAAGAAACGGCGTTGAGAATACACTGGGGGTAGTCGAGAACCTCATATCAGGAAGGCTGAATCATGCGCGTTATTTTCAACGAGGAGTTGAAGGCCGTGGCCGACGACCTCGACCATATGGCACAATCCGTGCGTAAGGCAATTACGTTGTCGGGCGAGGCGCTGATGGACGCCGATCTGGAAGCTGCGCAGAGCGTTATCGACGGCGATATCGAAATCGACGCGTTGGAGTCCAGCATCATCGACCAATGCGTGCGGCTGCTCGCCAAGCAGAATCCGGTGGCCACCGATTTGCGCGTGGTCGTCTCCTCCATGCGTTTGGCATCCACATTCGAGCGCATGGGTGATTTGGCCCGGCATATCGCCGAGGCCGCTCGCCGCACCTATCCGCTCTCCCCGGTGCCACCTGAGGCGCATGATCTGTTCGCGCAGATGCGTGACTTCCTCAACATGACGGCGGACCGCACGGCGACTATGCTCGCCGACCGCGACGCCAAAGTCGCCGAGCAGATCATCCTCGACGACGACACACTGGATGGCCTTCACCACCAGACTTTCGCGATGGTGCTTGACGACTCTTGGAAGGGCACGAAGCAACAGCTCATTGATGTGGTGCTCATCGGACGATTCATGGAGCGGCTGGGCGATCACGCGGTCTCGGCCGCTCGGCGCGTGGTGTTCATCGTCTCCGGATTCGACCCCAGCAAGGAGCCAGAGCGCGACGAAGGCGAAGACATCAGCTGAGTCCTTGGCTAAGGCCTCGGCGTGCCTAGCGAAGGCTGCTTCAGGCATGACGGGCGCAGCCGAAGGCGGACTCTGTTGTATTGGAGTCCGCCTTCGGCGTACCTGTATCTGCGTATCCGCTGAATGAATTCATCTTGCCGGTCGCAGAAAACCGCTGGCGGAGAGAATCAATATGCCCGCTCACCGGAATCAACAAACCGCTGCCGCCTGACCAGCCGGCGTAGATGCCGATTGGTCAGGCGGCAGCGGTTTATCGTCCGTTTGCCCTAAACGTCAGTCCTTTCTCGGACTCACTGCCTGACTCACTTCTTGCTTTGGCCTTGGGCGGCGACTGCGGCGGCGCCTGCGGCGGCGGCCTCGGGGTCGAGGTACTCGCCACGCGGCTTGATCGGCTTGAAGTTCTCATCCAGTTCGTACAGCAGCGGGATGCCGGTCGGAATGTTGACCTTGGAGATCTCCTCTTCGCTCAGACCATCGAGCATCTTGACGATGGCGCGCAGCGAGTTGCCGTGCGCAGCGATCAGGACGGTCTTGCCCGACTTGAGCTCGGGCTCGATCGCGGACTCCCAATACGGGGTGACGCGGGCCACGACGTTGGCCAAGGCTTCGGCCTCGGGCACCGGGTCGCCGACGTAGCGCGGATCCTTGTCCTGCGCATACGGGTCGTCGGGATCGATCTCCGGCGGCGGGGTGGCGTAGGAGCGGCGCCAGATCATGAACTTCTCGTCGCCGTACTCCTGGCGGATCTCGGACTTGTTCTTGCCCTGCAGCGCGCCGTAATGACGCTCGTTGAGACGCCAGCTGCGCTGAACGGGAATCCACAGGCGGTCGGCCTCGTCGAGGGCGATATTGGCCGTGTTGATGGCGCGGCGCAGCAGCGAAGTGAAGACGATGTCGGGAAGGACATTCTTCTCTTTGAGCAGCTGACCGCCGCGCTTGGCCTCTTCCTCGCCCTGCTCGGTCAGCGGGACATCCACCCAGCCGGTGAACTGATTGGTTTTATTCCATGCGCTCTGACCATGTCGGAGCAGTACTAATTTGTAAGACATGTTCCAATCATAAGGGCCATCGGCGACACTGTGGGCCGCATCACACTCGGCGAACGTGCGCGCTCACATTGCGATGGAAGGCATCGGCCGGTCATGCGGACTGGGATTCTTTGACGCACATGCAACACCAGACTGCGTATGCATTGTGGGACAGCGCGCATATCCTACGCATACCCGCCACAAGACGGGTTCCTCCTACATTGCGATGAGATGCAGCGTTCCGAAAGCGAATGCCACAGCCAGCGACAGGAAGCTGCATAACGGCAACGCCGCGCGATGGTTCCTGCGCTGGATGGCGAGCACAGCGCACAGGCACAGCACGCAGGTCACCGCCAGCAACGCACCGGATGCATAGAAAAGATATTGGGCACGCAGCGCAGGGGCATAATTGCACACGATCCGACCCGCGTCGTTCGTGCCGCACGCGTCCTGAGCCATGCCCTGAACATGCTGCCAGGGCACACGGGCCACGAACTCCCCAGCCAGCATCAGCACTGGGACGATAACCATCGCCTCGGCGAACCGCCGTCCCCTGCGCTCCCCCATGCGCACCATCCATGTGCGCTTGCCGTGCGCCGCGTCGTCGTCGACATCGCGCAGATTATTGACGGACAGCACCGCGACGGCAAGCAGGCCCTGCGCGATGCCGACCCAGATGATCAGATACGGCACCGTGTCGGACAACGCATATGCCGTGCCGCAGGCGGCAATAAGCCCGAAGAACACGAAGGCCGACGCCTCGCCCCAGCCGTGATAGCCATATGGATGCTCGCCGCCGACATAGAACCAGCCGGCCACGATGCACGCCAAGCCAAGCGCGGCAAGCCACCAATGGCCGGTGAGCATGATGATCGCCAAACCGCATACGCAGGCGAGCGCCGCGCTGATGCCCGCCGCGGCAAGCACCTTCTTCGGCGCGACGCCCGATGCCACAAGCCGCGATGGGGCCTGCAGGCGCGATGCACCGACTCCTGAACCAATTGGTTCCTTGGCTGGTCGGGATGGGATCTGCGATTGATACTGCGATTGGGCTCGTGACCGGGCTTTGACGCGTGCGCGATGCGCGGAATCTGCGGGGGAAGAGCCTCGCATACCGAGTTCACCATCAACGATGCTTGCGCCGCCGATGCCCCGCCCGCTGTCGACTCCGCGTTTGCCATCCGAGTAGTCATTGGCAAAGTTCGCGGCGATTTGCAGGAAAATCGCAACGCCGGCACACAGCGATGCCACCGCGATATACCAGCCCGGAGCCGTCAGGCACCGGCCGTAATCGCCTACCGGATACGGCGGGCGGCCGCCGAACACCGGGCACGGCCTATGGTCATACGATCCGCCGTATACGCCTGCGAACACGGTCTGCCACATGGTCATGACTGCCGCGATAACCGGGGCCAGCCCCAACGGCAGGGTTTTCGGTCGTGCCCCTCTGAGCCACAATCCAAGTTTCATATTCCCCACCATATACGAGATGCGCCTTCGGGAAGCCGCGCGCTTGCTCGCGCCTAGTGATTGATCGGCTTGACGAGAGGGAAGGTGATGGTTTCGCGGATCGTCGCACCGGTCAGGGCGATGAGCAGACGGTCAATGCCCATGCCCATGCCGCCGGCTGGCGGCATGCCAACGCCGAGCGCCTCCAGAAAGTCCTCGTCAATGTCCATGGCCTCCTCGTCGCCGGCCATCGCATCGCGCGCCTGGGCGACGAGCCGCTCGCGCTGCACGACCGGATCGTTGAGCTCGGAATATCCGGTGGCCAGCTCGAAGCCGCGCACGTAAAGGTCCCATTTCTCGACCATGCCCGGCTTGGAGCGGTGGGTTTTGACCAGCGGGCTGGTCTCGACCGGGAAGTCGCGCACGAAGGTCGGCTCGTAGAGTTTGTCCTCGTAGAAATGCTCCCACAGATGCTCCACGAGCTTGCCGTGGTTCTCCACGTCATCGCGCTCGACGCCGAGCTTTTCGGCGATCGCGCCAAGATGCCCGACCGAGGTGTCGGGCGTGATCTCCTCGCCCAAGGCCTCGGAAAGCGAGCCGTACATGGTGATCTGCTTCCATTCGCCACCAAAATCGTACTCAGTGCCGTCCAGCAGCGTGACGGTCGTGGAGCCGAAGACGTCAACTGCGGTCTTCTGGATGAGCTCCTTGACGAGCTTGCCGATCGTGTCGTAGGTGCCATAGGCCTGATATGCCTCGACCATGGTGAATTCCGGGGCGTGCGTGGCGTCGGCGCCCTCGTTGCGGAAGTCGCGGTTGATCTCGAACACGCGGTCGATGCCGCCCACCAAGCATCGCTTGAGGAACAGTTCGGGCGCGATGCGCAGAAACAGGTCGATGTCAAAAGCGTTCATATGCGTGGTGAACGGGCGGGCCGCAGCGCCGCCATGGATGGTCTGCAGCATCGGAGTCTCGACCTCGATGAAGTCGTGGTCGTCGAAGGTGCGGCGCAGCGAGGTCACGGCCTTGGAGCGGTTGCGCACCATATTGCGCACATTCTCATCGGCGATCATGCCGATGTACGGCTTGCGCGTGCGCGTATCGTCATTGAGCTCTTTGTGCAGCGCCGGCAGCGGCTGCAGGGCCTTGGCAGCGATACTCCATTCAGTGGCGAAAACGGAAAGCTCGCCGGTTTTCGACGCGATGACGCGACCACGAAGGTACAAATGGTCACCCAAGTCAACCAACTGCTTGAACTGCTTAAGCGAATCGGCGCCGATCTCGCGCTTGGCGATCATGCCTTGGATCTTGGTGCCGTCGCCAGCGCACAGCTGCACGAAGCACAGGCCGCCGGCGTTGCGGATGAAGAGCACACGCCCGGCGATGCCGACCATATCCTCGGTCTCCTCGCCCGGCTGCAACGTGCCGTCGTACTTGGCGCGCACATCCTCGATGCGGTCGGTCACGTCGAGATGCACCGGATAAGGCTGCAGGCCTTCCTTGAGTATCAGTGCACGCTTGGCCACGCGCATCTGCACCTGCTCGGGGTGCGCGAGCGGTCCATACGTGACGTTGCCCGGATCGATCGCCTCGTCGAGGCTCGCGCCGCCGTCGATCGCCCTGCGGATGCTCGCGTCCTGCTGCAGCAGCATATGCGCGCGCTCGACGGTGGTCATCGTGGGAGCCTGCTCGTCGGATTCCGCAGCGCTCTCAGTGTTTTCAGTCGTTTCACTCATAACGCACCACTCTAATCAACCGCCGATACACCCGTGGATGCGGCCTAAGTACGCCCGTGGATAATCGCAAAACAATGACGCAGCCTGTTTTCGCCTCGCCATATCCTCATCTACCGTGGTTGTTCATTGTTTTTCTGTTGAGTAAGGAGATTCGGCCTCACTCAGCGTGCTTTCGGGTTTTTCGCCGCGTGAGGCTCAACGGCTATCGGCTTTGCCGGATTCGTTGGTATTCCGGGCTTCTTGACGGCAGCAGGATGTTCAAATCCTCACGTAACGTGAAAAATCTTGTTTTGGCGTTGAGTGAGGCCGAATCCCCTCGCTTAATGTGGTTTCGGATGATTGTCGCGTTTAGTGATAGATGATATGGAGCGTACATATGGCAGTTTCCCCGCAGCGCATCATTGGTGAAGCTACACAGCGTCACACGACGCAAATGAAGCATCGCATCTGACCCGGTGCATCATTTGTGTCAACTGTCGACGATAATTGGCGCCAATGGTGCTGAGCACAAACGCAACCATGAAAGTAAGGCACCGGCTTCGATTTTGGGTCGATTGCGTCCTAATCGGTCAACGCTCTGGTCATAGCCCCGCCTTCACGACTTTAGCGGTCGTTCATCTCAGCTATGAACAGCCCACAGGGCTGTCCGCTTTACAGCTCAGCGCGGCTGTCCGCTTCATGGCTCGACACTCCGTTTTGTCATATCTGACACCCCGAGGTATCATGTCACCTGTTGCCAAAACGGGCTGTAGCGCAGCTTGGTAGCGCGCCTCGTTCGGGACGAGGAGGCCGCGAGTTCAAATCTCGCCAGCCCGACAAGTATGGGGAATCGTTGGAATTTCAACGATTCTCTTTTGTTTTTTTACTCTTGTCCATCATTCTTTATTCGTTATCCGGTTGCTGCGCTGCCTCTTGCCTCCTCGCTCAACTCCTTGTTCGGCACCAGCCATACGATGATGTCGATCATATCCATCCATGGGCAGCCCAGTTAGGCTAGGCCGGACCGCCCAGTTTTCGGGGAGCAGCATTGAAGAAGAGTCTGTTCGCGTTGGCTTGTGGCGCCTTCGTGTTGGGCGCGGCCGAATTCGTGATGATGGGCATCCTGCCACACGCCGCCGCCACGATGATGGTCAGCATCCCCACTGCGGGCAACTTCATCTCGGCATATGCGATCGGGGTGTGCGTGGGCACGCTGATGCTGGTCTTCGGACGCAGGATCGCGCCGAAGAAACTTGTGCTGATTTTCATGGTGCTGGCCTTCGCCGGAAACTTGCTCAGCGCTTTCGCGCTCAACGCACCGATGCTCATCATCGCACGGTTCATTGCGGGCCTTCCGCACGGCGCCTTCTTCGGCACCGCAGTGCTCATCTCCAAAACGCTTGCGAAGCGCGGCAAAGAGGCGCAGGCCGTCTCAATGACAGTGACCGGACAGACGGTCGCGAACATGCTTGGCGTGCCAGCCGGAACACTGGTGGCGGAGCATCTCACGTGGCGGCTGAGCTTCGGCGCGCTGTCGCTGATCGCCGCCGTGGCTTTCGTACTGGTGATCGTATGGGTGCCACGCATCAACCCAGTCAAGGACATCGGCCTACTCGGGCAGTTCCATTTCCTGGGCAGGCCAGGCCCGTGGCTCATTCTCGGCGCGACTTTCGCCGGGAACGCAGGCATATTCTGCTGGTGGAGTTATGTGTCGCCGTGGTTGACCTCAGTGGGCGGTTATGCGACCACAAGCGTGCCGTGGCTGATGATGCTCGCCGGATTCGCCATGGTTGTCGGCGGCATCGCAGGCGGCGCAATATCCGACCTGTGGCGGCACGCTGCCACCGCATCACTCGGCCAGGCGGCTACCTCCATCGGGCTGCTGCTCGTGTTTATCATTCCCGGCTCGCATGCGGACGCGGCGATTCTGACCTTCGTCATCGCCTTCGGGCTCTTCTTCGTTTCTTCGCCGCAGCAGCTGCTGATGACGGAATCCGGCAAGGGCGGCGCCGAACTCTTGGGAGGCGCAGCAATCCAAGTAGCGTTCAATATGGGGAACGCCGTCGGCTCGATGCTTGGAGCTGGCATGCTGAACTTGTCCGGCATGAATTACCACTACCCTGCGCTGGGCGGTCTGTTGCCGTCGCTACTCGCAGTGACGTTGCTCGTGGTCTACTCGCGCAAATATGAAACGGATACCGACGCCTTCGAGCGGCTGCGGGAGATCGAAGTATAGGGAGGTACGGGTGGCGGGTCTGCCGTTTGCCGATTCGGTTATGCCGACACCAGTCGGCTCGACTAATTGGCTGCCCGGATACCGCTCTACTTGATGATCTGGCAGAATTCGATGGTTTCACCGTTGGGACCGTAGACATTGAAGTAGCGGATTCCCTTTTGCCAGAACGAAGGGATCGACTGAATCTCAGTGTCCTTGAAATTCAGGCCCAGCTCCTTCGCATTCTTGAACGCGGCCTCGATGTCCGGGGTATCGAACGCCCAGTGGTTGATGGCACCGGTGGTCATCGGGGCCGGATCGCCCTCCCACGTTTCGATGGTCAGAAGGCCATAGCGCAAAAACGCGCAACGGTTCGTGCCGTTGTGGAACAGTCCGGCCAACGCGAACCCGAGCGTTTCGGTGTAGAACCTGATCGTCTCGTCAAGATCCCTGGCAGGCATGCCGGAATGCTGGAAGTCAGTGGTAAAACGAGTCATTGGCAGGGCCATGATGGCACTCCTTCGTATCAGTGGATTGGATATGGACTGATACGAACAGGATAGACGTTTAGCCTCACATCAAAAACCCACAACACTTCGCAAAACACCAAATCGCAATATTGAACCGCCACACGTCGCAGGTCTGTGATGGCACGGCGCGCATGCCGCCTCGAACTGCTGAGCATAGGTCGTCTACCGCTTGCAGTTCAGGCGAGGAGACGGTTGCTGACGTTTCAATCCGGCTTCGTCAGCATGCACCAAACACTCGCTCGCTCGTCTCATCGTTTATTAAGCACATTTCCGTGTGAAAGCGCACAGACTGGGATTCTCCGGAAGCTGTCTGCGTTCAGAAACAGCAGAATTTCAACGATCTCATAATGAGGGCGATGACCTTATACTTTCGCATCTGCTGAATAGACGAAAAAAGTGCTGAATAAACGCTAATTCGGGGTCGGTCGCGGTTCAGCCACCGTCATTCAACGTCTATTCAGCACTTTTTTTCGCCTATTCAGCACTTCGCAAAGTAGCCGCCGAATCGAGCACAGAGCGTTTCAGCAGAATACCGCCGTTTTCCAAAACACAACAGAGAGAATCGAGCGCACGAACCCGCCTCGTCCACTCAGATCTGCTTAATAAATTTCACACGGCAACCACACATGCCGCAATGGGAGGAAATCTTTATGCCACATCCAGCACGATGGCAGGGCAAACACTGCTGCGCTGAATTTGATTTCGCGATTGTCGAAATATGGCTTTTTGACATGGCTGGAGGCCCTTAGCGCGTACAGCAGTACGAGTCCAGCCATAGACTGGTTATCAGAATCGATCTGTTGGAAGGAACGATGATGGGCAACGGCGCACAGCTGAACGATGAGACGCATCGCGGCAATGAAGCACACAACGGCAAAAACGATGAGGCGGACATTCTCGCGGGCATCGTCGCCCACGCTATAGGCAGTGACGACATCGGGGAAGCCTTCAAAAACGATGCCAACAATAATAATGCTGACAGCGTCGACGAGAGCACCGTCGAGCAAGCTCATTTCGATGTCGACAAATTTCTCTCCGGTCTTGACGCCATCTTCGACGCGCATGATGCAGGTATCAAGGCCGAACCATATCTGCAGCAGGCGCTGGTTGACGCCGAGAATGCGGGAGATGACGCCGGGTTGCTCACGGTGCTCAACGAAACGATGGGATTCTACCGTTCGCAGGGCCGGCACGACGACAATCAGTGGATCGTCCAGCGCGCGCTCGAGCTCGGTTTGCGTATGGGATTGCAGGGCAGCGAGGCTTGGACCACGACGCTGATCAACGCGGCGACCGGGATGCGCGCCGCCAAACGATACGAACAGGCCGAGGAACTGTATCGTCAGGCGCTCGACAACGCCATGCGCACGCTGCCGCCGACCGACCGGCGCATGGCTGCCCTGCACAACAATCTTTCCATGCTCTACAGTGAAACCGGCCGACTGGCGCAGGCTCGGCATGAGCTGGAAACCGCGCTGCATATCCTTGAGTCTGCGAGTGTTGACGCAACGGCGGATATCGACGTAGCGTCGACGAATACGAATCTTGCGCTGGTGCTATTGCAAGAGACCGAGGCGGAATCGCAGGCAAGAGCACAGACCGGCGTGCAGGCAGACAACGCTGCGGGTGCCGCTGCCCAGATGACCACCGCGAAGAACCCTGCTGCAGCGGCAGGAACAAGAACCACAACGACCGCCGGCATACAGCCCAATCGTTCAGCTGACGCCACTCGCGCCACTAATGCAACCGAGGCTACCGGTCACTCCCCCGCTTCTCTGCAACGCGGGAAACTACTCGCGAGCGCTTTGGACCACGCCTCGCAGGCGCTGCGCATCTACCGAACGGGACATCTCGAACACAGCGCGCATTATGCATCGGCCCTAGCCGGTTATGCACAGGTTTGCTTTGCGCTGGGCCGTTGCACCGAGGCCGCCGATGTCTATCAACGCGCACTCGCCGTGATCGCGGAATGTTACGGCACCGATACGGATTACTACCGCATCACGGAAGCGAATCTGAGGAGCGTGCAGGAGGCGGCAGAGCAAACGCAAGATCAGGGGCCGCACCAGGCAGATATCAGTGATTCGGACAACAGCTTCGCCCCGCCGATGCCCGCCAACGCGCCGGTGCCCAACATCACTGCCATTCCAGACAGCAGGCACCAGCCTGACCGGCAATCCAACAAGGCACAGCAGCGCGAACGCATCTCTGGGCTGCGCCTGGCCCGCGCATACTGGAATGAATATGGCAAACCGCTCATTGCCGAACGATACCCAGAGTATTGCGGGCGCGTTGCGGCCGGCTTGGTCGGGCATGGCTCGGAATGCTACGGTTTTGATGACGAATTTTCGCAGGACCACGATTTCGGCCCCGGCTTCTGCCTATGGCTCGCCGATGACGATTATGCGCGCATCGGCGGGCGCCTGCAGGCCGATTACGACGCGCTGCCGACAGAATTCATGGGCTATGGGCCTCGCGAGTCCACTGCGCGGGCGGGCGGGGCAAGCCGCCGGGTCGGCGTGTTCGCCATCGGCGACTTCTTCGAGCGTCTGACCGGATACCGCCAGGCGCCTGCCGCCAGCAAGCCGCACGAATGGCTGCTGCTGGACGAGTCCACGCTGGCGTCGGCGACCAACGGCGAGGTGTTCGCCGACCCGCTCGGCATGTTCCTCAAGTCCCGTCAAGGCTTCAAGCTGATGCCCGAAGATGTGCGACTGGCCTTAATTTCCCGCCGTCTGGGCATGATCGCGCAAGCCGGGCAATACAACCTTCCCCGCATGCTGGCCCGCGGCGACGGCGCGGCAGCTTGGCTGTCAATTGGCGAATTCGTCGATGCGTGCTGCTCGCTGGTGTATCTCATCAACCAGCCGGTCACCGTGGGCTATCTGCCGTATTACAAATGGCGGTTCGCGGCGATGCGCAGGCTCAGCGGCCGCATGGCGACACGACTCGCCGACGTGTGCAAACAGCTCGAAGACATGCTGCGGCTTTCGTCGTCGGCATGTTTCGGCGGCGCAGGATTCGGCGAAGGCGGCAAAGGCTCTGCCCAGGCGCAAAGTGAAATTCGCAATATCGTGGATCATATCTGCGTTGAAATCGTGCACGAGCTCAACGCCGCAGGGCTAAGCGATTCGCCGGAATCGTTCCTCGAGTGGCAACGCCCCTACGTCGAGGAGCATATCGAGTCGGATGCGGCCGTGCTGCACAGTCTGTGATGGCGGATCATAATACACGGGCATATCGAATCCATGCGTCAAATGCCAATACCCTATACAGATAAGGAACGATGATGGAAAGCAACGAACTTGCAGAGACCGTTGTGCGGCATGAGTGGCAGCAGTTCCAGCAGACCGACAACGAGGGCGGGCGAGCCGCATGCCAAGGTAACTGGCCAATGTTTCACCAGATGCGGCTGAGTCAGTTCCTCACTTGGCCTGCGTCGCTGCTGAGCAGCTACGCGAAGGATCTGGACGAGGCCGACCGCATCGGGCGCAATCTGGTCACCGAAAAATATGGCCGGATGATGGCTTCGACTGCGCCAGATGAATACCGCAGGAACATAGAACCATATATTCCCGAGCTGTCGGACGGTCGCATCGAGACACAGGAGCACGTCATCGCCACGCAGGTGGATTGGGCCTCGGATTTCCGTACGCGCTATCCCAAGCTCGGCGGCGGTATGCGCGTGCTGCGCACCGCCGAGGACGCGCCGGATTCGACTTCGTTCGAAACCTATCTGCGCGGCGAGCTCGGCACATATTCGCACACCACTTTCGAGTTCTACTGCGGTTTTACCGAGGAGCTGAAATCGCAGGGCCGCAACCTGACCGAGGAGACCGTGCTCAATACCGTGCTGCTCGGCGGCTTCGCGAGCCTTGATGAGGCCGAAGCGCTACAGTAGGCGCGTGCATGTTGTAAAAAGCGCTGTGAAGCGAATATCCTCGATCGCGGCCGCATCAGTCGTGCTGCTGGTGCTGTGCGCGCTGCTCGGCGCTGCGATGACGCCGAATTGGCGCGTCGATCCCCTCGCCGATGCAGCCGACGCATCTGATTCATCTGGCGCAGCCGACTCAGCCAAAAACGACGGCAGCGACGGCCGCATCACCGTCAAATCGTCTGACACCGCGATCGCAGCGCGCGGGCTGCACACGAGTCAAGAGGGCAGGTACAAGGTCAAGGAAACCCATCTGCGCATTCGTCTCACTGCGTCGGTCAACATCCATGCGCTGCTGCGCGAGCCCGTAGGCGCCGCCGGCAAACGCCCGGGTTGCCTGTTCCTCCACGGTGCGGGGACCGGGAAGGCTTCCGCGGTCTACGGCGATCTTTCCTGGGCTATGGCTTCTGCCGGCATCGTCACGCTCGTGCCCGATAAGCGAATAGACAACTACACGACATTCCAGCGCGACTATCCCGGCATGGCGCGCGATTACGCCACATCGCTCGCGGTGCTCAAGAGCCGCGGCAACGTCGACGCCTCGCGCGTCGGCCTCTATGCAGAATCGGAAGGCACATGGATCGCCAGCATCATGGCGCGCGACCATCCCGATCTCGCGTTCATGATCCTGACCTCCCCGCCTGTCGTCCCGGGACGCAGGCAGATGGCGATGGCGGCGAGCAATTACATGACCACTATCGGTGCCCCGAGGCCGATGGTGCAGGATGTCAGCAAGTTCATCGGCATGGATTTCTCAATGCTCGGGCTGCACTACGCGGACTTCCCGGCCGAGCGATATCTCAATGCGCTTACTATGCCGCTGCTGGTGAACTACGGCACCGAGGACCTCTCGATGCCCATCGAACAAGGCGCGGCGATGCTGCGCGCGGCGGCGCACTCGGTCGGCAACGACAATGTCACCGTGCGCTATTACTCGGCGAACCATCAGATGCGCGTCGGCGCACGCACCTCGAAACCCGGGCTGCCGCTTGACAGACATTACACGCATAATCTCGAAGATTGGATCAATGCAGTGGCCAGCGAACCAGTTTCCGGCGCGGGGACCTCTGACACGGCAGTTTCCGGCGGCAACGTTTCCGGCACATCAGTTTCCGGCACGTCGCCAATCGGCTGGAGCACCCCGATGATCGCCGGTACGCAGCCTCACCAACGCCTTGCCGTGCCGCAAACCACCACTCCCGGGCTGGTTCGCTCCCTGCAAGCATTGCTCGTGCTGCTGGCGATGGCGCCGCTGTGCCTGCTCGTAGGCATTATCGGTTCGCTCGTGCTTACCTTGGCCGGTCTGCGCCGCAGAAAACAGGGTCGCGGTGGATCTTTCGGCACTGGCATAGCCGGCCTGCTCGCGGCGAATGCCATCGCCGTCGTAGCGAGCACGGCTGGGCTGTTGGCGTATCTTTCCAAACTCGTTTCAGACACGCTTGTGCTGCGCGACGACGCTGCGACATTGTCCACAGGGTGGATGGCATTGCGGGCGCTCGCCGTGCTCAGCGTTGTCGTCTTCGCATGGCTATTGGTTCGTCTGGGTGAGAACCGATTGATATTACCGGCTTCGCACACGCCTGAGCATCTGCATACGGGCACGCAGAATTCGCAGGATTCGCCATCCGTCGCCATGCCGTCGGGCACAACACCAGTCGCCACGCCGACAGTCGTCAAGGCAGCAGTCGCCGCCTCTGGCTTCGGCCATCGCCTGGTCTTCGCCTCCCTGACGATCAGCGCAACTTTTTCCTTGGCTTCGCTGGCCTTCTGGGGATTGTTCGCGATGTGAGCATTGGCGCGGCTCCATGCAGTTCTTTCGGAATCAAACACCATACATATA
The DNA here is from genome assembly GCF_022640935.1 of Bifidobacterium sp. GTDB lineage: Bacteria > Actinomycetota > Actinomycetes > Actinomycetales > Bifidobacteriaceae > Bifidobacterium. The sequence goes on from NZ_JALCCV010000017.1 coordinate 25,603, forward strand.
ATTTCCTTGCTGTCAGAACGTGCGGGGAGAGGGCGAGCAACAGCGCAGTGACCAAGGCGGCGGTGACGACGAGGGCGCAGAAGGAGAATCGCCACGAAACCGCAACAGGGAAGGCACCGGCCGATATGTCTGCGGCTGCGCGACAGACAGACCTGACGTCGCGCGCCCCATGGCGCGTTTGGTGCCGCCGGAAGTGACCAGCTGCGGGATCGACGCCCAGATTTGAGGCGCGCCGAATGTTGCCGCGCAGCCTGTCGGGAACCGCAGAATAGCCATGAACCAGAAGCCTTGGACGAGCCCGACGAAGCTGGCAAGACACTGAACGATGCATGCCGGCCAAAAGCATATGCCTGCGCTCAGCGCCCCGATCCGGCAACGGCCCGACGACGAGTGCGCACAGCGCATACCCGAGCGCATATGCGCTGACCAGCCAGCCGGAGACGCGCGCGCCGACGCCGATCCGGCAGCAGCGAGGCCACAAGAAACGTGTCGGTGCCAATAATGAACATAGTGGCGAACGCGAGCCGTCCGAATACGGGGACCGCTCGGATTCGCCACATGACAATGACGCTGCCATCATGCCGGCTTCGACGTCCTGGCATCTTCCGTATCCGAATGCGAGCCGCTCCGGCGCAGCAGGGACACAAGCGCCCAGATGAGGGCCACCGTGATGAGGATGACGCCCAGTATGGCGCACACGACTGCGACGGCCACACGGGCGTTCGCCACCGGGTTGATGACTGCGTCCATCGGGAAGAACAGCCCGAATGCCCCGATCACCGCTCCCAGCACCAGGCCGAGCGTCCCAAAAACAATCGTCGGCACGCTCGGACCCGTTTTCATCACGATCGGAGCGAGCGGCTGCGGCTCGCGCGGCACCCGCACATACGGCTGCCCCTGGTGATGGCGGTGCGGATTCCACGGCGCCTGTTCGCCTTGCGTGTCCTGCGGAGCGTAACCCCCCTGCGGGAGGTCATAGCCTCTCGGCGGCTCGGTCGCATACAGCGGCACTGAAGCCGAAGCCTCCTGTGCAGCAGCAGATATAGGCTGGTCGCCGATTCCCTCGGGCATGGTCTCGGACTCGGACTCGTCCATTGCAACGCTTCCATCGATGGATTCCGCCCGAAGTTCCATGGGCTCTTCCTCTGTGTTTTTACACTCAGTGTTTTTACACTCTGTGTCTTTACACTCTGTGTCTTTACACTCAGTGCCTTTGCACTCAGTGCCTTTGCACTCAGTGCCTTCATACTCAGTGTCACCATTCACAGTGCCACCATTCACAGTGTCACCATTCTTCTGCACTGCGGTGAGCGGCTCTGTAAGTCGCTCGGTCCCGGTTTCCGCTTCACCGTCTTCGTCTTCATGCGCACTGGGCCATACAGTTTCATCAGCGCCGTCGCCTTCACGGGCGCCGGTCATCTCAGTTCCATCGGAACCCTCGGTCGCATCAACCGGTTTAGCAGCAGGATTCTCCGTCAAACCGGGCATGCTCATCGCGCCAAGAACCTCAGCCGTCTCATCACCCACGCCGTCTGCATCGGCAGGCCCAGCAACGGCGGGCTCAGCAGGCGTGGCACCAGCATCGTCATGCACACGATTCTCATAGGCCGGCATCAACCTGGTATCCATGAAATCCTGTGCAGAGGCCTGCGCGAAATTCTCGGTTTCATCATCGTCGCGATTCGCATTCGGCGTCGTATGCTGCTCACTCATGGCTGTTCTCCTTAGCTGATGCGAATTGCGGCGCATCGGCAGCCGCCAATTGCGAAATAGAAGTTTGCGATCGCTCTTCCGTTGCATGTTCGGCATCGCCATGCACTCGCACATCGCCATTCGCGCCGGCAACGAGTGAAGCAATTGCCCGCGTCAGCGATCCGCGCTGCCCGGCGCTGCGGGAGGCGGCCCCGTTGACTCCGGATTTAGGCTCGGAAGCGTAGCGCACAGATACTTTGCCCTCGATTACGGACGTGGCATTGATCCATAGCTCCGGACCATTGGCTGGCCTTTTCGCATCATCGAAAAGCCAGGCGTAATTGCTGTCATCCTCGTCTGTCGCGTATTGCATGAACTCGAACAGGCTCGCGCTCGTCGACAGCCTGTTGACGGCTGCATATCGATTCCCGATGGAATAAACAGAGCTATAGTAGCCCTTGTTCCCGTTCCCGAAACTATACGAGCACCCGTCAGGCAGCGTGATCGACACCTGCGTGCGGTAGGCGGTGAGATTGATCATGCCAACGGGGCATTGCGAGGTTACGGTTTTGCCGCTGGCGAGCGTGAGATTATGATGCTTACGCCCCTGCGCGTAATCGCGCAGATCGATGGAGGCATGGCTACGGTCATAGTCGTCGCCCACAAATGCGACGCCGTTTTTCAGGATTGCCATATCACGCTCGCCCGAACCGAACGAGCGCGGATTGCGCCCGGAAGCCGTGGTGTACGAGGCGTCGACAATTCTCATGTTGTTGAGATTGTAGGTATAGAATCCGCCGAAGACCGCGACGCAGACCGTGACGAGCCCCGCCAGCAAAGCCACGGGGATCAAGCCTCCTGCGCGCCGGCCCATGAGCCCGAGTACCAGAATCGCAAGACCCAGCAGCAGGCATACTCCAGCGCACCACAGCACCGCCATTTTCACGATATCAGCAAGATAAAGATCCGCATTCAGCCGAATTCCCAGCAGGACGGCCGCCGAGACGAAAATCACCCCGAGCACGACGGCGACCATGCCGAAGCCGGCGGGTTTGCGCCTCGCATACCGCGGCGCAGGAGGCGTCACCGACCTGCGGTATGTTGCCGTAGCCGAGAACGGGGCAGGGCCGGGCGCCCGACCAGCGGCGGGGCCCGCAGGCCTGCCATCCACTCGGCCGTTCCTAGAGCCGGCGGCACTTGGTGTCGCCGTCGATTGCCGGGCGGTGGAGGCGGCGGCATAATTCGTTGGGGATGCGTTGGCCGTACCCCTGTCGTGCTGGTTGTGATGGCGACTGCCCGCAGTGCCGGTTTGGCTGTAGGACCCAGATAAGTGAGTGGCAGAACCTGGCACCGGGCCAGGCTCGGGATCGTATGCGAAACCTGCAGGTGCAGATGTGCCATTGGCCGGGTTAGGGCCGGACCACGGCTGTTGGCGTGCTCGTGAGCCTGGTTGCCCGGAACTTGGCGGAGTTTCCGGGCCGGGCTGCGGCTCCGGCCCGGACGGCGCGTCTCCCTGCGACCCTGAACCAGACGCCGGACCTGTCCAGTCTGAGGCGCGCGCCGCCATGGTTTCTCGATGCGCGAGATTGTTGATCAGCGCCAACAGCAGGGCTGTGGCGAGCGCATTAACGACCAGCCCATACCCCCGAAAGAAAAACACGATGACAAACATGATCAGCGGCCCGAGCATCGGCCAGCGCCACTGCCCGTTGATGAGATCCTCGACGATGATGTGCCCGTCCTGCTCGTCAGGCAGCAGCAGCCACGCGGCGGCGTAGAGCGCCAGACCGAAGCCGAAAGCTGCGATGGATGCAAGCATCAGCGCGCGCACAAGAACCGGACTCCACCCCGCCCGATTCGCCAGCCCGGCGCACACACCACCGATCCAGCGGTCCTCGCCGCGCATGATCCGGCTTTCGCGGATCCATCGGAAGAAGTGCCGAGGATGATTGGCTGCTGATTGCCCATATGGATGCGGCTCAGGCCCATAGTGACCGTATTGTCCATACTGGCCACCTTGACCGCTGTATGGGCCGCCCGCCGGGCCGCCCGGATTGCCGGAGCCGTGTTGGCCGTTTTGCTGCCCGCCGTGGAACCCATACGCGTCTCCTCGCTCATCAGAGGTGTGCTGCCGATTCCATTGGTTTTGCCGACTCTGCGCATAGTCCGCGTGCTGATCGTGCGGCTGCGCCGCGTTATCTGAATTGCTCATGCCTCTATTACATCAAGCGCATGGGCCCGTCCGTATCGGGGAACACCCTGATTGTCCCCTGAATTCCCTGCGCGCCGCTCCCTAAGAGACCCGGCAGGCGGCACAATAGAGGCATGACATCATACGAGGCGCGGCCACATAATGGCTCACCCGGACGGCATGGGCCACAGCCGAAGGGCGCGCAAACGACCCGAGACCCGCACGAGCCGCTGCGGTCCTCGCCCTTGTCCGCGCCGAAGCACCCCGCGATGCTGCCGTTGATGCGCCCGAAGCACGGCCGGGTGCTGTGCGGCGTATGTCTGGGCGTGTCCAAGCACTTGGGGCTGGTCGTGTGGAAGGTACGAATGGCGTTTCTCGGCTCGACGCTGCTGTTCGGCGCCGGATTGATCGCCTATGCATTCCTGTGGATTTTCGTGCCGGTCGGCGATCCGCAGGGCGCAGCCGCGGCTATGCTTCGGGACGCCGAAGACGCCAGCGCGCAGCCGCTGTCGCGCGGGAACCGCTCGTACACTGGCCAACCGCAGAGCAATGCCGCTGCTGACGCAACCTCACACCATCGCGGCGGCGGACAGGACACCCACGATGAACAGGGCGATGCGCCGGATTCATCGGAAAGCCTGTTGATGGCCTTGCGCCGCGCTCCGAAGCCGTCGCTGATCGCTTTCGCGGGCTTGGCGATGGTGGGAATCAGCATCGTGACGCTCGTCTCCGGCATCGCCTTCGGAACGATTGCCGCTACGCTGTTCGCGCTCGCCGGCATCGGCATCGCCTGGCTGCGCTATAACGCATCAACCGGCCAGCTGCGATCCATGATCATCGGGCTGGCGATGCAGTTCTTCGGCTATGCGATTTATATTCTGACGTCGATTGCGCCCGGCTCTGATTCGCCTGGTATTCCCATGATTCTTCTCGCCGGGCTGGCAATGCTCGCGGGAACCGGCGTGTCGATTGTGCCGTGGCTGCATTCGCTCATCCGCGATGTCGGCACCGAACGTGCGCTCAAGGAACGCGAGGAGGAGCGCGCCGACATGGCCGCTCACCTGCACGACGGCGTGCTGCAGACCTTGGCGTTGATTCAACTGCACAGCAAGGAGCCGACTGCGGTGTTCGCGCTGGCACGCCAGCAGGAGCGCGAACTGCGCGACTGGCTTTATCAGGAACGCACGCCGCCCGAACGCTCGGTGAGCCGGGGACTGAACGATATCGCCGCGCAGGTCGAGGACGAGCACGGCAAACCGATCGAAGTGGTGAGCGTGGGCGACGCCCGGCCCAGCGCGCAGACCGACGCGTTGCTTGATGCCACGCGGCAGGCCTTGGTCAACGCGGCCGTGCACGGCGGCGAGCCGATTTCCGTATACTGCGAGGCCTGCAATGGCACGGTCGAGGTGTTTGTGCGCGACCATGGCGCCGGGTTCGAGGTGGATTCCGTGCCGGCCCATCGGCTCGGCATCAGGGAATCGATCATCGGGCGCATCACGCGGCGCGGCGGTACAGTGGAGATCGTGTCGAAGCCGAATTGGGGAACCGAAGTGCGCATGCATATGCCGGTCGCCTGCGTGGGCGACAAGGATGGCAGCGGGAATAATGGCAATACCGGGAACGACTCTGATGACGGTGCGATTGGCGCTGCCAACGGCAACGGGGTTGTCAACGCGGGCAACGGCGACGCGACCGCCAGCGGACTTACCGTCAATCATCAATTATCCGGAGATGTAGGGAATGATAAGGGACGGCGATGAGCGATATCGGCAACGAGCGCACGGGCGACAGCAATTTTTCGAACGACGAGTCTATGGGCGCCGAATCGTCCACGGGGCGCGGCGGCAAAGATCTCAGGCATATCCGCATCGCCGTCGTCGACGACCATGAAATGTTCCGCGCCGGTGTCATCGCCACATTGCAGCCGTATTTCCGGATCGTCGGGCAGGCGGCCGACGTCGAAGGCTCTATCGCGATGATCGGCCAGACCTCGCCCGACGTGGTGCTGCTTGACGTGCATGTGCCCGGCGGCGAAGGCGGAGGTGGTGCGGAGATCCTCGTCAAATCGCAGCCGCTCTCCCCGGGTTCGGCATTCCTGGCACTTTCCGTCTCCGATTCGCCCAAAGACGTCGGCTCCGTGATCCGCGCGGGCGCCCGCGGGTATGTTACCAAGACGATCACCGGGCAGGATCTGATGAATTCGATAGTCCAGGTGTACGAAGGGTACGCGGTGTTCTCGCCCAAGCTCGCCGGATTCGTGCTCTCCACTTTCCAAGGCGTCGCCCCGGCAGCTCACGATGACGAACTCGACCGTCTTTCGGCGCGCGAGCAGGAGGTCATGCGCCTTATCGCCCGCGGATACACCTACAGGGAAGTCGCCGGCGAGCTGTTCATCTCGGTCAAAACCGTCGAAACCCACGTCAGTTCGGTGCTGCGCAAACTCCAGCTCTCCAACCGCTCCGAGCTGACCCGTTGGGCCGCCGATCGCCGCATCGTGTGAATCTGTTGCCGTCTTCGCTCACATTTCTCATATCTATACGTTTGCCAGCTCACTACGCAACTGCTCGGCGTTCTGGAAGAGCATGCCTCGCCAGCCGGCTCGCTGCGCGATTTCGATGCTGCGCGCATTGGCGTCAACGAACAGCACGCTGCCAGGGACGAACCCGAGCTGGCCGAAACGCCTATTGGCGCGACTGATGAGCGCAGGATCAGGCATGAGCAGCCCTTCGCGTGCGGAGATGACGCTGCCAGAGAGCAGCCCAAGCTCAGGAAAAACCTCGCGCGCCAAGTCGCAATCCACGGCTGCCGCATTCGCCAACGTCCAGACGCGAATTCCCTGCGCACGCAAATCGCGCAGCGCAGCGCCCATGTCGGTAACCATGGCACACAAGGCGAGCCGCCGCCGTTCGAGATACACGCGCAGCACCCACGCCACGGCAGGCCCGTGGTGGCGTTCGTAGTCCGCGAGCACCCGCTCCTCGTCCCACCCACATGCCAGCATCGCGTCGTAATAGTCGAAGCCCCAAAGGTCGGCCGGGTCGAGCACCATGTCGATCACGCCGGAAGGGTACTGCCCGGCCAGCGCAAGCCGTGGCTGTCGGTCCACGAGCACTCCGTACCAACCGAATACCACATCGGTAATGCGCGAATCAGTACGCAAATACGCCGAAGCACCCAGGCTATTCACTCTTCGCTTCCCTCATGCCCTCGCTCATTCCTCGTCCTCGGGCAGCAGCTCGGCGTCTTTCACGCCGCTGATGCGGGCCAGCGAGCTCACCATATCCCCAGTCACCTTGCCTTGCACCCGTATCTCCACCGCCACCATGCCGCCGGAATCAGCACCGGATTGAGATTCGACATTGCGCGAGGAGACCACTTGCGTCTCGAAGCCTTCCTGTTCGAGTTCAAGCAATGAGGAGCGCAGCGAGCCCTTACCATTGCGATAGGTCAGGCGGATCGTCGCATGGAGTTCCCGCCGTGTCAGGCGGTGGGCGAGCGGCGCGACGCCCAGCACCACGAGAAAATACAGGAACGCCGTCAATATGCCCAGCGAAAACAGGTTGGCTGCCGCTGCCATGCCGATCGCGGCGGATACCCAGATGCCGGCCGCCGTGGTCAGCCCGCGGACGTTGTCGCGGTGCACGAAGATCACGCCGGCGCCGATGAAGCCGATGCCGGAGACCACTTGGGCCGCGATGCGGGAAGGATCCCAGCCACTATTCGGCCCCGCAAGCGCACGATATCCATAGAAAGAGACCATAGTGAACAGCCAACTGCCGATGCCGACAAGCACATTCGTGCGAATGCCGGCCGCCTTGTCATGATATTCGCGTTCGAAGCCGATCAGACCGCACAGCAGCACCGTCATCGCGGCCGAGCCCAGCTGGCTCCATGTGGGCAAGTCAAAGAGCTGAGTCATCGCGGTTCTCCTTCGAAAACATGGTCCCCATATTTCACAAAGGGACAGACATGGCAGCATCTTGACCAGTCTATAGGGCACGATCGCAGAACTAACCCTCAACGTCCAAGCCAGGCATTTCCGGCTCGCCTAGATTGTATGACCCACTCGGCCTCTGTGGCCCTTTTGCATCCTTCGCGGCGGCGGAGAACCTCACATAGCCGGAGTGATACATGGTGAAGCGCGCCCACGGGGCGACGGAGACCGCGGTGCCGCTTTCGAAAAGCCTCCCGTCGGCCTCCCGGGCTATGTCGTAAATCGATGCCGTGGCGTTGCATTTCAGCGACTGTTTTGCGCACTCCCCTAGTCATCCAAGCCCCGAAGTCTTTGGACCCGCACTGCGCGCGGCGGGAATGCCGTCGATCTCAAGCCAGTAGGTGCCGGGAGTCGGGATCATGAGCATGGTCGGTCCCAGCGTCTGCGCCGTGCCCAAGGCCGGCGAGAGCCCGGAAGTCAGCGCGCTGTTGCCGTGGGCTTCGGCAGTGACGATGATGCCCTGCCCACCGGTATACGTTCGCGCCGCGCGCGCCGCGGGATCATTGCCTTCCGAGCCGGTGCACTGGAACATCGCACGGTCGAGTCCACCGGGCATGGCTGTCAGGATGTCCTCGCCGTAATTCAAGGCGTTCTCGTGCAGATAGCGAGTATGCGTGTTGAGCAACGATGCCTGGTTCGCGATAGCTTCGACTACGCGCGGATTGCCGTGCCCCACCGATACGACATTGTTGTACACGTCTGGATATTCGACGCCATCCGCATCCCACAGGTGCGAGCCGACGCCTTTGACCAGATGCACAGGCTTGCGGTAGAACAGCCGGTACGCCGGCCCCAGCACCTCGCGCTCTTCCGTCAGCTTGCGCGTCTCGGGATCCAATTCCTTCGCCGTTTCGGACCGGAAGCTGGTGATGTCCACCATCGTTGAACGGGTTGCCGTTGTCGCGCTCTATTCCTTCTGCCATCGATGTTCGAGGGTTTGATGTTCATGTGAATTAATTTCTTGCGTTCCACGCCGTATACGCCTATGAACGGAGGAGATCAGCTCATTTCGGTGACGAACGCCGACCGATGAGCGTGAAAAGCGTCTGGGCCGCCACCAGACACATGCCGATGAAGATCTTCGGGCGCCGCAGCAGATCACGCACGGATGACGGACCGGATATCATATACTCTCCGGCCAGCAGCCGCAAAGGATGCCGCACGCGACGTGAAACCAAGTCGCCGTAAGTCAGCAGCCGGGTTTCGTATTGCTCGGGTTTGTCCTCTTGGAATACGAACAGGCGCAACGCGCGATCGGCGGCCTTCGGCCCGTAGGAGCGGAACCCACAGGTCGGCGCGTAGCCCAAGTCCACGCCGTCAATATGCCCGATGAAATTGTTCTTGTGGTCATGCCCGCAGAACAGGGCGAAGTAGCCGCCCGAGGAGCGAATGCGCTCGACTTCGCCAACGGCCCGTTCCGAACAGCATGGGCCTTCTCCCAGCGTGGAGCCCGGCCGGCAGACCTCAGAGTTGATGACGTAGCAGGAATCCGAGAACGCCCGATAGCCTTCGACGGCATAGGGCGTGAACGGCGACGCCTTTTTCAGGCACTGGTAGAAATCCTGCGGCGGAATGTGCTGGAAAACGATGGCGGGCACGCGCGGGCCGGTGCCGCTGACGGCGTCCTCGGCGCTGGCAAGCCACTCGACCGCCGCATCGCTGGGAGAGCCGTAGCCGCCGCCGGGCTCGAAATCGCCGGAATTGACCATCATGATGCTCATGGCGGTGCGCTTGCCATCATGCGAAGCGATCGGCAAGGCGAAGGTTCCGGGCTCGCAAGCCAGCGGGCCTGCAGCCGATGCGGCACCGTCTTCGACCTTGGGATTGAGGCATCCCGCGAATTCGCGGTACATATCGTCCTGCTCGTCGGGAAGGATCCCACATTGGAAATCATGATTCCCGTAGGTCGCTGCAAAGGGGATTCCCCGCGAGACGATAGGCCCCAGGAATTGCGAGAACGAATGGCGGATCTTGGCGCGCGTGCCCGCCATGCTTTCGCCGCCATCCGCTATCGCATCGTCGATTCTGCCGGCAGGCCCGTTGCATTCGGCAAGCAGCTGTTCGACGCGCATGGGCAGCGGAAGCCGGGCGCCGGGCTCGTCGCCGCGCCTCGCCATGAACGTAGGAGCATAGGCCGCATCGTAGCCGCGCACCTGATCGCCGGTGAGCACCACGAGATCAGGATCGGCCGCTATGACCGCCCGCTCGATCAGCGCCACGGTATCGGAATCGACATCAGGACCGTCTTGAACGTCTGCCAGCTGGAGCACGCGCAACGTCCCGTTCTCGCGGAAACGCAAGGCGTGCTGGATTTTCTTCCGGGAATTGCGCCGGCGGCTCGGCTGCCGGCGACCGGATTTGCGTCCGCGTTGGGGTTTCGCAGCTGATTCAGCCGGCTGCGCCGATTCAGACAATCCCGGTGCATCGGCTGGGTCTGCCGACGGTTCAAATTCAGTCGATTCGGACAGTTCGGACGATATCATTGCGCTTCCCTTTCCGCTGCGCTGTCTTCGGCCCAGCGCAGCCCTATCGGCTCGGCGACCACGGCTTCGGACCTGATCGCCACGCGGACGCGCTCATGCGAGTGGTAGTTGGCTCGGCGCATGCTGCGAAGCCAGCAGCATGGCTCCGGCCCTCGCCGTCGTGCGTTCGATGGAGTCGCGATAATTTTCGCTCAAGACCTCGAAATCGCCTTGCGGATCGGGTGTGAGCATGACATTTTCCGGCCTGACGTACACCTTCGCTAAAGCGTTCTCCCAGCGCCCCTCAGCGCGGAGCTGGGCCGATCTACCGGGGGCGTCCCAATGGAAACGCGTGAATCCGTACGGTGGGTTCCAGCTGCGCGATTGCCTGTGGAACGGCGCCGCGCACACGCCTTGGAACAGCCGGAACGGGGCGGGCGAGCCCTTGGCACGACCGCTGAAGGTCACGAGGCTCACGCACGGTTCTGCACGAAAAAGAAGATTGCAGCATGATTTCGTCATGCCTGTGTGTGCTATACCCCACGCAATCGCAGGTCTTGCCTCCGCGGATTGCGCAGAATGCTGAAATCGCGTCATTAAATTTGCGCAACACACAGGTCCACACAGGTATTTTCATTATGTGAGGCGTTACCGGAGGACTGCAGCGGTCTATCCGCATTGCGTGAGGCGCTGTTATGCGGAGCTTCGAGTATCAGCCGGCCGAAACCGCCATTTTCAGCCGGCTCTGCCCGGAAGTCACGAGATTAACGTCTCACACAACGTAGGCACACGGGGAAGATGAGAATCCCACACTAGAAATACGAAAAACACAGAAAAATGTCTTGCGACATGCATGACAACACATGCCGCAAGACATCACATTCGCGGACAGGGCGGGATTCGAACCCGCGGTGGGTTGCCCCACAACGGTTTTCAAGACCGTCTCCTTAGGCCGCTCGGACACCTGTCCACTGTGCCCCGCACGCAAAGCACAAATCGTAACTATAACCGACGAAACCGACATCGGGACGCGATTTCACCGCATGGGCCAAACCGCGCCCAAGTCATGAAACCTTAAAAAGGGAGCCGCCTCACGCCTCCCACGTTCTTGGCTCGATCACCTCGCGGCCGCCCATATAAGGACGCATCGCCGCAGGGATCTCAATCGAGCCATCGGCCTGCTGGTGGTTTTCCATGATCGCGACGAGCCAGCGCGTAGTGGCCAGCGTGCCGTTCAATGTGGACACCGGCCGGGTCGAACCGTCTTCGAACCGTTCGCGGATGTTGAGGCGCCGCGCCTGGTATTCCGTGCAGTTCGAGGTGGACGTCAGTTCGCGGTAGCGGCCCTGGGTCGGCACCCATGCCTCGTTGTCGAACTTGCGGGCCGCAGAAGAGCCGAGGTCGCCGGCAGCGGTGTCGATGGTGCGGTAAGGCACCTCGACCTTGTGCAGCATCTCCTCCTCCATCGCGAGCAGACGCAGGTGCATGTCGCGGGAATCCTCCTGCTTGCAATAGACGAACATTTCGACCTTATCGAACTGATGGACGCGGATGATGCCGCTCGTATCCTTGCCCGCGGCGCCGGCCTCGCGTCGGTAGCAGCTGGACCAGCCCGCATAGCGCAGCGGGCCGTTGCTCAGGTCGAGAATCTCGTTCTCGTGCATGCCGGCGAGCGCCACTTCGGAGGTGCCGACCAAATACTGGTCGTCGGGGTCGCGAAGCCTGTAGATCTCATCGGCGTGCGAATTGAGGAACCCGGTTCCGGCCATGATCTCGGGGCGCACCAGCGTCGGCGTGATGGTCAGCGTAAAGCCTTCGGATTCGGCCTGGTCGACGGCCATGGTCAGCATGGCGATCTGCAGGCGCGCGACTGCGCCGCGCAGGAAGTAGAAGCGCGAGCCGGAGACTTTCGCGCCGCGGCGCATATCGATGCCGGCGACGCCAAGGCCCAGCGTCAGGTGATCCTTCGGATCGAAGCCTTCGGCCGCAAAGTCACGAATATCGCCGACTTTCTTGACGACGACGTAATCGTCCTCCCCGCCTTCGGGCGCCTCTGGCTCTACGATATTCGACAGCTTCCACATCGCGGTGGTATAGGTTTCGGCCGCCTCGTCGGATGCCGCTTTGAATTGCGACACGGACTGCGACAGCTCTTTGGTGCGCGCGATAAGCGCCGCCTTCTCATCGCCTTTCGCCGCAGCAACTTGCTTGCCAAGCGCCTTCTGCTCGGCGCGCGCCGCCTCGAACTCCTTGAGCGAAGCTCGCCGCGACTCGTCGGCCCCCAGCACTTCATCCACAAGCTCCACGGATTCCCCGCGTTTGCGTTGTGATTCCTTCACTATATCGGCATGATCGCGTATGAATTGGATATCAAGCATGGCTTCAAGAGTAATGCCGCAAGCCGACACGCAGACGAGGATGTTGCATCGCATGCCCGCTTTGCATTCAATTGCGTACTCGCTGTCTCGCAACGCATGGCTGGTTTTCATGCATAATCGCCCGGCAGCACGCATAATTGCAGGCTTTCGTGCAGGAATCGTCGACGTCCTATTCGCGCAGGGCGTTTCGCGCCGCGAACGCGCACAATAGAAAACATGCCTACCACTGCGCTCATTGTCATCGTCTGCATCGTCGCCGTTATCGCACTCATTGTCGCGGCCGTGCTTGGCGTGCGCGCGTATCAGCGACGCCGCATGACGAAGAGGCTTGCGCAGCGCGACAGGGATCAAGTGCATTACGCGTTCATCATCAATCCTTCCAAGCCGCAGGCCGCCGAGCTGCGGCCGCATATCGAGGAGTTTTGCAAACGCAAGAAGCTCACGCAGGTCGAGTTCATCGATACCCAGCTAGACAAAGACGGTCGCGCCTGTGCGCTTGAAGCGCTTGATCATGGCGCCGACGTGCTAATCGCGGTGGGCGGCGACGGCACCGTGCGCACGGTGGCGAGCGTTGTCTCGGGCACCGAACATACCCTGGGCATCATCCCCATCGGCACGGGCAATCTGTTCGCACGCAATATGGGCATTCCGATCGATGACGTCGACGCTGCCCTTACGGTGGCCACTTCGCATGGCTCTCGGCAGGTCGATATGGGCCGGCTTTCACTGCTCGATCATCCGCAGGACGAGCGCGGGCATGCATTCCTGATCATCGCCGGCATCGGCTTTGACGCGCTCATGATCGACGACACCGATCCCCAGCTGAAGAAGAACATCAGTTGGCTGGCATATTTCGTCAGCGGATTCCGCCACTTGTTCTCTCCCAAATACCGCGGCACGGTCACGATGACCGGCACGGATGGCGAGATCCACAGCTCTCCAACCGTGGCTTTCCGCACGTTCCTGGCTGGCAACTGCGGGCAGATCCCGATGGTTTCGCTTATGCCCGAAGCCACCTATGACGACGGGCTGCTCGATTTCGAGCTGATCGACACGTCGGGCGGCATCATCGGCTGGGCGAACCTGTTCGGCGATGTGGTGCATCAGACGATGACGGGCAAGCCGTCGCAGAGCCCGCTCTCGACCAATTCGACCCTCGATCAGATCCAAGGCGTCAGCGCGGAAATCACACTGGAGCGCAAGGCGCTGGCGCAGGTCGATGGCGATATCGTAGGAGAAACCAAGCATCTTCGTTTCGATGTGGACCATCGTTCGCTGCGCGTGCGCGTGCCGCAGCTGGATGGACCGGATGCAGGCGGCGGCACCGGCGCATCGAGCGAAAACACAGGCCCATCGCCACAGCAATAAATGAAGGCCGCAAGACGGACAACGAAACTGCCGACTGACTGCCGACTGACTGCCGACTGACTGCCGATCGCCTGTCAGCTCATATCGGCGGCGACGCGGGCCACATGCAAGGTCAGATACGCGACTTCGTCGTCGGTAAGGCTCGCGTTCAGCCGCAGCTGTATGACCGCGGCGATTTTCCACGCGCAGGACTCGGCATCCGCATAGGCCTGGCGGATCGAATTCACGATCGGCTCCGGTTCGTTGGCAAGCTGCCGATTCTGACTGATGCGCACGAACAGATAGCGTAGATGGGTGATGAAACGGCCGACGCTCACGCTGTGCTGGTCGATTGTGATCGAATAAGTCTGCTCTACGATCGAGAGGATCTGCTGGATGATGCCGGTCATCTTATAGGTATATGACAAGTCGCCTGTCGAGAATCCGGCGTTGACCAAATGCAACGCGAATGCCACCGCTTCCTTTTGCGGCAGCGCATTATCCAAATGCCGGTTGAGCTCGTTCAGCAACTGTTCCGCCACCGTGTATTCACGCGCGTACAGCGAACGAACCTCGGCCTGCAATGGGTAGACGATGTTATCTGAATGGCGGGCTCGTCGCAAGGCGCCTGCCACATGATCGGCCAACGACATGACCAAGGTGGGCTGGGTCTCGCATTGCTCGGCGAGGCCGACTTTGGCCATGGCATCGGTGACCAAACGAATGATTTCCGGTGGAATCTCGGAGAGCAGCTCCGCGAGATGATCCGGGTCGCGTCCATCGGAAGGAACGAAGGTCCTGATCACTTTCGCGTCGTCGACCCGCTGGCCCGGGTGTGCCTTGAACCCCAAGCCACGCCCGGTCAGGATCACCACGCCATCCCCGCGTTTGGCGAGAACGACATTGTTGTTGAACACGCGAAGTATCTCCAAGAACCTTCCTTCCCGCCTCTGCACTACCGCACGAACCAGTAACTGGACTGACGCACTGATGCGCCGGCCGCGCACGGAACCCATCATATCGGGAAGCGTGCGCAGCCAGCGCATCAGCATGATCAGACTCACCCAGCGCATGCGACATCTGCCGTGTCAGCAGTGCCGCGTGCGCCTTCGTGCCCGGTGAGATCAGTGCACGATGTCCAGCACGGGGTCGCCCGCCTGTACATCCTTGCCGGTCTGCGGCGTCACGCTGCCAAGCGCGGCGGTGTTCGTGACGGTGATGAGCGTCGTGGTGCTGTACCCTGCCGCCTTGACCTTATCAAAGTCGACTGTGACCAGTGTATCGCCAACGTTAACGCGCTGGCCGTTGGCCACGGCGACAGTGAAACCGTCACCATTCATCTGCACCGTGTCGATGCCGACATGGACCAGCACCTCCACGCCGTCATCCGTCGCGATGCCGAAGGCGTGACCGGTTTCGGCCACGGTGCGCAGCGTTCCGGACACCGGAGCGACGATGGCCGAACTCGTCGGTTGGATGCCGACGCCCTCGCCCAGCGCCCTGGAAGCGAATACCGGATCGCCGGCGTCATCCAGCGAGACGACATGACCGGAGACTGGAGCGGCGACAACGGTTGTCGCGGTAGCCGTTGCCGTAGCGGCCGCAGCAGCGGCAGCCGGGGCGGCGGCAACAGCCGGGGCCGGAGTGGCGACGGTGGCCTGAGCCGCGTCAGCAGCAGCGGCGGCCTTGACGGCAGCCTTCTCTTCCGGCGTGCGGTAGTCGAAGAAGATGATGCCGAACATTGCGACGCAGAAGGCCACGGCGATCGAAATCGCATAGACCCAAACCTGGCTGAAGATCGGGATGGTCAGCAGAGACGTGAAGGCGAAGCCGTTCGCGGTAACGCCATGGACTGAGGCGCCCTTGACCACGGAGGGGAAGAGCCAGCCGAGGACAGCGATGGTCACGCCACCGGCTGCGCAGCCGGGCAGCATACGGCTGTAGACCTTCTTGTAGCGAAGATGGATGCCGTAGAGGCTGGGTTCGGACACGCCGCCGAGCAGGCCGGCGAGCAGCGCGCCAAGCGAGAGCTGGCGCATGTCCTTGTCCTTATCGCGGATGGAGAGGTACAGCACACCGGCGGTGGCGCCGAAGCAAGCGAAGTTCCATGTGCCCATCGGGCCTTGGATGAAGTCGTAGCCGAGCGTGTTGAGGTTGAGCAGCATCAGGGCGTTGAGCGGCCAATGCAGGCCGAGCGGCACCAGGAACGGGTAGAGCATCGGGATGATGATGGCGAGTACGAATGGCACGTAGTGATTCAGCCATGCCAGGCCGATGCCGAGATAGTTGCCTGCGAAGACGCCGAGCGGGCCGATGAGGTAGGCGCTCAGCGCGCCGACGATCACCATGCACAGGAACGGCACGAAGACGATCTGCACGCTTTCGGGGATGATCTTGTTCAGGCCCTTGTACACCAGCGCCAGCACAGCGGCCATGAGCAGCGGCACGAACACGTTGCCGCTGTAGTCGTTGAGGATCATCGGCAGGCCGAAGACCTTGGCCGTGCAGATCTGGGTTCCCAGCGCCTTGTTCGGCACGCAGGAAATGGCGTCACTCCAGCCCTGCATGGAAGTAAGATCCACGCCAGTGACGGCCGAAACGGCCTTGAGGGAAATGCCCTTGCCTTTGCCCAGGAACATGCTCATGAACTGCGGGGTCATGAGCATGCCCATGATGGCGCCACCGAGCCAGGGATCGACCTTGAGCTTCTTGGACGCATTGTAGGCGATCATGATAGGCAGGAAGTAGAACACGCCCTTCCAGATGGCCTCAATGAAGACCAGACCGGTGCTCGTCTCGGATCCGTCGATGACGTTGATTGAGATGAGCAGGTTGATCAACGCGATGAACAGCGACGCGCCGAGCAGCACGGCTAGGATCGGGCGGAACGAATCGGACAGGTATTCGAAGAAGGAGTTCACCCAAGCGTTCTTGCTCTTGCCTTTGGCATGAGCCTCGGCCTTGACGTCGGCGTTCGTCTCGGCCGCACTGGCCTCGACAGTGCCGCCAGCGCGTCCTGCCATCTCCGGCAGTTCCATGACCTCCTCATATACGGTGGCGACTGCGCCGCCGATGACGACTTGATAACGGTTTCCGGACTGTGGAACTGCCCCCAGCACGCCCTTGATGCCCTCCATACGTTTCTGGTCGACCCTGCCGTTGTCGAACAGTTCGAAACGCAGTCGCGTGGCGCAGTGCGTCAACGTTTTGACGTTCTCGGCGCCGCCGATAGCAGAGATGATCTGCGATGCTCGTGATTCAGCCATCTCAATCCTTCCTTAGAATCTCTCGATTGTTGCCAATCTTTGTTGCAAATCCTCGCAAGGTTGCGGGAATAAAAAAAGACCTGAGGTATAGATAGCCCACTATCCGTACCTCAGGTCTTGCGTCTTCACTCGAGTTGCAACCCTGCAATGAATCTTCTCAAGTGTAGATCGTCCCGCGCCTATCGGCAAGTCGGAGTGTCGAACCGTTAGCCAGACGGCCTGGTAGGCCGTCCGCAGGTTCAGCTGTCCTCAGGTTCAACCGAGTGACCACCAAGGGCGCAGGGCTGAGCCATAAAGCAGGCAACGCGGCGCATTGCCTGTAGACGAAGTGAGGCTCCGGCAAGGAGCCGAAGGGCGGTGCCTCGGGCTGAGCTACGACCAGAGCGCAATCGGATCAGAAATCCAGCCACCCCAACCATCGAAGCGTTGGGCAACCGCCCTACCCCGAGAAGCACGCGAATCGCGGCACAGTGGCACAATGGTGGCATGGTTGCAATTAATGCGGGCAAACCCGCCACCCCAGCTGATCTGATCGATGTTGATGAAGTCGTCGGCAAATATTACGACTGCATCCCCGACCCCGCGAACCTCGAGCAGCGTGTCTCCTTCGGTACCTCGGGGCACCGCGGCTCCTCGCTGAAGACCTCTTTCAACGAGGCCCATATCGTGGCCATTTCCCAAGCCATCGCCGAATACCGCAAGTCCGCCGGCGTCACCGGGCCACTGTACATCGGCCGCGACACGCATGCGCTTTCCGCGCCGGCACAGAAAACCGCCATCGAAGTGCTGGTCGCGAACGGCGTGCGTGTGCGCATAGACTCGCGCGACGACGTCGTGCCGACGCCGGTTATTTCGCAGGCCATTCTGACTCATAATCGTGCGCAGGACGGCACGCAACGCTTCGCCGGCGAAGGATTGGCCGATGGCATTGTCGTCACCCCGT
>NZ_JALCCV010000018.1 GCF_022640935.1 Bifidobacterium sp.
CTGGCACCGTGCAGGCTTCGCGGGTCATGGCGGATCTCACCGATGCGCTCGACGCAGTGCTTTCCTGCTCGCGCAATGTGGTCGAGCTGGCGGTAGCCACTTTCGTCGCCGGCGGACATCTGCTGCTCGAAGATGTGCCGGGCGTAGGCAAAACCACGTTGGCACGAGCGCTGGGCCGCGCCATCGGCGGTTCATCGCGCCGCATCCAGTTCACGCCCGATCTGTTGCCGGGCGATCTGACTGGCGTAGATATTTTCTCGCAGGCCAGCAGCTCATTCGTATTCCACCCCGGCCCGTTGTTCGCCAATGTCGTCATCGCCGACGAGATCAACCGTGCCAACCCGAAGGCGCAGTCGGCAATGCTGGAGGCCATGGGCGAAGGCCGCGTCAGCGTCGACGGGGAGACATATGCGCTGCCTGACCCGTACTTCGTCGTGGCCACGCAGAATCCGATCGAGCTCGAAGGCACCTACCCGCTTCCCGAGGCGCAGCTCGACCGTTTCATGGTGTGCACGAGCTTTGGCTATCCGTCGCTTTCGGCCGAATCGGCAATGCTGCGTGACGCCGGCGGGTCCGATCCGCTGACAGGCATGCAGCCGATATGCAGCGAGCGGCAGATCTCCGCTGTGCGCAGCGCCTGCAGCACGATATATCTGGCGCAATCGGTCGCCGACTATATCGTTGAGCTGGCCCACGCCACCCGCGGGCATCCGAATGCGCGCTATGGCGTCTCGCCGCGCGGGAGCCTGAATCTGGCGGCGATGGCGCGGGCCCGTGCGCTCGGGCAAGGGCGCAATTTCGTTATCCCCGAGGATGTGCAGCGCATGGCGGCACCGGCGTGGGCGCATCGGCTGGTGACGACTGACCGTTCCTACGGTTCTTCGCCGCTCGATCAGGCGCGCGACATAATCGCCGACGTCATCGAACGCGTTCCGGCGCCACGCCCCCAGGTGGGCGGCCATGCCCAACGGTCTGATCGTCGCGACGAAGCCATCGCGGAACGCTGAAGGCATGCTGATGGGTCGCAACCGATTGCATTGGCCGCAGCGAACTATGCATCGCTTCGCTGCGCATAGTTCGCTGCGGCCGAGCTTGGCTGGCTTCGTGGCATTCGTGCTTGACGCCGCTGTTTGGTATGCCGCGCTGCTGTTCGACGACCCCGTGTTGGTGTTCGGCGCGCTTGCAGGGATCGCGGCGCTCGCTGTGGCTTTGCTCGTTGTTTTGCTCCAAGCGGTGGCTGTGGCGGCGAAGGGCAAATACGGCAGCGGCCGGCACGACACGCATATTCGGCATCAGAGCCTGCAGCGGCTGTGCGCCTGGCTGCGTCATCAGCTGTGGCCGCGCGGCATAACCGTGGCACGGCAATACGAGCAGCGCGACCAAGATGGCGGGCTGGTGGCGCGGTTCACGGGGGAGCTGCCGCAATCGAGAGGATTGTATCGCTGCGCCCGCGAAGCTTGGCGTTGGAACGATCCTTTCGGCCTGTTCGTGATGCGGATGGTGCTGCGCGGTGGTGCAGAACATGCGATGCTCGCTGATGCCGAGACGTCCGCGCGTGCCGGCTCCGCAGCTCCCGGTCCGCATCCGCTCGATCGCGCGCAAGAGGAGAACACGGCTTTGGTGCGCGACTATGTGGCCGGTGACCCGCCCAAGCTGATCGCTTGGCGGCAAAGCGCCCATCGCGGCGCGCTGATGACTCGGGAGACCGAGCGTGAAGCGAAGCCGACGACCATCATCGTGCTCGACGCGCGCGCGCCGGGCACTGCGCAGGACCAGGTCGAATCCGAGGTCATGCAGGCGTTGGCGCTGATGCAGGGCGTCCCGGCCCGGCAACGCGATTTCGTCGTCACGGATGGCATACACAGCGCCGCGACGACGCTCGGCCGCATCAGGCTGTTGGCTTCCATGCGCGCAATTGCCGATATGCCGGCAGGTCTAGATGATGACCAAGGCGGCCGGAATGCTCAGCGCGGGCAGCGTAGTCGGAGCAGCCGAGATAGGCGCACTGCTGCTGGCGCAGAGCATGCTGGCGGCACAGGCGCGGCAACCGACGGCGCGGGCGGCAGAATCGGCGTGGATGACAGCCGTGCGTTCGATGCGTCGTCGGCGGCAGAGCCGGATATCGAAGCGATGACAGCAGCGATACGGCAATTGACTCGGGACCGGCGCGCCCCGGCCTCGGTCATTATGCTCGCCGCTTCGAACGAAAGCCCGCTTGCCGCGGCATTGCGTGAGACATTGGCCCCTGGCAGCCTGCAGGTGCGCACAGCGGGCGTACAGGTGCCAGCTGCCTGGACTGCGAGCGGCACTATGGCAGGGTCGCTAACCGAACCATCGGGCAGCACGGCTCAGGACGCTGCGGCCAGTGAGGCGGGCGGCGGCGCGGCCCGCACGTTCGACGATACGGCGGCTGGCGCGCACAATCCGCGGCCCCTGCGCCATTTTGCATTCAGTCTCCTATCGGCTGCCAAGGGCGGCGCCTTGGAAAACCGTGCGCGCGATATTGGGAACGCCTCCGGAAACGAAGCCGAAATAACACGCAACGCGAAGATCGGGCGGCTCTACCGGGCCGACATAGTTACGGCTCTGGCATTGCTGGCGTTCTTTGAGTTGGCCGTGCAGGGCTGCACTGCGCTGGCCACACCGGACGGCACTTGGGTCTGGTTTGCGCGGATCGCTTTCGCGCTGGTCGCCGCGGGCCGTGCCGTGCCCGAGCGCAGCGATGTGCGCGAGCTCATGCATGCCGCGTTCGCGAGCCTTGCCATGGCGTTTGCCGCTGCCGGGCTGGTGCTGATCCGGCTGCACGGCATCACTGGGGCTTGGCTGTTCGATGCTGCGGCGCATACCCGCAGCTTGTCATATTCTTCCAGTGCTCCAGATACTTCCGACGCCTCTGTCTGGCGGCAGGCATGGCAGCTGCTGGAGAGTTATTTCCAGCAAGGTTTCGAGGCCTTGATCGAACAGCTGCCGCCGGTCCGTGTCAGCCCTGCATCGGATCTGGTGCTGATTGTCGTCGTCGCGATCGCGGTGCTGATAGTGCGTTGGCTGCTTGTCTACCGGGCTTTGGCTCCGGTTTTTGCACTGTTGCCACTAGGCGCGTTGGCTGCGGGTTCCATCCTGCTCGGCCATAACGGCTCGCGATGGATCATGGCGGCGCTGGCCGTGGTATTTGTGGCTGCACTGTGGTCAAGGGCATTGTGGCGCAGGACTCAGTGCACGAGCATACTGTGGTCGGGTGGATCCGCCGCACTGGCGCCTAGGGAGGCGGATAATGCCAGAGGGTTTGACGAGCCTGAAGACTCCGGGTCTGCCCCACGGCCTGAAAAAGCTGAGCGGGCGAGGCGCGTAGAACCCATAGCATTGCCAACGGTCTGCGCGTTGCTCGTCGCTGCGCTGGCTACGGCGTTGACTGGCAGCGCGATGAATCTGGCATATGCGGTGCCGCTGTCGATCGGAAATTCGACGGGTCTGTTCTCGGCGAATACGATCAATCCGATGGTCGATCTGCGTCGAGCGCTTGACTCGGGATCATATGAAACTGTGCTGAGTTACTCCTCCGCGCACCCGCGATATCTGCGGATGAGCACGCTCGACAACTTCAACGGCGACATATGGCAATACGACCAGGATCTGGCGCGCAACGGCGATTTCTATGGCGCACCGCTGCTGTCCGCAGGTCAGGGCCAGGATGGTCAATCGTTACGGGATACGCGGCTCCGGGGATACGGCGATCCGCTCGCCTTGTACCTGAGCATGCAATATCTGGACTATAGAAACACAAGCGCTTACGATGGCAATTCATGGAGCATATACGGAAATTCCGGCGCTGAATCATCGTCGCCGTTCATCGCCCAGGCCGATATCCATATCGAATCGCTCAGCTCGCGCTTCCTGCCCGTTGTGGGCGCCCCCTTGGGTTTCAACGGGGTGGGCAGTGCATGGACAACTGACGGCCACGGCGTCGTATATAACCCGACGAGGCCGACGAATCGCTCCATGCGATACTCGGCTACCGGCGTGTACCTCGACCCGATCGGTTCGGAATCCGGCTTCGACCAGATCAGCAGCGTCGAGGAGCTGCGCACGTCGCTGATCGCCGACCAGCCCAGCGCCGTCGCCATGCCATGGTCCCAGCGTAGTTCCAGCAGACGATTGGCGGCGAGGCAGCATGATGGCAGCATCGATGGCAACTGGCTGCTCATGCCGCTCACCATCCGGTCCGGCGGCGATGTTGTCGACGCCGCCGGGAATGTGGTGGGCGCAACCAACGGGGATTCCGGCACAACCATCGATGCCCAAGGTCAATCAACGAGGTTGGCCAATATTGTGTTCAACGATGCGGTGAACCGGCGCCTTGGCTTCAACGTCCATGACGAGCCATACGGATTGGCGTATGACAGCGCCGAACACGTGACCTTGGCAATGCTGGTGGACTTCTCGGCTGCACCGGCGCAAGGGTGGGATGACGGCGATGCTTCGGATGTCGGCGACGACGAACTCGCTGCCTGGCAACGCGACCCGGGCCGAACGCTGCTCGACTTGTTCGACAGGCATAGCTTGGGCAAGGTCGGCATGACGACGTTTGCCGCCGAGCCGGATAACCGCACGACGATTCCCCAATCGGCCTTGCGTCAGCTTGCCGCTTCGCAGCAACGCATCCATGAGGAATTCACCGAGCTGCCCGCGCAGCTGCCAGCCCGCGTGCGTGCCATCGTCAATGCCGCGGAAACCGCCGGAATTCCCACCGATGGCGATGACGCGGACAGTCAGATCGCGGCGATGCGCTACCTCGTCGACTATTTCACCGATGCCCGCAACGACTTCGTATATTCCCTGGATGCTCCAGACGGCGGGGGCAGAGACAACATGCAGGTCATCGACGACTTCCTCAGAACCCGCAGCGGCTACTGCGTGCATTATGCCAGCGCGCTCGCCGTGCTGGGCCGAGCTATGGGCGTGCCGACGCGCATGGTGCTCGGATATCGTGGCGGGAGCGCGGCGAGCAAGGTCTCCGGCAGCTATGCGGTGTCGGCCAATCAGCTGCATTCCTGGGTCGAAGCCTATATCGACGGCGTCGGTTGGGTGCCGTTCGACGTGACGCCTGCCGCCGATGACCAATCCGGCGCGGCAGCGGCCTCATCGGCATCGCCAAGCGCATCGGCAACGACCCCGACCCCGTCGCCAAGCACGCCGTCGAGCATTGCGGAGCCATCTGCATCCACTCCATCGCCATCCGAGAGCGGCACCGCGGCAGCGAACGCGGATCCAGGGCAAAGGTCGACTTTCGGCATATTTGCCAGCCTCCCGCAGTGGGTTCGCGTGGCCTTGTGGATGATGCTCGCCATATTGCTTGCCGCGGCGATCGTATGCGTGCCCCCGCTGCTGCGTGCTGGGCGTCATCGCCGGCGGCTACGGGCCATCGGGTCGGCGGCTCAGCTGACGCACGATCAGAACAGGGCGGCGCGGGCGTGGATTCTCGCTTGGGAGGAATTGCAGGATACCGCGTGGGATGTGGGCGTGCGATGGGGGCGCAGCCGCACGGATCAAGGCATTGCCGCGGACATCAGCCATTGGGTCGAGCATGAGCAGGGGAATGGGTCACCGGCCAAGAGCGATGTGGGCAGCAGTGCATCCAGCAACGGTGCCGGCACTGGCGCAGCCGATGTCAGGCGCATCGCCGACGCCGCGCTCGCAGCCGCTTTCTCGCCGGCGGGAGGACGCCCGGTCGGTGACTTGCAGGAGCGCTTGGAGACGCTGACTGCAAGAATGCTTTCCATGCAGCGAGCACATTCGCGAATCCGCTGGCTGCTAACAACACTGCTTCCCGGTTCGCTGTTCACCCGGCCGAAAGCCGGGGCATGACGAGTCCGGAATGCCCGCAATGCACGAATGCGCCGGCAAAGGATTAGTATGGTCGCATGACTTATCGGCATCGCGCGATCATCGACGGCATCCCCGCATACAGGCAAGGCAAGTCTGCTCCTCGGACGCAAGGGCGGCGCAGCTTCAAAATATCCAGCAACGAGAACCCATTTATGCCCCTTCCCGGCGTAGTGGAAGAGATACGACAACGTTCGCTGGGCCGCATCAACCGCTATCCAGACATGCGCGGCTGGGAGCTGGTCGAGCGTCTGGCCGCGTTGGACGGCGTCGAGCCGGAAAACGTGGTGCTGGGATGCGGGTCGAGCGAAGTCATCACGCAGCTGGTGTCACTGGTTGCCGGTCCCGGCGACGAGATCGTCTATCCGTGGCGCAGTTTCGAGGCATACCCGATCATTGTCGCGGGAGCTGGCGCAACCAGCGTGCAGGTGCCGAACCGGCCTGACGGCTCGCATGATATCGATGGCATCATCGGCGCGCTGAACGAGCATACGCGTCTGGTGATCCTCAACAATCCGAATAACCCCACCGCGACCTCGCTTAGCGATGCCGATGCCCGGCGCGTCATGGAGGCCGTGCCTTCGGATGTGCTCGTGCTCTTCGACGAGGCGTACTTCCAGTTCAACACCGATCCGGACGCCAGCGTGGCGCTGGATCTGTTCCGGGAGTACCCGAATATCGTGGTCGCGCATACCTTTTCGAAGGCTTACGGGCTTGCCGGTCTGCGCGTTGGTTATGCGGTGGCACCCGCCGACGTGATCGAAGGCATGCGCAAGGTGTCTCTGCCTTTCGCAGTGAGCGATGTGGCCCAACGCGCCGCGCTGGCTTCGTTGGACGTGTCGCAGGAGCTCGAAGGGCGCGTGAAGTTGATCATCGGCGAACGCGACCGGGTCGTGGCGGCGCTGCGGTCCCAAGGCTGGCAATTCGCCGAGCCGTACGCGAACTTCTTCTGGCTGCCGCTGGGCGAGTCGACTGACGCAGCTGCGGCGGCATTCGTCGAGGCGGGCCTGTCCGTGCGGGTGTTCGGCGGCGAAGGCATCCGCATCACGATCGGCGAACCGGAGGCCAATGACATGGTCATCGAGGTATGCCGGCAGCTGAAGGAGCGCGGGTTGTAGCGGCGGCGAAGGCCGCATGGCTGATTGCCGGCGGCTGCCGAGGCTTCAAGAACGCAGTCTTTGCAGGAATTCGGGGGCGGTGATGCGGCCGACACGGCGTGTCTCCGACTTGCGCATGTCGGCCAATCGTGCCATTATAGCCAAGTTGCCAATTTGCGGCTGTGGTCGCGTGCGGCAGCATGCCG
Organism: Bifidobacterium sp.; assembly: GCF_022640935.1. Classification (GTDB taxonomy): domain Bacteria; phylum Actinomycetota; class Actinomycetes; order Actinomycetales; family Bifidobacteriaceae; genus Bifidobacterium. The sequence goes on from NZ_JALCCV010000018.1 coordinate 7,184, forward strand.
GATTTCCCAAGCGGTCAAAGGGAGCTGACTGTAAATCAGCCGTCTACGACTTCAGTGGTTCGAATCCACTATCCGGCACGCCTCGATAGCTCAGTGGTAGAGCACTTCCTTGGTAAGGAAGAGGTCGTGAGTCCAATTCTCACTCGAGGCTCTCTGGCGGGGTAGCTCAGCTGGCTAGAGCGTACGACTCATAATCGTAAGGTCAAGAGTTCGAGTCTCTTCCTCGCTACAAAGACTGGCGAAAGCCGGTACCAACGATCACAGAGGTGAACGAAATGGCAAGCAAGAGCGCCGATATCCGTCCAGGCATCACGCTGGCATGCACGGTATGCAAGGAGCGGAACTACATCACGACGAAGAACCGCCGCAACACGCCGGATCGTTTGGAACTGAAGAAATTCTGCCCGCGCTGCGGCAAGCAGACCACGCATCGAGAGACTCGCTGACGCCAGCCGTTTCGCTGTAATCAAGCATCGTCTTTTAGGGTGATTCACCGCGTTATGCAGTGCATCGCTTGGTGCAAGCCCGACTTCGGTCGGGCTTTTTGCATCCGTGGGCTGCTCGTCTGGCTAGAATGGCTCAGCATGAACGCATTTCCGTCTTTCGACGAACCGACTTTCGCTGATTTGACCACCATCGGGGTTGGCGGCCTCATCTCCCGCTTCGTGGAACCTAGGAGCCGGGTGGGGGTCATCGAGACGGTCGAGGACGCTGACAGCGCAGGATTGCCGCTGTGCATGATTGGTGGAGGCTCGAATATGCTTGCCGCAGACGAGCCTTTCGAAGGCATTGTGCTGCGTGACGGCTGCCGGTCAATCACTGTTCCCGACGAGGCCGCGCCGGTCGAAAACGGCGAGCATATTGTCCATGTCAATGCCGAAGCGGGCTGCAATTGGGATGATTTCGTTGATTTCGCGGTAAAGCTCGGCTTGACAGGGGTCGAAGGGCTTTCCGGCATACCCGGCACGGTCGGTGCTTCAGTGGTGCAGAATATCGGCGCTTACGGCCAGGAGGTCGCCACGAGCGTGGAAACGGCCGAGGTTTGGGACCGCGAAACCAAGTGCGTGCAGTACATGCCCGCCGCTGAGCTGGGCTTCGCCTACCGTTCATCGGCGTTGAAGACCAGCATGTATGCCGCTCCCGGGGTCCCCGGGCCACGATACTTCCCGACGCCGCGCTATGTCGTGCTGTCGGTGACCTTCCGGCTCAGCCACCGCGGCTATGGCGTGGTGAATAACACGCAATTGGCGCGTGCGCTGGGCGCGCCGGTCGGCAGCAAACTGGAAATCGACGCCATCCGTACCGCCGTGCTCGGCGTGCGCGCCGCCAAAGGCATGTTGGAAGACGCCGGGCGTTACGCCAATCCAGTCATGCAGGGCACGAAGCGCGAGGAAAATATCCGCGTGGCGCTGGCTGCCCAGCAGCGTGAGACTGACGACGAAGGCCCCGACTGGGATCGGCATAGCTGCGGCAGTTTCTTCATGAACCCGATTCTGCCGGCCGCCGACGCATCTGCGCTGCCTGCCGATGCGCCGCGGTTCCCGGCGATTGCAACTGACGGATCGCCTGCGATCAAAACTTCTGCAGCCTGGCTGATCGATCATGCGGGGTTCCACAAAGGGTATGCCGTGGTTCCCGGCGCACCGGCCTCGCTATCGGGCCGCCACACGCTGGCCCTGACCAACCGGGGAGGAGCAAAGGCCGGTGATATCGCCACGTTGGCCACGGCCGTGCGGGACGGAGTACGGAACGCATACGGCGTGTGGCTGATTCCCGAGCCGGTCGTCATCGGCCTGGATCTGATGGCGGCCTGATCCGTGGGCTGCTGCAAGGCTCCAGGCGCCCGAGTCGGCTCTCGCGGGTATTCTGAAGGGCAGTTGTTGTTATGCCCGATCGATTTCGCCGCAAGGAGGTCGCCTGATGGCTTATGTAATCGCCCAGCCATGTGTGGATGTCAAAGACAAGGCTTGTGTGGATGAGTGCCCGGTCGATTGCATCTACGAAGGTGTGCGTTCGCTGTATATCAATCCCAACGAGTGCGTGGATTGCGGCGCCTGCGAGCCGGTGTGCCCGGTCGAGGCTATTTTCTACGAGGACGACGTGCCCGAGGAGTGGGCATGGTACAAGGATGCAGCAGACAGCTACTTCGCCGAAGTCGGCGACCTAGGCGGCGCCGCCGCCGCAGGGCCGCTTGGCAAAGATCCTGCGCGGGTCGCCGCGCTGCCCCCTCAGAGTCAGGACTGATCGCTCATATGGGTTTTCGAACCTTCCAGACCCCCTATGATTGGGGTCGACTTGACGAATGCAAGGCCATCGCCAAACAAGTCGAAGGCGGCATCATCGATCTGTCGGTCGGCTCGCCCGTTGATCCGGTGCCGGAAAGCGTGCAAAAGGCCCTTGCCGATGCTTCGGATGCGCCGAATGCACATGGCTATCCGCTGACAATCGGCACGCCTGCCCTGCGCACCGCCATCGCCGACTGGTTCCTCAATTGCCGCGGCATCGACTTGCGGCCGGTTGGCGCCGGCTTGGTGCCCACGGTCGGTTCCAAGGAAGCGGTGGCTTTGATGGCGTCGCTGCTGCACTTGGGCGAGGGCGACGTCGTCGTGCAGCCGCGCATCTCCTACCCCACGTATGAGATCGGCACGCAGCTTGCCGGGGCCAGCGTGCTCAAGGTGGATGATGTCGCCGATGTGGAGTCGTGGAGACATGTGCCCGGAGTGCGGGCCGTCTGGGTCAATTCGCCGTGCAATCCCACTGGCGAGGTGTTCTCGGCCGCGCAGCTGACCAGCATCGTTGGCGCGGCGCGCCAGATCGGGGCCGTGGTGTTCAGCGACGAATGCTACGCGCTGATGAGCTGGTGCTCCGACGCCTCGCCGAGCGCATTGAGCGCCAACGTATGCGCGGGCCGCGCCGACGGTATTCTCGTGCTGTATTCCCTGAGCAAGCAGTCGAATATGGCCGGGTACCGTGCCGCATTCATCGCAGGTGACAAACAGATTATCGATGATATGAGTGTGTACCGCAAACAGGTCGGCCAGATCATCTCGGGACCGGTCCAAGCCGCCATGGTGACCGCGCTACGCGATACGACCTCGGTGTTCGCCCAGCGCAAACGCTACCAGCAACGGCTCGCCAAACTTGTGAGAGCCTTAGGCTCTTACGGGTATGAGGTGAAAATGCCTGCCGGGGCGCTCTACATTTGGGTGCGCGCCCTATCTGGCGGGTGCTGGCAGGATATCGATGACTTGGCGCATCGCGGGATCCTCGTGAGCCCCGGCGAATTTTACGGCGCGCCTGATTATTTGCGCATCTCTTCGACCGCGACCGATGAGGCCATCAACGAAGCGGTCGCACGATTGACGTCTCAGCGCTAATGTCCGACACGCTCCGGTCGATGTGTGCAGGTCGGATAATAGGAATTGCGACCCGCGGAATTCCGTCATCGCAAATCGCTATCACCGGACTTGCGCATGCAATCCCAGGTATGCCGACAATGGCGTGTTGACACTAGTGTGTCGGCATCACGCCCCGAAGGTCGCCGCTTTCTTGCCGTAGCGCCGTCGCACGGCGTCAAGCGCCTGCTCAGCCTCGCGCAATCGCGCGGATTTCGTAATTCCGCCGGGCGATTGCGTCTCTTCGAGCAGGTCGTCCAACGACGGCTGCACGACTGCGGTATGGGCGCTTTCCAGGCCGCTGGCGCTGACGCCGCCGAGTCGTATCGCACGGGGGAGCGGCGTTCCATCGCCGACATCGGAAGGCAGCCCGGTCATCGCTGCGAGCAGTTCGCAGGCCTGCGGGTACAAGGCGCTCGCCGTGTCCATGGGCTGCTGCACCGTGCGCGCCTTGGTCGCGTAGCTCAGATCGGCGTAGCGCAGCTTGACCGTCACCGTGCGCGCGGTGAGGCTGCGCCGGCGCAAGGTGCTGGCCACCTCGTCGCAGCACTGACGCAGCAATGAGAGCACGCGGCGCATATCGCGCGTATCCTCCAGAAACGTGCTCTCGGAGCCGATGGATTTTTCGGGCGCACGAGTCGTCACCGCGCGTGCGTCACGTCCGCGCGCCGCGAGGAACAGCGTATGCGCCACGGCGGCGGAGCCGCACGCCTGAGTCAGCGTCTGCTCGTCCGGCTTGGCCAGATCGGCCACATTGTTGATGCCCCAGCTTTTCAGATGCTGCTCGAGCGCAGGCCCGATGCCGGGTATGCCTCGCAGCGGCATCATCTGCACGAATTCAGCCTGTCGATTGTGGGGGATGAGCAGCATGCCGTCCGGCTTCGCGTTGGTCGAAGCCATTTTCGCCACGAGTTTGTTCGTAGCGATGCCGACCGAACAAGTGATATGGAAACGCTCAGCGACCTGACGGCGGATCCACGCGCCGATAGCGCTTGGGGTTCGCCAGCGGATCAGCGCCGCCGAAACGTCCATATAGGCCTCGTCGATCGAGACCTGTTCGATGCGGTCGGTCACCGCCCCGAATACTTCGCTCACGATCCGGTGCGACACCGAGCGGTAATAGTGCATATCGACCGGCAGAAACACGCCGTCAGGGCACAGTTGGCGCGCGCGAGCCGACGCCATCGCAGAATTGATGCCGTAGCGGCGCGCTTCGTAGCTGGCCGCCGAAACCACCGAGCGCGGCCCGGTGCCAATGATGACGGGCTTGCCGCGCAACGCGGGATTGCGCGCGATTTCCAGCGCCGCGTAGAAGGCATCCATATCGATATGCAGCACCGTGCAGCCGGACTCGTCGTGCCCCCAGTCCCGTTTGGCGGCTTGGATCCTCGGTGCGGTGCTCATGCCTCTATGGTAAGTCAACGCGTCGGTGCAGGAGCGGAGACAGGCTAGGCTTGGCATCTGCTTTCATCGCACGGCGCAAGTTCTGTCGGGCACGGCTGCCGCCGTAATTGTCGGTTCCGCCTCGGGTTGGCTTGGGATCCGTGATTCCGTACTTTTCAGCCGGCTTTTGCCAGACAACCTGGCCAATTCGCGGATTCGGCGCTTCGAGTCCGCTATAGCTGGTACAGTGTATTGCTGTTGCGTCGCGCACGCGTCGCAATGCTGGAGTCATGCCTGAGTGGCCGATAGGGGCACCCTGCTAAGGTGTTAGTCGCTTTAAGCGGCTCGAGGGTTCGAATCCCTCTGACTCCGCAAGTGGACGGGAACCATTGGCATTCCAATGGTTCCCGTTATCTTTTTTCAAGCGTGAACGTGTGATTGCACATATGGGCGGAGGATGGCCATGCGCGACGAATTCACCGACGAATTGCGCCGGATCCATGATGATTCGGTCATGGCGGGCTGGGACTTTTCGGCGTTGGATGACCATGACGATCAGGGGATTCATGATTGGTTTGGTGCCCAATACGCGTATACGTCACCAAGCCGGCATAAAGTTCTCAAGCCCGTATGCACGCAAGGCGCATGCCTCGTTCCATTGCGGTGAAGTGGCAGGACGGGGCAGATAGCGGAGTCGGAGGTACGCCTTTGTACATCCGCCTCCAAGGCAATTCTATCGATGCCGAGAGGCGTGTTCAGCGTGTGGGCTGCCGCTTGGCAATGCTGGGCGTGTCGCGTTGAATAAGGGCTGTCGATTGGATGACTGAGCGGTCGCGCAGACCAGTACAATCGGTCGAAGGGAGAATGAACAGACGTGTGGAAAGAACAGGCAGGAAAGGTCATGCGATGGCGGAGAACATGGGCAGAACTGTGCTCAACGCGCCGAACGATCCGGCGCATGACGCCTTCGTCGAACGCCGGTCGCAGTTTATCGGCGACGCCTGCCATATAACGGCCTTCGGCGAAGCGCTCGCTTTCGTGGGTTCCATACGCAGCCGGCATCCCAAGGCCCGGCATGTAGCCTACGCATGCGTCTGCGGCGGCGCCGGCCAGTTGTCCGGGCGCATGAGCGACGACGGCGAGCCGTCGGGCACGGCGGGCAAACCGATTCTTGAGGTGCTCACAGGCAACGGTCTCACCGATTGCGTGGTGACTGTGACCCGGTATTTTGGCGGCGTGCTGCTAGGAGCAGGAGGATTGATCCGCGCCTATTCGACGGCGGCGTCGATGGCGATTGCGAAAGCGCGGTTCGGAGTGCTTCGCCGCAGCCGTCGTTATCGGGTCGTGCTGGATTATCGGCATATCGGCGCATTGCAGCGCATCCTCGCGGCATTGGGAGGCGAGCAGGGCGAAACGCGCTACGCCGACCGTGTCACATTCGAGCTGCTGCTGCCCGAGGAGCATGCCGAGCGTTTCGAAGCGCAGGTGCGCGACGCCTTCAGCGGCGCGGTGCGGCCGGAAGCTGTGGGCGCAGCTGAACAGATCATCGAGGCCTGATGCTCCCGGCAGGCGATATGCTGGGCAGCATGGACGCATCAGAAGAATCGAATCAGCAGATCGGAAGCAACAGCATACATCAGTCCACGCAACAGGGAAGCCAGCAGCCAGGACATCAGCTTGGAACTGAAGCCGGACAGCCGCAGCGGACTTGCGCAGGCAGCGGCAACAGCGCCGAAACTGTTTCTGGAGCTGCTGACGCCAGTGCCGCGGGTTCCTCCGTTGCATCCTCCGTTGGTGGTTCCCCCGCCGACCGTACTGAGAAAAACGCAGCTGATTTCGAGGCACTGACCGATTCATACGAGCGACTCAGGCATTCCACTGACAGCGCGGAATTGAGCAGCTTCGCTCGCAGGCCACTGCCTGAAAAGGCCGATCAGGCTGCATTTTCACGCGCGACCGCACTGCTGGAAGCCGTGGCGGGCAATCCCAACACGCCGACTGAGGACCGGGTGTTTCTGGCCCAGACCATGCCGTTCCCCAACGTGCTCGTCAAACTCTCGCAGGATCCTGCGTCCGAAGTGCGCAAGGCCGTTGCAGGCAATGCAGACGACAAGAACTGGCTGGCCGGCCGTCTCACCAAGGACGACGACCCGCAGGTGCGCGATGTCGCTTTGCGCAATAGGCAGATCTCGTGGAAAATGCGATTGGAAGGTGCGCAGAACCCTGAAGTCGGCACCCAAACCCTTGATTTTCTCGGCAAGCTCGGAACGCAGATTGAGCCAAACGCTTCGCCGGTGCTCTCCGCCATGGTCAGGCGCGCCGTGGCGCTCAACCCGAACTGCTCCACGGCGATGCTTTCGCAACTGGCTCAGGATCCGGCGCAACAGGTGGCGAACGCCGCGCATGGCGAGCTGCGCGGGCGGTCCGTCTGAGAGATCAGACCATTCGTGTGACAGGCAGTTGCCGCGGCTCAGGATCCATGGGCGGTTTCGCCAAGCACGCGGCGTCTATGGCATACACTGGAGGAATGACACAGAAAGTCGAAACGCAGCGAGTCGAAAACGAAGAACGGCTGGCACGTCCTCTGATCCGGTTGGCGAGACTGCTCGGGGTGGCTACCAGCTACATCGGGCAAACCAGCGACTATCACGAAATCGACGATGATGTCCTTGTCGCGGTGCTGAATGCGCTGGGAGTCGACGCTTCGAGCGACGAGGCGATCGCGACATCCACGAAAGCGGTCCTCGACGAGCGCCATCGGCGCTTGGTGAATCCCACGGTGCTGCATACGGTGGGCAAGGAGAGCAGCATACCTGTCAACACAGGCATCCTCGAAGTTCCCTCCGCGAGCATCACATTGGAGCAGGGCAAGGCTTACGAGGGCAAGGTGAGGATAGGCCCGGGCGACGGCTCGCAGGCCTACTCGTTGGACGGCTCCTTCGTGGCGACGGCTTCGATTTTGATTCCCGCGGATCTGCCGATGGGCTATCACACGCTGCATGTCGCCGTTGGCGAGCGCACCCAGGATGCGACGCTGATCAGCGCCCCGGAGAAGGTCAGGGCCATCAAGCCGCTCGAAGACGGGCAACTGTGGGGGTGGATGGCGCAGCTGTATTCAATCCGTTCGACGAAGTCGTGGGGTGTGGGTGACTTCAACGATCTGAAGGCCCTGCTCATCGATGCCAAGCATAAGACAGGCGCCGATTTCGTGCTCGTCAACCCGTTGCATGCCGCAGAACCCGTTTCCCCGCTTACCCCATCGCCCTACCTGCCGGTTTCGCGCAGCTTTGTGAACTTCACGTATATCCGCCCCGAAGATATCGAGGAATATGATTCCTTGGACGATAAGACGCGTGCGCGTGTCGAGGAGCTGCGTGATCAGGTGGAGCCGCTCAACGGCGACGCCCAGCTCATCGACCGCGATGCGATGTGGCGGGCGAAGATGCGCGCGCTCTGGCTGATTTTCAAGGCCGAACGCAGCGCTGTGCGCCAGACCCGTTTCGAATGGTTCAAGCAGGATATGGGCGATGAGCTTGAAGCCTACGCGACCTGGTGCCTGTGTTACGACAAGTGGGGTGCGCCCAACGACAATCCTGAGAATTGGGTTCATGCGCTGAACAAAGATTCGCCGGAAGTCGCGCAGATTCGCGAGCAGTTCCCCGATACGCTCGACTTCTACCGGTGGCTTGAATGGATTGCCATCGCCCAGCTTCAGGAGGCGCAGCGCGCAGCCAGAAGCGCGGGCATGCGCATCGGCATCATGTCGGATATGGCTGTCGGCGTGCACCCGGCTGGTTCCGAGGTGTGGTGGGAGCCAAGGCGCTTCGCCCAAGGCGCCACGGTCGGCGCGCCGCCGGACTATTTCAATCAGCAAGGACAGGATTGGAGCCAGCCGCCGCTGAACCCGATCGCGTTGGATGACACCGGCTATAAAGCATACCGTGACATGGTGCATGGCATGCTTTCGCAGGCCGGTGCCGTGCGCATCGACCATATTCTGGGACTGTTCCGGCTGTGGTGGATCCCACAGGGACATTCCGCCGTCCAGGGCGCATACGTGCATTACGACAGCGAGATCATGACCGGCGTGCTCGCCATCGAGGCCGAGCGCGCGCACGGTGTGATCGTGGGAGAGGACCTTGGCGTGGTGCCGCAAGCAGTCGAGGATTCGCTGGAGCGCCACGGAATACTGGGATGCGCGGTCGAATGGTTCGAGCAGCGCGACGGCGTGTTCCGTGCCCCCGACGCTTGGCGCCGTGACGCCCTCGCATCGGTCAACACGCATGATCTGCCGCCGGCGGCTGGGTACCTGAGCTACGAACATGTCGATATCCGGCAACGGCTGGGCCTGCTCACCGTGCCGCTTGAGGAGTTCAAGGCGCAGGCTGTGCAGGAGCATAATGCGATGCTCTCGATGCTCATCAAGAATGGTTTTCTCGATCCTGCGGTTCTTGGCGACGGGCAATCCAATGAGCAGCAGATCGTCGAGGCGCTGTATCGCGCGCTCAGAGCTGCGCCGAGCAGGCTGCTGGCTGCTTCGCTCGCCGATGCAGTGGGCGAGCGGCGTGCGCAGAATCAGCCGGGCACGGATAACGAATACCCGAATTGGCGCATCCCGCTGGCCGACGAAAACGGCAGTGTCGTGCCGCTCGAGGCGCTGTTCGACAATCCGCGGCTGCAGTCGCTCGCTGCGATCATGCGCGGCTAAGCGCTCCGGGCAAGTATTTTCCCGGGGGAATGCGGATAGGGACCAGTTCGTCACATGGCGTGTCTCTGTGTTGCAGGAAGTCAAGACCAGCGATATACTTGAGGATTGTTGTGTTTCCCTAAGGGGTCCTTCAAAGCGCTTTCCCACTCGCAATCGAGGACTTTCAGGGAGCCCACGGATAATGAGGCTTCAACTGCCGTGACTTTTCACCATGGCGCGCGAGGCCCGGAACACAATATAGGAAAAGGTACACTCGTGAAAACTTTTACACCGAAGCCAGCCGACCTGACTCACGACTGGTACGTCATCGACGCGACCGACGTGGTTCTCGGCCGTCTTGCCACCCAGGCGGCGACGCTGCTGCGCGGCAAGAACAAGCCGACCTACGCGCCCCATGCCGATTCAGGTAACCACGTCATCATCATCAACGCGGCCAAGATCGCGCTGACGGGCAACAAGCTGGGGACCAAGGAACTCATCACGCATTCAGGTCGCCCCGGCGGCCTACGTCGCGACAGCTACTCTGATCTGCTGCAGCGCAATCCCGAACGCATCGTCACCACGGCGATCAGGGGCATGCTGCCCAAGAACCGCCTGTCCAAGGTGCAGCTGGATCGCCTCCACGTCTTCGCAGGCGCAGAGCATCCGCACACCCCCCAGAAGCCCCAAGAGTTCGAGATCAGCCAGATCTCGCAGCAGGCCAAGTGAACCGAAAAGGAGACAAGAGAAACATGGCTGAAAACACCAACGGCTCCGCGGTTCTCGAGACCGAAGAAGAGCTCACCTCATACAGCACCGAAACCAATGCAGGCGCAGGGACCGGCACCTCGGCGATCGAGCCGGGATACGGCACCGGCCGTCGCAAGGAAGCGGTCGCCCGCGTGCGTCTGGTCCCAGGCAGCGGCACGTGGACCGTCAACGGACACACGCTCGAAGAGTATTTCCCCTCCCGTTTGCAGCAGCGTGAGGTCAACTCGCCGATCGTACTGCTCAAGCTCGAAGGCAAGTTCGATGCGATCGTCCTCGTCGAAGGCGGCGGCACCACCGGTCAGGCCGGAGCCATCCGCTTGGGCGTGGCCCGCGCACTCAACGCCATCGACCGCGACGCGAACCGTGCGACTTTGAAGAAGGCCGGATTCCTGACTCGCGACGCCCGCGCCGTCGAGCGCAAGAAGGCCGGTCTGCACAAGGCCCGGCGCGCTCCGCAGTTCTCGAAGCGTTAAGTTCGGTTCTTCAATTGGCCCCTGCGAAATTCGCAGGGGCCAATTGCGTATATGCCGAGTTGCTGAGCCGGTGGGAGGACAGCCCGGTGGGCTGTCCAAAGGCGAAGTGGGCGACCTAGGGAGCACGAAGAAAAGTGATTCCGGGCGCGTCGCGCATGTGGGCGTGCCCCCCGGGCTTGGAACGGCCGCAGCGAGGCGCCGGCGCTGTCGCCGCACTACACGGCTTGCCGCATGAGGCTGATGCTGCGTCCGGGAACATTCCAACCGTCGGCATGCCTGGGCAAAGCAGCCTGCGCATCGTCGCCCGCGGAAGTCCACAGGTAAGACCACTTGCTGTCCTGCGGCAGGCGGAAAAGGCATGAGCCGGTTTCGCCGTTGACTACGATCAGGACATTCACTTCGTTGGCTGATGTCAGGCGCATCACGAAGCTGCGGCGTTTGACGTCGAACCAGTCACGCTCCATCGGCGTGGTGCCGTCCGGCAGAAACCATTGCACACGGCTCGACTGTTTGAGCAGGCCGAGCTGGGTAAGGCGGGTGAAGAACTCCTCGTGATGGTACAGGTCAAGCGATTTGCGGATCGAAATGAGCTTCGCAACCGCACGCATCCGTTGGGACTGCGGCGTCTCGCAGTCCTCTCCGAGCCAGTTCCATTGCAGCCAGGAGACGTCATTGTCTTGGCAGTAGGCGTTGTTGTTGCCGTGTTGCGTGTTGCCGAACTCGTCGCCGGCCGTCAGCATCGGCGTGCCCAGCGAGAGCATCAGGGTGCCGAGCATATTCATTGCCGCCCGTTCGCGTCCCTTTGTTATTTCGGTGTCGTCGCTGGGTCCTTCGACGCCGAAATTGGCCGAGTTGTTGACATTGGACCCGTCGATGCCGTTCTCGCCATTCGCCTCGTTGTGCTTGCGCGAGTACATGGTCAAGTCGCTTAGCGTGAAGCCGTCATGGCTGGCCACATAATTGATCGACGATGTCGCGCCACGGCCCGGTTCGGAAGCGAACAGGTCCGCCGAGCCGCACAACCGCGTGGCCATCTCCTGCAACCCCACCGCGTTCCCGGTGGTCGCGTTCACCGCTCCGCTCAGCCAGAACGTGCGTGTGGAATCGCGGAAACGGTCGTTCCATTCGGCGAACGGCAGCCCGAACTGCCCGGTGCGCCAGCCGCCCTCGCCCAGATCCCACGGCTCCATAATGAGTTTGAGATTGCCCAGCAGCAGGTCGCTGCGCAAAGCGTAGAGGAAGGGATGGTGGTGGGTGAATTCGCCGTCGAGCCGCGCCAACGAGGCGGCGAGATCGAAGCGGAAGCCGTCGATGCCGATGCGCTTGGCCCAGTAGCGCAACGAGTCGATGGCGAAGGTGACGACATGCGTGTTGGTAAAGTCCAAGCTATTGCCGCAGCCTGTGGTGTCTTCCAGCAGACCGGGATTTCCCTGCTGATGCCGGTAATATGACAGGTCGTCCAGCCCTCGCCAGCAGACCGTGGGGCCTTCTGGGCCTCCCTCGCAGGTGTGGTTGTAGACCACGTCCATGATGACTTCCAGCCCGGCTTCATGCAAGGCATCGACCATGTCGATGACCTCTTGGCGCACCGCCTTGGCGCCTTTGGCGCGCGCGGCCTGGGTGGCGTATGACGGCTCGGGCGAGAAGTAGCCCAGCGTGGAGTACCCCCAGTAGTTGCTCGCGCCGCGCTCCTGCACATGCAGTTCGTCCTGCTTCGCCTGGATCGGCATCAGTTCGATCGAGGTGACGCCCAACTCCTGCAGATATGCCAGCGTGGCGGGGTGCGCCAGCCCGGCGTATGTTCCGCGCAGCTCTTTGGGCAGCCATGGAGCGTTCGCGGTGAAGCCTTTGACATGCAGTTCGTAGATCACCGTCTTGCTCCACGGGATGTGCGGATGCGTGGGATCGGCGTCGTGCCTGGACCTGTCCCGGTCGTCGAGCGCGACTGAAATCGGCATGGACCCCAGCGAATCCTCGGTGCTTATCGCCCCGAAGGAGGAACCGGCGACGGCGCCGTCAACGATCTCGCAGGTGTAAGAGAATGCCGCCGGGCCCAGCTGCATGCGCCCGTCGATGCCTTTGGCATATGGGTCGAGCAGCAGTTTGTAGGGGTTGAAGCGCACGCCGTGCTTCGGATCCCAAGCGCCATCCACGCGGTACCCGTAGCGCATGCCGTCCCATGCTTTCGGCAGATGCACATACCACAGGCCGTAATTTGGGCCGCTCATGCGGAACAAGGTCTCGCGCACGCCCAGTGATGCTATGTCCCTCGTGCTGACCTCATGCGTGTGGATATGCCTGAGCAAAGCGGGCGCCTGACCGGCGAAGATGCGGTTGGACGCCGAGTAGAAGGCCGAGGGCTCGGTGAGCTGCTCGTAGACGCACAGCCAGATCTGGTCGGCGGTCTCAGAGCGGACGACGGCATCGGCGCCGCCGTCCTCGGTGAAGTACAGCCCCGGCCGTGTTGCATAGCGGTGAAGTGGAGGATTGTGCATATCTTTATTGTAGGTGGTTGGGCATTGCGGTCGGCTGTGTGCGGCGAGTCTGCGATCGGTCTGGTCCATGACCGTGAACGGCGCGAAATCGGCGTGATGGCGCTTGAGATCATGGGCACACGGGGAATCAAGCCGGTTCGGCCGCTGACAAAGGTGAGGTCGTGCCGCAAATCGCGTTCACATAATCTGCGATGAAGCGCAATGCCGCACCGACGATATCCTGATTGTCGGTGCAGCGGCTTTTCCTCAGCTCGAACGCATCGGCTCCGAATGCGCTGCGCTCCATGACTCTGCGGCGCAGCTGGGCGATGTCATCGTCGTCGAGGTATTGCGCGGCCTCCCCGCCGATGATCACGTCGACCGCCAGCACGCTGCGGGCATTCACAATAACCTGCGCCACATAGTCCATCCAGGCTTCCATGCGCCTGCGATGCTGCTGTTCGCCCTGTTCGAGGACGCTGAAGAACCCTAGAATGCTCTCATGCTCCTCTGGCAACGTCTCGATCGAGCAGTAGGCATCCATGCACCCGTGCTGACCGCAGTAGCACAGGCGGCCACCGGGCACAAGCGTCATATGCTCGATGGCGCCGTTGTGCTGGTTCGGACCGGGATAGAGCCTGCCATTGACAATGACGGCCCCGCCGGGCCGGCGTTCCAAATAAAGACACAGCGCGTCGCTGATCGTTGGGTCGAACCAGAGTTCGGCCATCGCAGAGGCGTCGGAATCGTGGATCATGATGCAGGGGTAGCGCACCGATTGGCTGACGGTGCCCAGCGTCAGCCCGGTGTTGTCCATAACCGTGCCGGAGCTCACTGTGGAGCCGTCGGCCGAGAGAATGCCTTGCATGGAGAATGCCACGCCCAGTATGGCGCTGCCAGCCTTCTCGACATCGGCGGCGAATCCGTTGACAATGCCGCCGAGGCGCTGGTAGTAGGCGTTGACGTTAGTGTAGGGCAGCGAGCGTCGAATGTTCGCTATGACGGCGCCATACAAATCCACAGCGCAGATCGTCAGTTCGGCGGGGCGTATCGCCACGCCGATCGCAGCGCGATGACGCGGCTGGAACGCGTAGGTCTGCGCCTTGCGGCCTCCCGTCGAATCCTGTGGCGTGCCGCGTCGGGCCAGCCCGTCGTGCTCCAGCGCCCGCAGATTCTGCGTGATGGTCGGCAGGCTCAGGCCCAGCTCGGTCTCCAGCACTCGTTTGGTGGCTTGGTCGTTACGGTAGAGGAATGCGGTGACGGCTTGACGATTGCGTGTTTTGAGGGCTGCTGAGGGAACGGCGTACATGACGATCTCCTTGGAAGGTGTTGCTGCCAAGTGTACTTAACAAAAGTCAGACGAGTGTGGATGCTGTAATATAATAACGGGAGTTGGCTGAGAATGCAGGATCTGTAAGGATTTTTCCTAGGTGATGATGATCTGCCTTCAGGGTCGTGCTGCATGGCGAACATACAGATTGCGATAATTTTATAAAATTGCTTTATATAAGTTATTAGAGTATCGTCATTTATTTAAAATACTTTTTAAAAAGTATAGGATACGTAGATCTCAGAAGCATGTTTAAATACTGTAGAAATCGAACAAAAACGACCAAATCGTGCGATATTGCAAGAATGTATAGCAAAACAAATCATAAATACACGTAAAACGCACGGAAACGAACACGAAACTTACGACTTAACATGCCTGCGATGGCTGTTGATTTTCGGTACATTATAGGCGAGGCCATAATTTGATGGCCCGCCGAAACCGGCAGGAGCCGGCGGCGTAGCAATCCGGCATGGAACGGCGCCGACAGCCGCTCGTGACCGCGCAGCTGCACAACCGAATAACAGCGCAGAACGAAGCAACAATACAGAGTCGGTCACCATGGCCCACACGCGACATGAGCGCGGGGCCAACACAAGGAGATCCACATGGTACAGGCAACTACGACCGGAACGAAAGCCGAGGCAGACTCCGCCAAGACGAGTCCCGCCGAACCCAATCCCGACGAGAAGCAGGCCGTCGTCGAACGCGAGATAGCCGGCCTCGTTACCAGGGGGTTGAAGGCGCTTGACGAATTCGAGGAGCTCGATCAGGAACAGGTCGATCATATCGTCGCCAAAGCTTCGGTGGCCGCGCTGAAGAACCACCTTGTGCTGGCGAAAATGGCGGTGGACGAGACGGGGCGCGGTTTGGTGGAGGATAAGGCGACCAAGAACATCTTCGCTTGCGAGCATGTGACGCATTACCTCGCCAATCAGAAAACCGTGGGCATCATCAGCGAGGACGACGTGCTCGGTCTCGACGAGATCGCCGAACCGGTCGGCGTGGTCGCCGGCGTTACCCCGGTCACGAACCCGACGTCCACAGCGATCTTCAAGTCGCTGATCGCGCTGAAGACCAGGTGCCCGATCGTCTTCGGCTTCCATCCCTTCGCTCAGCAGTGCTCGGTTGCGGCGGCGCGCATCGTGCGCGATGCCGCAATCGAGGCGGGCGCGCCGAAGGACTGCATCCAGTGGATCGAACACCCTTCGATCGCCGCGACCAACGCCCTGATGAGGCACCCGGGCATCGCCACGATCCTGGCGACCGGCGGCCCCGGCATGGTCAAGGCCGCCTACACTTCCGGCAAGCCGGCGCTCGGCGTCGGGGCTGGCAATGCCCCGGCCTATGTCGACAGCGACGTCGATGTGGTGCGGGCCGCAAACGATCTGGTGTTGTCCAAGCACTTCGACTACGGCATGATCTGCGCCACGGAGCAGGCCATCATCGCCCATACCGACATCTACGATCCGCTGGCCGCCGAGCTCAAACGACGCAAAGCCTACTTCGTCAATGACGAGGAGAAGGCCAAGCTCGAGCAGTACATGTTCGGCTGCGCCGCGTATTCCGGCGGCACGCCGAAGCTCAATTCGGTCGTCCCCGGCCGCTCGCCGCAGTTCATCGCCCATGCCGCAGGCTTCGAAATCCCGGATGATGTGACGATTCTGGTGGCGCAATGCTGTGAGGTCGGCGAGATGGAGCCGTTGACCATGGAGAAGCTATGCCCCGTGCATGCGCTGCTCAGGGCGAAAGACAAGGAGCAGGCCTTCGAGATGTGCGAGCAGATGCTCGTCCATGGAGCTGGGCACACGGCCGCGATCCACACGAACAATCAGGAGCTGGTGCGCGAATACGGCCTGCGCATGCACGCCTGCCGCATCGTATGGAACCAGCCATCGTCCCTAGGCGGCATCGGCGACATCTACAATTCGATCGCACCCTCTCTCACCTTGGGTTGCGGCTCATACGGCGGCAACTCGGTCTCCGGCAACGTCCAGGCCGTCAACCTCATCAACGTCAAACGCATCGCTCGGAGGAACAACAACATGCAATGGTTCAAAGTTCCGGCCAAAACGTATTTCGAGCCCAACTCGATCCGCTACCTGCGCGACATGTACTGCATTCGCAAGGCGGTCATCGTCTGCGACAAGGTGATGGAGCAGCTGGGCATCGTCGACAAGATCATCGATCAGCTGCGGGCGCGCCGCCACCTGGTCACCTTCCGCATCATCGACTATGTCGAGCCGGAGCCGAGCGTCGAAACCGTCGAGCGCGGCGCGGCCATGATGCGCGAGGAGTTCGAGCCCGACACGATCATCGCCGTGGGCGGCGGCTCACCAATGGATGCGGCCAAGATCATGTGGCTGCTTTACGAGCACCCGGAGATCTCCTTCGATGATGTGCGCGAGAAGTTCTTCGACATCCGCAAGCGCGCGTTCCGCATCCCGCCGCTGGGCAACAAGGCGCGGCTCGTATGCGTGCCGACTTCCTCGGGCACCGGCTCGGAAGTCACGCCCTTCGCCGTCATCACCGACCCCAAGACCGGCTACAAGTACCCGATTACCGATTACGCCCTGACGCCGACGGTAGCGATCGTCGATCCGGTGCTGGCCCGCACCCAGCCACGCAAGCTGGCGCAGGACGCCGGCTTCGACTCGCTCACGCACGCCATGGAGGCGTATGTGTCCGTGTACGCCAACGATTTCACTGACGCCATGGCACTGCACGCCGCCAAGCTGATCTGGGACAATCTCGCGTCCTCGGTCAATGATGCGCCCGGCCAGCACCGCATCAAGGCGCAGGAGAAGATGCATAACGCTGCCACTATGGCCGGCATGGCGTTCGGTTCGGCGTTCCTGGGCATGTGCCACGGCATGGCGCACACCATCGGTGCCCTGTGCGAGGTGGCCCACGGCCGCACGAATGCTGTGCTGCTGCCTTACATCATCCGTTACAACGGTTCGATTCCGCAGGAACCGACGAGCTGGCCGAAGTACGACAAGTATGTGGCGCCCGAACGCTATTGTGAATTCGCGCGGGTCATCGGCGTGGACCCGGGCTCGACCCCCGAAGAAGGCGTCGAGAACCTCGCGCGCGCCGTGGAAGACTACCGCGACAACAAGCTCGGCATGAACAAGAGTTTCCGGGACTGCGGCGTGGATGAGAGCTACTTCTGGAGCATCATCGACCAGATCGGCATGCGAGCCTACGAGGACCAGTGCACTCCCGCGAACCCGCGCGTCCCGCTCATTGAAGATATGAAAGACATCGCCATCGCCGCCTACTACGGGGTTCCGCAAGCCGAAGGCCATCGGCTGCGCGCCGATCGTTCGGCGGCGGATGCCAAGGGCAAGGCTCCAGCGGGCGCCAAAGAATCGCTGGCTAAAGAAGCCTGAGCAGCCGGCTGCATCGGAACTGACCCCGTCAGCCGGTTCGGGCTGATCCGCGCTGTTCCGCATCGCGTCGAATCCCCTGTCTGCCACGCGGCATATGACCTCCAAGATCGTATGCTGTGGGGCGGCGGGGGATTTGTCGTATGCGAGTCCACTCCGGCGTGTTGAAATGGCAGGCCTTCAGACCCCCATCGGCCGGCAGTCATCGCGAGCAGACACAGACGGTTCTGCCCTATGCGCGGCAAACAATGTGGCATAGCCGCAGCGCTGACGAAAAATGACCGTAATTTCAATTCGGTTGGGCATGGGAACCGAAAAGCTCAAACGCCTCGCCATGCAGAATGTTTCGAGGAAACTTCAAGACTGAGTCACTGGATTTTTGAAAGAGTCTCTAGCAACCGGAGCTTATATGGGTGCCATGGCTACTTCGACAGCACTTCGCGCAGGCGACAACTCGCCTACCACGCGAAGCGCTGTCGCATAGCTGCATTCATACCGCCCACATATCCACCGTCGAGAAAGATCGCCCAGCCGGCTCACCACAGTCTGCCAGAGAAAGAAATACCATCATGACATCCACCGACACTATTCCCTGTATGGAACCGGCCGTTCCGACCACGGCCGGAACGGCCGTTGACATCGTCATCCCCGTCTACAACGAACAGAAAGATCTTCCCCGTGCCATCACACGGCTCCATCAGTTCCTGTCCGTGGGTTTTCCATGGCGGGCAAGCATCACCATCGCGGACAACGCCAGCACTGATGACACGTGGACGATCGCCTTGCGGCAGGTGAGCCGGTACCCAGAGGTGCGCGCTGTCCATCTGGACGAGAAAGGGCGCGGGCATGCACTCAAACGTACGTGGATGGATTCCCATTCGGCCGTGCTGTGCTACATGGACGTCGATCTGTCGACGGATCTGCGTGCCCTCGCGCCGCTGGTGGCGCCGCTGCTGTCAGGGCATTCCGACTTGGCGATCGGAACCCGGCTGGCGCGCTCCTCGCGCGTGGGGCGAGGCACGTGCCAACCGTTGGCCTGCGACCAGGTGCATGGCGCGCTCCTCGCGCGTGGGGCGAGGCCCGAAACGCGAGTTCATCTCCCGCTCGTACAATTTGCTTCTGCGTGGCGCCTTGGGAGTGTCCTTTTCCGACGCTCAATGCGGTTTCAAGGCCATCCGCTCCGATGTGGCCCGCGATTTGCTGCCGTTCGTCGCCGACGATGACTGGTTCTTCGACACCGAGATGCTCGTTCTAGCTCAGCGTACTGGGCTGCGCATCCACGAGGTGCCGGTCGACTGGATCGATGACCCGGACTCGACCGTTGACATCGTGGGCACGGCCATCGAGGACCTCAAGGGGATCACGCGACTGATGAAGGGCTTCGTAACCGGAGCCATCCCCCTGCAGAAGCTGCGCGGGCAATTGGAACGCGACGTCGACACTGCTGCTGTGGCAGGGCGTGTGCCGGATCCTCCCAAAGGTCTGATGGGTCAGCTGATCAGTTTCGGCGTGATCGGCGTGGTGAGCACTATCGCCTACTACCTCATCTATCTGGTGGCCAGGTTGGCGATCGGGCCTCAGTCGTCGAATCTCTTGGCGCTGCTCATCACCCAGGTATGGAACACGAGCGCCAATCGCAGACACACGTTCAGCCTGCGCACCCGCGACGGCATGCTCAGGCATCAGGCGGCCGGCTTTATCGCTTTCGGCATCGGGCTGGCCCTCACTAGCGGTGCCCTGTGGACGCTGCATGTCTATGCTCCGGCGGCCCCGCGCTGGTCGGAGGTGCTGATACTACTGGTGGCCAATGGCGTTACCACTCTGGTCCGGTTCATCTTGCTTCGCGTTGTGGTCAGCCGCGGCGCCCGAGACAGCCGCGCTGACCGGATTGACTCCACGCTGCAGCCATTGGTAGCCGGCGGCCACGGTGACTGCATAGCGAAAGAAACGAAGGAAAGCTCGAAATGACATCGACATCTGCTGGAACGCTGCACGCGGATGCAATTCATCCGCCAGTTGGATTGCGCGCGGCTGCACATGGCACAGCCAACACCGCCGAACGGCCTTGGCTCATCAGGGCGTTCACGGGCAGGAGAGCGGATCCAGGCTGGGCCCGACCTGCATTCTGGGGATTGCTGATTCTTGCCGCAATCCTCTATCTTCGTGATCTGACCATTTCCGGTTACGCCAACGAGTTCTACGCCGCCAGCGTGAAGTCTTCGACGCAGAGCTGGCGCGCGTGGCTGTGGGCGAGCTTGGACTCCCAACTGTCCATCACCGTTGACAAGCCGCCGGCGGCCATCTGGGTGATGGGCTTGTCGGCTCGGATCTTCGGCTTCTCAAGCTTCAGCATGCTGCTGCCCAATGCCTTGATGGGCATCGGCACCGTGGCGCTCACCTACGGTGCCGTACGGCGGCTATCCGGGCATGTGGCCGGTCTGCTCGCGGGAGCTCTGGTGGCGCTCACCCCCGTTGCCGCGCTGATATTTAGGTTCAACAACCCGGACTCGCTTCTGGTGCTGTGCGTTTCGGCGGCCGCCTACATGGTGGTGCGCGCTTTGCAAACTGATACGCGTGCCTTGGCGGCCTGGTGGCTGGTCGGCGCCGGCTGGCTCATCGGTCTGGCGTTCCTCACCAAAATGCTGCAGGGCCTGCTAGTGCTGCCGGCATTCGTCCTCGTATACATCCTGTGCTCGCGCTGGGGATGGTGGGCACGTATCCGGCACCTGCTTGCGGCCGCGGTTTCCATGGTCGTTTCCGCAGGCTGGTTGATTGCGCTGTGCGCCTTGGTCCCGGCTTCGTCACGACCCTATATCGGCGGCTCCGAGAACAATTCCTTGTGGGAGCTGGCAATCGGGTATAACGGCCTCGGTCGTGTCCTGGGCGGCTCGGGCAACGGCGGTGGAGGCGGTGGAGGCGGCCAATCCAACGTGGGCTTCGGCGGCGAACCAGGGCTGCTGCGCATGTTCAACTCCACGTTCGCCACTGAAATCAGCTGGCTTCTTCCGGCAGCTATTCTGCTGCTGGTTACCGGGCTGGCCGCTTGCGGCAACCGTCCTTCGAACGATTCGAAACGGGCAGGAATCATTCTGTGGGGCACTTCGATGGCGGTCACCGCCCTCGTGTTCAGTTTCATGCAGGGCACTATCCATCCGTATTATGCGGTAGCGCTGGCTCCGCTTATCGCCGGCACCATCGGCAGTTCCTGCGCTGCATTATGGGCGGAACAGGAAGATAGCCGGACGACTGCGGTCTTCAAGCGGATCTGCCTGGCTGTCGCTGTCGCGCTGACCGGCGTTTGGGGATTCTACCTGTTTGGCATGTACGCCGCCGGATGGAATGGCTGGATCCGTTGGGTCGCGCTTGTCGGCGGCATCGCGGGAGCGCTTGTTTTCATGATCGCCGGCTTGAATAGGGGCGTGAACGCCCGAACGCTCACAGGGAGAATTGCCATCGCGGCCTTGATCTTTGGTTTGGCGTCCGCGCTCCTGCCTACCGCGTCCTGGACCATAGCCACTGCCAATACGGCGCACTCGGGGTCAATCCCGACGTCTGGCCCTGCCGGCGTTCAGGGAAACGGCATGGGCGGACCGGGAGACCAGATGGGAGACGGCCCCGGAGGCGGGGGCAATGGCGCAGGAGAAGCTCCCGGAGACGTGGGAAGTGGCCCCGGAGGCGCATATGAAGGCACTGATGGCATGACCGCCTCCGAGCAAGGCGCGCGGGGGAGGGGCGGCTCCGGTTCCGGGGAGGCATCCACCAATTCCGCCTTGGTGAAACTACTGAACGCCACGCACAGCAGATGGTCGGCTGCCGTGGTCGGCGACCAGAGCGCGGCGGGCTACATTCTGGGCACCGATACCGCGGTATTCGCAATAGGTGGATGGAGCGGCTCGGACGACAATGTGTCCCTGGCGCAGTTCAAGCAATATGTCGCCGACGGAGACATCACGTACTTCATCGCCGACGGCATGGGCGACGGTCAACGGGCCGGATTCTCCGCCTCGGGGTCATCCAGTCAGTCGAATGGCGCCGACAGTTCCGAAGGTGCAGACGGGGCAATAGGTTCCGCAAACAACGCCGGCGGTATGCCTGACGGCGGTATGCCGGGCGGCGGTATGCCGGGCGGCGGTACTGCTGCGCAAGGGCCGGGTGACGCTCCCGGCGGAACAATGGGTTCAGAATCAGGCAATGCCAACGGTGGTGGATCCGGCGGCAACAGTGGGACGGGGGCCGGATCAGGCGAAGCGCCCAACGCAATGGGCGAGACTGCCGGAGGCGGCATGAGAGGCGGGTTCGGTGGAGCCTCAGGAGTGGCCTCGCAGATTACCAGCTGGGTTGCTTCGACCTTCACGTCCAAGACAGTAGGTGGAGTCACCGTCTATGATTTGACCAGCTCCAGAAGCTAAGGAACCGCGGCAGAGGAAATCGTTCATGGCAGTAAACCGACACTAATGGAACAAAGGAGACGGTGCGTTCGTCACTGGCTTATTGCTTCCACTAGGGGCGGTGACTGGCGCAAATGAGCCAGAGCGACCCAGTTTACGGCGCGGGGTGCCGGGTCTTTGGTATGGTCGCGCTCTGGCCGTAGCTTAGCCGGAGGCTGAGCTCCTCGCGGCCTTCGTGGCTGCTCGGTCGTGCCCGCGAAAAGCTCACCGGGCTTTTCGCTTACGGCACGACACGCCGGAATACCGCTAATACCCCCTCAATGCTTTAATGGAGAAGTTGCCTGTTTTGGGCTCGCATATTGGAATCAAAAAAGCGGGTGCGGCAGCGGGTTCATGATGTGGATGCACATGGTGAACGTCGCATGCTGCACACTGATGTGTAGGATCGCGGGGTCATACCCGTTGAACCCGTGCGCCGGTGTCCTTTTCAGCAGGCTGGTAAACAGTAAACGAATCGCTAGAAAGGGCGGACGGCAATGGCGGGACAGAAAATCCGCATCAGGCTTAAGTCCTATGACCATGAGGTCATCGACCAATCGGCGAAGAAAATCGTCGAGACGGTTACGAACGCGGGTGCCACTGTAGTGGGCCCGGTTCCTCTGCCGACCGAGAAGAACGTGTTCTGCGTGATCCGCTCTCCTCATAAATACAAGGATTCTCGCGAGCATTTCGAGATGCGCACCCATAAGCGCCTCATCGACATCGTGGATCCCACGCCCAAGGCTGTGGATTCCCTGATGCACATCGATTTGCCTGCAGATGTCAATATCGAGATCAAGCTGTAGGGAAGGGGGAACCGCAATGTCGCAAAAAATGTCGCAAAAGACAAGCCGCAGCGCGCTGCTGGGCAAGAAGCTCGGCATGTCGCAGGTCTGGGATGAGAACGGCTTCTTCGTCCCCGTCACGCTCGTCGACGTCTCCACCAACGTGGTCACGACCGTCAAGACCGAGGACAGCGACGGCTACAACGCCGTGCAGCTCGGCTACGGCCAGATCGACCCGACCAAGGTGACCAAGCCTCTCGCGGGCCACTTTGCCAAGGCCGGTGTGACTCCTCGCCGCCATCTCGCCGAGGTACGCACCGAGAACGCCGCCGAGTTCGAGCCCGGCCAGGAGCTGGGCGCCGATCTCTTCGGCGCGGGCGTTGTGGTGGATGTCACTGGCACCACCAAGGGCAAGGGCTTTGCAGGCACCATCAAGCGCTGGGGCTTCAAGTCCTATCGTCGTACCCACGGCTCGCACAAGAACGAGCGTCGCCCCGGTTCAGTCGGTGCGTGCGCTACGCCGAGCCGCATTCTCAAGGGCAAGCGCATGGCTGGCCGTATGGGCCATGTCACCTCCACCGTGCAGAACCTCACTGTGGTTTCCTCGGATGTGGAGAACGGCATCATAGCGCTCAAGGGCGCTGTTCCCGGTCCCAAGGGCGCCATTGTCCTTGTCCGCTCTGCTGTGAAGGGAGCCTGAAGTCATGGCTAACGTTACTTTGAACGTCATTGACGCCAAGGGCGAGTCCGCAGGATCGCTTGAAGCCCCTGCCGAGATCTTCGGCATCTCCGACGAAGACGTGCAGGCGCATGTGCCGCTGATCCACCAAGTGGTCATCGCGCAGCTTGCCGCGGCTCGTCAGGGCACGCATTCCACGAAGAACCGTGGCTCGGTTTCCGGCGGCGGCAAGAAGCCTTGGAAGCAGAAGGGCACCGGCCGTGCCCGCCAGGGTTCGATCCGCGCCCCGCAATGGGCTCACGGCGGCGTGGCCCATGGTCCGGTTCCGCGCAGCTACGAGCAGCGCACCCCGAAGAAGATGAAGGCCAGCGCGTTGCGTTACGTGTTGTCCAATCGGGCCAACGCCGGACGCATCGCCATTGTAGATCTGGGCATCAGCGATACCCCGTCGACCAAGACGGCGATCGCTGCGCTCGCCCCTGTGACCGGGAACCAATTCACCACGGTCGTGCTGACGCGCGACAGCGTGAACGAATGGCTCTCCGTGCGCAACATCCCCACCGTGCATGTGATCTTCGCCGATCAACTCAACACGTACGATGTGGTCACCGCTCAGTACATTGTCTTCACGAAGGAAGGCTTCGATGCCTTCGTCGCCGCGAAGACCGAGCCGACAGCCAAGGAGGCCTGATTACCATGGTCGCTATTCATAAGCCAGCACATGACATCATTCTCAAGCCTGTCGTCTCCGAGAAGAGCTATGCGGCATCCGACCGCGGGCAGTACACCTTCGTGGTGGCGCCCAGCGCGAACAAGGTGCAGATCAAGCAGGCCATCGAAGAGATCTTCAAAGTCAAGGTGACGAACGTCAATACCCTCAATCGCAACGGCAAGCGCACCCGCACACGCACAGGCTTCGGCCAGCGCGTGAACCAGAAGCGCGCCATCGTTTCCGTGGCCGAGGGCCAGACGATCGACATCTTCGGTAACTGAAGGCTAGCCGAGAAAGTCAAAGGAAGAACTACATTATGGCTATCCGTACATATAAACCGACGAGTGCGGGCCGCCGCAACGCTTCGGTTTCGGATTTCTCCGAGATCACGCGTTCGACACCCGAGAAGTCGCTTGTCCGCAAACTGTCCAAGACCGGTGGGCGTAATTCTTACGGCCGCATGACCTCCCGTCATCGCGGCGGCGGCCACAAGCGTCAGTATCGTCTCATCGACTTCAGGCGCTGGGACAAGGACGGCGTGCCGGCCAAGGTCGCGCATATCGAATACGACCCGAACCGTTCCGCACGCATCGCGCTGCTGCACTACGCCGACGGCGAGAAGCGCTACATCATCGCGCCCGAAGGCATCGGCCAGGGCGACGCGATCGAGACGGGCGAGCAGGCCGACATCAAGCCTGGCAACAACCTGCCGCTGCGCAACATCCCGACCGGTACCATTGTGCACGCCATCGAGCTGCGCCCATTGGGCGGCGCGAAGATCGCGCGTTCCGCAGGCGCCGGCGTTCAGCTGGTCGCCAAGGACGGAGCCTACGCTCAGCTGCGCATGCCGTCCGGCGAAATCCGCAATGTCGACGCCCGCTGCCGCGCCACGATCGGCGAGGTCGGCAATGCCGAGCATGCCAACGTGGAGCTCGGCAAGGCAGGCCGCGCACGCTGGGTCGGCAGGCGACCGATCACCCGTGGCGAATCGATGAACCCGGTAGACCACCCGCACGGCGGTCGTACCCGCGGCGGCAAGCCGCCGGTGTCCCCATGGGGCAAGGGCGAAGTCCGCACGCGTCATCCGAAGAAGGCCTCGAACAAGCTGATCGTCCGTCGTCGTCCGAATGGTAAGAACCGTAAGTAAGGGAGTGTCGAGCAGATGACTCGAAGCATCAAGAAGGGCCCCTTCGTCGACGCCCACCTACAGAAAAAAGTCGACGAGCAAAACGAGAAGGGCACGCACAACGTCATCAAGACGTGGTCGCGTCGTTCTATGGTCACCCCCGATTTCATCGGACACACCTTCGCCGTTCATGACGGCCGTAAGCATGTCCCGGTGTTCGTCACCGAGGCCATGGTCGGCCACAAGCTCGGTGAATTCGCCCCGACCAAGACCTTCAGAGGCCATGTGCGGGACGACAAAAAGGCACGCCGCTAAAGGAGAGTAAAGACTTTATGGAAGCTAAAGCAATCGCACGCCACGTCCGCGTGACGCCGCGCAAGGCTCGCCGCATGGTCGACCTCATCCGAGGCAAACAGGCGACGCAGGCCATCACCATCCTCAAATTCGCCCCTCAAGACGCTGCCACCCCGGTGCGCAAGGCCTTGGAGAGCGCTGTCGCGAACGCACGCGTCAAGGCCGATAAGGCCGGCGAGGCGTTCCACGAGAACGATCTGTATGTCAAGGAGACCTATGTGGACGAGGGCGTGACGCTCAAGCGTTTCCGCGCCCGTGCGCAGGGTCGTGCCGCTCGCATCAACAAGCGCACCAGCCATATCACGGTCGTCGTCGCCAACAAGGAAGGAGCCCGCTAAAGATGGGTCAGAAGATCAATCCCTT
This sequence comes from Bifidobacterium sp., assembly GCF_022640935.1. Lineage (GTDB taxonomy): Bacteria > Actinomycetota > Actinomycetes > Actinomycetales > Bifidobacteriaceae > Bifidobacterium. Next base: position 33,535 of record NZ_JALCCV010000018.1, read on the forward strand.
CGGATACCGCCTGGGCATTACCGAAGACCACCGTTCCAAGTGGTTCTCCGACTCCAACAAGGCCGGCGAACGGTACCGCGATTTCGTCCTGGAAGATGATGAGATCCGCAAGGTCATGAGCAAGGACCTCGAGCGTGCAGGAGTCTCCCGCATCGTCATCGAGCGCACCCGCGACCGGGTGCGCGTGGACATTCACACCGCACGTCCGGGCATCGTGATTGGCCGCCGCGGAGCCGAGGCCGAACGCGTGCGCGCCAAGCTCGAGAAGCTCACGGGCAAGCAGGTTCAGCTCAACATCTTTGAGGTGAAGAACGCTGCGATCGATGCGCAGCTCGTCGCTCAAGGCATCGCCGAGCAGCTGACCAACCGCGTCACCTTCCGCCGTGCCATGCGCAAGGCCCAACAGGATGCCATGCATGCGGGCGCCAAGGGCATCCGCATCAAGCTCGCCGGCCGCCTCGGCGGTGCGGAAATGAGCCGTTCCGAGTTCTACCGCGAGGGTCGTGTCCCGCTGCAGACCCTGCGTGCCCTGATCGATTACGGCTTCTTCGAAGCCAAGACCACCTACGGTCGCATTGGCGTGAAGGTGTGGATCTACAAGGGCGACATGACCGAGCACGAGTTCGAAGAGCAGCAGGCCCAGCAAGGCGCAGGCCGTCCGGGACGCCGCGGCGGAGATCGCCGCCCGCGCCGCGGGCAGCGCCCGGGCTCCCCGCGCAGGACCGAAGCCGGTTCGCCGGCCGAGACCGCAGCCCCGGCTGCCGCCGCCGCGCCTGCTACAGAAGTGAAGGAGTGAGCGCAATGCTTATCCCAAAGAGAACCAAGTATCGTAAGCAGCAGCGCCCGACCCGCCGTGGCATGTCCAAGGGCGGCAACGAGATCGCCTTCGGCGATTACGGCATCCAGGCGCTTGCCCCCGCATACGTGACCAATCGTCAGATCGAGGCCGCTCGTATCGCCATGACCCGCTACATCAAGCGTGGCGGCCGTGTGTGGATCACGATCTTCCCCGACCGTCCGCTCACCAAGCACCCGCTCGGTTCGCGAATGGGTTCAGGCAAGGGCACGCCTGAGTTCTGGATCGCCAATGTGCATCTTGGGCGCGTCATGTTCGAGATCGGCGGCGTCACCGACGATATCGCTCACGAGGCCCTGCGCCGCGCGATCGACAAGCTCCCGATGAAGTGCCGAATTATTGCTCGCGAAGGCGGTGACATCTGATGTCAGTCGGAACTGCAGACTACACCATCAAGAATCTCAACGAGAAGACCGATGACGAGATCGAAGGCTTCGTCAAGAAGTCCAAGGAAGAGCTGTTCAACCTGCGCTTCCAGAACGCCACCGGCCAGCTCGACAACTCCGCTCGTCTCAAGGCCGTCAAACGCGATATCGCCAGGATGTACACTGTCCTGCGCGAACGCGAGCTGGGCATCAGCCAGGCGCCTGAGGCTAGCGAAACCAAGACCGAGGAGAAGTAAGCATGGCTGAAAAGCAAGAGCGCAACTTCCGCAAGACTCGTCGCGGCTATGTCGTGTCCGACGCTATGGACAAGACGGTCACCGTCGAGCTCGAGCAGCGTTCGACCCACCCGCTCTACGGCAAGGTCGTGCGCACAACCCGCACGGTAAAAGCCCATGACGAACACAACGAAGCCCATGTTGGCGACCTCGTGAGTATCATGGAAACTCGGCCTTTGAGCAAGACCAAGCGTTGGCGCGTCGAGTCAATCGTCGAGCGTGCCAAGTAACAAGTTCGGCAAGGCTCCGCGAGACACCCAACGGGTGCTCGGGGAGAACCAGCTCGGCTAAGGAGAATCAATGATTCAGCAGGAAACGCGGCTTCATGTCGCCGACAACACGGGCGCCAAGGAAATCTTGGCCATCCGCGTGCTCGGCGGGTCGAAGCGACGCTATGCCGGCATAGGCGACGTGATCGTCGCCGCCGTTAAGGACGCAATCCCTGGCGGGTCGGTCAAGAAGGGCGACGTGGTCAAGGCCGTCGTCGTCCGCACTGTCAAGGAGCACCGTCGTGTTGACGGCTCCTACATCAAGTTCGACGAGAACGCCGCTGTCATTCTCGGCTCCGGCCGTGAACCCAAGGGCACTCGTATCTTCGGACCGGTCGGACGTGAACTGCGCGACAAGCGCTTCATGAGGATCGTGTCCCTCGCCCCGGAGGTGATCTGAGATGGTAGCCAAGATCAAGTCGGGCGACCAGGTCAAAGTCATCCGCGGCAAGGACCGCGGCAAGGAAGGCACCGTTACGCGCGTGCTGGCCAATGACCGTCTGATCGTCGAAGGCGTGCAAATCGTCAAGAAGCATGTGCGCGCCACGCAGCAGGGCCAGCAGTCCGGCATCGTCTCCGTCGAGGCGCCGATCCACCGCTCCAATGTGATGGTGATCGACCCTGAGACCAAGGAGCCCACCCGCGTGGGCGTCGTGGTCAAGGAAGAGGCGCGTGGTGGCAAGGTCAAGGTCGTGCGCACGCGCGTGGCCAAGAAATCCGGAAAGGAGCTGGCATGAGCGCCACAGCAGTTGAAGCTCCGGCAACTCCGCGCCTGAAGCAAAAGTACAATGACGAGATCATCGCCGAGCTGGAGAAGGAGTTCAAGCACTCCAACCCCATGCAGGTGGCTCGTCTCAAGAAGATCGTCGTCTCCATGGGCGTCGGCGCCGCGGCTCGCGACTCCAAGCTCATCGAGGGCGCCATCAAGGATCTCACGCTGATCACCGGCCAGAAGCCCAAGGTCACGAAGGCCAAGAAGTCCGTCGCGCAGTTCCATTTGCGCGAGGGACAGGCCATCGGCGCCTATGTGACGCTTCGCGGCGAACGCATGTGGGAGTTCCTCGATCGTCTGCTGACCCTCGCGCTGCCCCGAATCCGCGATTTCCGCGGTATCAACGGCAAGCAGTTCGACGGCCAGGGAAACTACAATTTCGGCCTCACTGAGCAGTCCATGTTCCATGAGATCGATCCCGATTCCATTGACCACCAGCGTGGCATGGACATCACCGTGGTGACCAGCACCAAGGACGACAAGGAAGCAAGCGCGCTCTTGAAGCACCTGGGCTTCCCCTTCAAGGAGAACTGATATGGCAAAAACCGCTCTGAAGAACAAGGCGGCCGGCAAGCCGAAGTTCAAGGTGCGCGGCTACACTCGCTGCCAGGTTTGCGGGCGTCCCCATTCCGTGTACCGCAAGTTCGGCCTGTGCCGCATCTGCCTTCGCGAGAAGGCTCACCGTGGCGAACTGCCCGGAGTTACGAAGTCCAGTTGGTAAACATCGACGCTGAAGGTCCGTCCGGATCGGCGCGTGCGCCAATGCGCAGCGCGGAACCGGCGGAAACCACGGCGAGAAAGGGCGTACGCCCACAATGACAATGACAGATCCGATCGCAGACATGCTTACGCGTCTGCGTAATGCGAGTGCGGCGAAACACGAGACCGTGGACATGCCGTACTCCAAATTCAAAGCGAAAATTGCCGAAATCCTCAAGCGCGAAGGCTACATCAAGGATTTCTCGGCGAAGGAAGCTAAGGTCGGCCAGACCTTGGAAATCGCCCTCAAATACGGTCCGACCGGGGAAAGCTCCCTGCAAGGCATCAAGCGCATCTCGAAGCCGGGACTGCGTCGTTACGCGAAGTCGGACTCCCTACCCATGCCTTTGGGCGGGCTCGGCATCGCCATCATCTCGACAAGCACAGGCTTGCTGACCCAGAAGGAATGCCTCGACCGGGGCATCGGCGGCGAAATTGTCGCCTACGTGTGGTGAGAAAGGAGAGCTGAACATGGCATCGCATATTGGCAAGCTCCCCGTCGCCATTCCGGCAGGCGTGGAGGTCTCCATCGAGGGACAGAATTTCTCCGTTAAGGGCTCCAAGGGCTCTGACTCCTACACGATCCCCGAAGGCATCACCGGTGCCGTAGAAGGCGGCGAGATCGTCCTGACCGCAGCCGACGACGAACGCCAGACCCGTGCATACCACGGCCTGAGCCGTTCGATCATCGCTTCGATGGTCAAGGGCGTGCATGAGGGATACACCAAGACGCTCGACATCATCGGCACGGGCTACCGTGCGCAGATGAAAGGCAAAGGCATCGAGTTCTCGCTCGGCTACTCGCACACCATTACTGTGCAGCCGCCGGAAGGCATCGAATTCGAGCTGCCGAACGCCAACCAGGTCATCGTGAAGGGCACCGACAAGCAGGTCGTCGGCCAGGCTGCGGCGAACATCCGCAAGCTGCGCGAGCCGGAACCCTATAAGGGCAAGGGCATCAAGTACACCGACGAGCACATCCTGCGCAAGGCTGGAAAGGCTGGTAAGTGATATGAGCGTGAAGATTTACGGCAAAGGCAAGAGGGTCGCACGCCTTCGTCGCCATTTCCGCCTGCGCAAGCACATTTCCGGCACTGCCGAACGCCCACGTCTTGTGGTCACTCGTTCGAACCGCCATATGGTCGCTCAGATCGTCGACGACACCAAGGGCATGACCTTGGCGAGCGTTTCGACGATGCAGTCCGACTTCAGCGGTTTCGAAGGCACCAAGTCCGAGGCCGCCAAGAAGGTCGGCGAGCTGATCGCCAAGAAGGCCAAGGAAGCCGGCATCACCGAGGTCGTCTTCGATCGCGGCGGCAACAAGTACCATGGCCGTGTCGCAGCTGTGGCTGAAGGCGCCCGCGAGGGAGGTCTGGCACTGTGAGCGAGAAGGAAAAGGAAACTCAAGTGGCTGAAGAAACTCAGAACACTCAAGGCTCCGCCCAAGGCAGCAACGATCAGCGCGGGGATTCCCGTGACGGCCGTCGCGGCCAGCGTGGCGAGGGCCGTCGTGGCGAAGGCCGCGGTGAGGGTCGTCGTGGCGAGCGTCGCGGCCGTCGCGAAGAGAATCGCGGCGACGAGCTGCTCGACCGTGTGGTGACCATCAATCGTGTGTCCAAAACCCATAAGGGCGGACGTACCTTCAGCTTCGCAGCCCTTGTGGTGGTAGGCGACGGCAACGGTACGGTCGGTGTTGGCTACGGCAAATCCCGCGAGGTCCCTGCGGCCATCGCCAAGGGCCAGCTGGATGCCAAGAAGCATATGTTCAATGTTCCGCGCGTTCGTGGCACGGTCACTCACCCGGTGATCGGCCATGACGCTGCAGGCACTGTCCTGCTGCGTCCTGCGGCCCCCGGCACCGGCGTGATCGCCGGCGGCCCCGTGCGTGCCGTCATGGAGTGCGCTGGCATCTCCGACATTCTCACCAAGTCGATGGGCTCCACCACCGCGGTGAATGTCGTGCGTGCCACCGTAGACGCATTGAAGAGCCTCGAAGAGCCTGAGGAGATCGCCGCGCGTCGTGGCGTTTCCCTCGAGGAAGTGGCTCCTGACGCCATGCTGCGTGCTCGCGCGGCCGGCATCGCCGAGGCCCGTAAGGCACGTGAAGAGGCGCAGGCCAAGAAGGCTGCCGCCGAAGCAAAGGATGGTGAGTGATGGCTCAGCTCAAGATCACTCTGGTGCGTGGCTTGGTCAATAGGAAGCCCGCACAGCGCGACACCGTTCGGACCCTCGGTCTGCACAAGATCGGCCAGAGCGTCGTCCGCGAGGATACGCCTGCCAATCGTGGCCTGGCGCATGCTGTGCGTCATCTGGTCACTGTCGAGGAGGTCGACTGATTATGGCTAATGAAGAAAACAGCATCCTGCAAATGCATGATCTGCATCCGGCACCCGGCGCCAAGAAGGACCGCATTCGTGTGGGCCGCGGCGAAGGCTCGAAGGGCAAGACCTCGGGCCGTGGCGCCAAGGGCACGAAGAAGCGTTACCAAGTTCGCCCAGGCTTTGAGGGCGGCCAGTTGCCGCTGTACATGCGCCTGCCGAAACTGCGCGGCTTCAAGAGCCCCTTCAAGAAGGAGTTCCAAGTCGTCAATATCGCGACGCTTGCGGAACTCTTCCCCAAGGGCGGTGAGGTGGGCGTCGAAGATCTGATCGCCAAGGGCGCGGTTCGCCGTGGCTACCCGGTCAAGGTGCTCGGCGACGGCGAAACCGCGGCGGCTTTCACGCTCAAAGGCGTCAAGGTGTCGGCTTCGGCCAAAACCAAGATTGAAGCGGCAGGCGGCTCCATCGCTCAGGACTGAGCGACTACGGGCTGGCTTGCATTGAACCTCGAATGGCCCTCCCTGCGTTGCGCGGGGAGGGCCATTCTCCGATGTGCCAAGGCTGTACACGGCAGGCGTCGTACGTAGACGCTCTGCGCTAAGCTCGACGGTTAGAGTCTGTTTGCAGGGTGCGTAAGGCTACGCACGATTCAGGGAAGGAAACCCCAGGTGAGGACGTTAATCCAGGCCTTTAGGACCAAGGAGCTCAGGAACAAGATCCTGTTCGTCTTTGGCATGATCATCATCTACCGCATTGGTTCGTTCATTCCTACCCCGGGCGTGGACTACACAACAGTGCGCGAATGCGTCTCCTCGCTATCGTCGAATCAGGAGAACTTCGTCGGTCTGGTGAATCTCTTTTCCGGCGGTGCAATGCTGCAGCTGTCGATTTTCGCGCTCGGTGTGATGCCCTACATCACGGCATCCATCGTGATCCAGCTGCTGCGCGTTGTCATTCCGCGCTTCGAGGCGCTGCACAAGGAGGGCCAATCGGGCGAGGCTAAGCTCACCCAGTACACGCGGTACCTCACCATCGGCCTGGCCGTGCTGCAGTCCACCACGATTCTGGTGACCGCGCGCTCCGGCGCGCTGTTCAACTACCAGTGCGGACAGGTCATCCCCGACAACTCGGTGTGGAACCTGATCGTCATGGTGCTGGTCATGACCGGCGGCACTGGCCTGATCATGTGGATGGCCGAGCTCATCACCGACAAGGGCATCGGCCAGGGCATGTCTGTGCTCATCTTCATGTCCATCTGCTCCGGCTTCCTACCGCAGCTGTGGGAGATCGGCTGGGGAACCAACGGCACCAATGGTGACTGGACCAAGTTCGGCATTGTCAGTTCCGTGCTGCTGGTGATTCTGATTCTCGTGGACTTCGTCGAACTGTGCCAGCGCCGCATCCCGGTGCAGTACACCCGACGCATGATCGGGCGCAAGATGTACGGCGGATCGTCGACGTATCTGCCGCTGAAGATCAATATGAGCGGCGTCATCCCGCCCATATTTGCTTCTTCGATCCTTTCCATCCCGACGCTGATCGCGCAGTTTGGCAACACTGAGCAGTCGTGGGTCAGCTGGATCGACACGAATCTGGCCAACACTACTTCGGTGTGGTATATAGGCCTTTACTCGCTTATGATCGTCTTCTTCTGCTTCTTCTACACCGCGATCACCTTCGACCCGGATGAGACTGCGGACAACATGAAACAGTACGGAGGCTTCATCCCGGGCATCCGCGCGGGCAGCTCGACCAGCCGCTATCTGAGCTATGTGATGAACCGGCTGAATACGGTTGGCGCCGTGTATCTGTTGTTCGTTGCGCTAATTCCCACCGTCCTCATCATGGCATTGAACCTCAATGCGCGGCTGCCTTTCGGCGGCACGACAATCCTGATCATCGCCGGCGTCGGGCTCGACACCCTGCGTCAGGCCAAGGCGCAGACCGAGCAGTTCCAGTACACCGGCTTCCTGTTCGAGAACACGAATCACAAAGAGGGCTGAGACGCCGAAGGCTGAATCATCAGTCGAATCAGCGCAGAACGTTGTGCTCGTTCCTTGCGAGGAACGAGTAAACAGGCATCATTTGAAATGACGAGTTCATAGGAGACAAACAGATATGCGACTGCTGATCATGGGGCCCCAGGGTGTCGGCAAGGGAACGCAGGCCGCTCTTTTGAGCGAGCACTATGGCATTCCGGCGATTTCCACCGGCGACATCTTCCGCTACAACATCAAAAACCATACCGAGCTCGGCAAAGAGGCGCAGTCCTACACCGACAAGGGCGAGTTGGTGCCCGACGAGGTGACCAGCCGCATCGTCAAAGACCGGTTGGCCCAGGACGACGCGCAGGACGGCTGGATTCTCGACGGCTATCCGCGCAATGCAGTCCAAGTCCAAGCGCTCGACCAGATGCTCGAAGAACTGGAGACGCCGCTCGATTACGCCGTCGCACTCGAGGCGGATCACGATGTGCTCATGGATCGCATGCGCAGGCGCGCCGAGCAGGAAGGCCGCGCCGACGACACCCCCGAGGCGATCGCGAAACGGCTGAAGATCTACGAAGAGCAGACCGCGCCACTCTTGGATATCTACAAGAACCGCGGCAAACTCGTTGTGGTCAATGGCGTGGGGGAGATCGATGAGATCAGCGCGCAGATCATCGGGCAGCTTGGGTGAGTGCGGCCGGATTTCTGATCTGGTAGCGGATTGGACGTAGCTCAACTTTTGGCTTTGGCAGTGTCTTCGGCACCGCCCTTCGGTTCCTTGACGGAGCCTCGCCTTGCCCGTTTTACAGCTCGGCGGGGCCGCCTGCCTAACGGTTCGACACGCCAATTTCCATATTTTCTGGTTCTGTGGTATGCTGTCTAATTGGTGTGTCTTCAGACACGCAAAGTAAGCAGACCAAAGAACGGAATGAGGCTCATGGCAAAAGACGGTGTGATTGAAGTCGAAGGTCAGGTAGTGGAAGCACTGCCAAACGCGATGTTTCGCGTGGAACTCGAGAACAAGCATATCGTGCTCGCCACCATCTCCGGTAAAATGCGCAAGAACTACATCCGCATTCTGCCGCAGGATCGCGTGGTTTTGGAAATGAGCCCGTATGATCTCAACCGCGGTCGTATTACGTACCGTTACAAGTAACAGTACAAAGCAAAGGAAAACCATGAAGGTCAGCCCTAGCGTGAAGAAGATCTGCGAGAATTGCCGCGTGATCCGTCGTCACGGTCGCGTCATGGTGATCTGCTCCAACCCGCGCCATAAGCAGCGCCAAGGCTGAG
>NZ_JALCCV010000019.1 GCF_022640935.1 Bifidobacterium sp.
AAACCCGAGCCCGCGGCTTGCGCAACATGGACCACTTCTCCACGATGATCCACCTGACCTGCGGCAAGCTCGACCTAGCCACCGTCACCATATAACCAGCCCCACCCACACCAAACAGCGAAAGGCCAATAAATATCTAATATTCCGGCACTCAGCACAAAGGAGAATGCGTAGGGTTTCGCGCCATTCTGTAAACGGCGCGAAACCCTACGCATTTCTGACGCACTCAATACGAGCAGTCAGCATCGACTCTGCCCAGCACTACTGCGCAATCGCCGCGAAAGCCTGATCGAGGTCGTCGATGAGGTCTTCCACGCCCTCGATGCCGACTGACAGCCGCACCAGATTGTCAGGCACTTCCAAGGTCGTGCCAGAAACCGAGGCGTGCGTCATCGCTGCAGGGTGCTCGATAAGCGATTCGACGCCGCCCAAGGACTCAGCGAGCGTGAAGATCTTCGTCGCGCCGGCGAAAGTTCGCGCCGCCTCTCCCCCGGCGGCGAGCTGAATGGAGATCATGCCGCCGAAGCCGCCGTGCATCTGGCGCGCCGCAATGTCGTGACCCGGGTGGCTTTCCAGACCCGGATACCATACATGCTCCACTTCGCCATGCTGCTCGAGCCATTGCGCGATGGCGAGCGCATTCCTGCTGTGCTGTTTGACGCGCAGCTCAAGTGTCTTGAGACCGCGAATCTCAAGCCATGAATCGAATGGCGAAGGCACCGCGCCGGCCGCGTTCTGCAAGAAAGCGACCTTTTCGGCCGTCTCATCGTCATTCACGAGCACCGCGCCGCCGACCACGTCGGAATGCCCGCCGATATACTTCGTAGTCGAATACACCACCGCGTCGGCGCCGTCCTGCAGCGGGTGCTGCAGCACTGGCGAGGCGAAAGTATTATCGACCACGATTTTGGTGCCGTGCGCGTGCGCAAGCGCCGCCGTGGCAGCGATATCGGTGATGCTCAGCAACGGGTTGCTGGGCGTCTCGACCCACGCGTAGGCGTACTGACGCCGCGCCAGCGCCGCGCTGACCGCTGCGGAGTCGGTGATGTCGACGACGTCAAGCGTGACGCCCCACGGCACGAACACCTTGGACAGCAGCCGGTAGGTGCCGCCGTAGACGTCGTTGCCGAGCAGGATCGCGTCGCCGGGTTGGATGGTCGCGCGCAGCAGCACGTCGATGGCCGCTAGACCAGAAGCGAAGGAAATCGCATGCTTTGCGCCTTCCACTGCCGCCAACTGCTTGTCGAAGGACGTCCTCGTGGGATTGACGGACCGGCTGTAGTCGTAGCCGCCGCGCAGGCCTCCGACACCGTCTTGCTTGAAGGTCGAGGTCATGTAGATCGGCGTGGAGACCGCGCCCGTTGTGGAGTCGGGCTCCTGACCCGCGTGGATGGCGCGAGTGGACAGGGCGGCTGCTGGAGCGTCGACGGAGAATGGTGCGGTGGCAGTGGTTTCGGTAGTCATGGTGTTGATCCTTAATCGTTATGTTTCTGTACTGCTGTATATCTGCATAATCGCGCGTTTAATACGTCTGATTGGTGTATGTGTGCATGTGTGTCTAGCTGATTGATCAGTTGAATGATTTGTTATTGGATCGTCGGCTTACTGGCTTGCCTGCCTTTTACGCGCTCCTCCTATGCCGCTGCATGCGTCAACTCTCGCATTCCGGCAGTCGCAGCAGCCGTCGGCATGTCCGCCGTTGCGCGCGCTTCGCCATTCGCGTCGACCAGCGGCTCGGGCGTGGTCGCCTCGACGACGTCCGCATAGTCGTGCGCCCGCATCCACTCGTCATCGAAGATCTTGTCGAGGTAGCCGCGGCCCGAGTCGGGCAGCAGCACGACCATGAGATCGTCGGCGGAAAGATGACGCTCACGGGCATATTGCACGGCAGCCGCGACCGCCATACCGGAGCTTCCGCCGACTAGCAGACCCTCCTCACGGGCTAAGCGCCTGGTCATCCAGAAGGCTTCTTTGTCGCTGATCTGCACGATGCCGTCTGGGATCGAGCGGTCGTAGGCCTTGGGATAGAAGTCCTCGCCCACGCCTTCGATGTCGTAGCCGTGCACATTCGCGGGATCGGAATAGATTGAGCCTTCCGGGTCGGCTCCGACGACTGTCACCGCACCATGCGAGGCTTCTTTGAGATATCGCCCTGTGCCGGAGATCGTGCCGCCGGTGCCGATGCCGGCGACGAAATGGGTGACATGATGCCTGCTGTCACGCCAGATCTCGGGCCCAGTGGTTTCGTAATGGCTCAGCGGGCCGTTTTCGTTGGAGTACTGGTTCGGCTTGAACGCGCCGGGGATCATGCGTGCGAGCCGGTCGGAGACCTGATAGTACGATCGCGGGTCCTGCGGCGCCACGTTCGTCGGCGTCACCACGACTTCGGCGCCATACGCGCGCAGTACGGCACGCTTGGATTGCGAGACCTTGTCGGGCAAGACGAATATGGTCCGGTATCCGCGCTGCTGAGCCACCAAGGCCAGGCCCACGCCGGTGTTCCCGCTGGTCGGCTCGACTATGACGCCGCCGGGCTTAAGCTGCCCGGAACGCTCCGCGGCCTCGATGATGCGCTGCGCGATGCGATCCTTGCTCGATCCGCCGGGATTGAGATATTCGATTTTCACCGCGATTGTCGCATCGATATCGCTTGCGATGCGGTTCAGCCGGACCAGTGGAGTGTCGCCGATCAATTCGGTCACTGAGGAACGGATAGCGGTCGGATGCTCAGCCACGGCGCGGGCGAACGCAGTAGCTGAGGAATGCAGCATGGTCGAAGCCGCGTCTTCGACGCGAGCCTCCGCAGCTGGCGCAGCTGCGGACGAGGCGGTCGCGGCCGGCGCGGCTGCGGGGCGAACAGCGGCATGCCCGGCGTTGGAGTCTGCGCCGCCTGCAACCATGTCGCCGAAATAAGTGTCAATGGAATGAGTGGTCATCATGTCTCGTTTTCCGCGATGAGCCTGTCGCTCATCGCCTGCGTTTGAAGTTCGATGTTTGAGAAGTGCCTTGCAATATCGGCTGCGAAAAACTTGCAGCGGATATGGGATTGCGTGATATCAGAATCGAAGCCGGAAAACGAGCAAACGACACGCCAATTTGAAACGATGATGCTGCACGTGAAGCAAGTGGCATACATCATGCAGATGCCGTGACCCCGCACCCTCAAATCGCCGAGGTACACACATGCACAAGCTATCCACGAGTCGGCGTAATGGTAATGGCTTCATCCGCAATAGCCGAGCAGCGCCGGTTCAACAGCGCTTATTCAACCAGCGCCAGTTCAGCAGAGTGCACATTGTCAACGCGCTGGCATTGCCGTATGCCCGTTCCCTGTCTTGCCTTGGTCCAGTTTCGATGTGATTCGAAGTGCGATAATTACGAATGCATCAGTATCGTGAATACTCATCACTCCACGGATCGACAAACCCACAGTGCTCACACCTGCGAACCAAGAAGTTGTTCGCGCGCTGCACTAGCACTACATATACACACGCTGCCGCATAATTGCCGTCACAGCTGCACAGTCGCCGATACCATTCTCGTTGGTCTGCACGAATCATCAATTGCACATCGCGAACCGACCATACGCCTGATTCTTTATCGCCGCGAACAAGCTATAGCGCCATCAAACCCAACGCCATCAAACCAGTGTCATCGTCTCTTTAATTATGCGTCGTTGCCCGTCCGCCTGCGTCGGCGTCGGTCAGAGACAACAACAACATAAGAGATACGTCATGAAAAAAACCATAGCACACCGTTGCATCCCCGCGTGTCGCGCCGGTTTACATGCGCACTTTCCAGGCACCCCGCGTCATCGCACGATGTATTCAGTCGTCGTGCGACGTATTGGTTCGTTATGTAACGGCTCACTCCGCCTTCACCGGTCTTTTTCGACACCCATGAGCATGTGCGAGGCTTTCACCATGCGCTCGGAATGTTCTTTCGCCTTGAGCCAGGCGATGCTGCGCGTGCACTGCTTGATCATGCCTCAGTAGGAGACGATCTGGGACGGAGCGTCGCCAATCGCATTGGAACTCGCAGCAGGCACAGCAGCGGAGCCCAGGGCGCCGTTCGGCCTGCCATCGAGATAGGGATCCTTGATGCTGAACCGCAGATCCATATAATGCTCGCTGCCCAGCAGAAAATCGCCGTCGAGCATGTGCTCTCGGCGCAGCGCGGAGTGCGGCGACAGCGCGGACCCCAGCTCGGATACATCATCATAGGTCGAGAAACGATAATCGAGCGAACCGCCCTGTGCGCATGACGCTCGCACTAAGCCAGTCGCTACCCATGCCTTCGTCGCGCGAAACGCGCGCCCGTGCCTCTGCTGTTCGCATGGCAAAAAACTAAGATCACTCGGAATCCCTCTTGCCGCTCGTGCAGGGCATCGCTTAGGGTAATGGCATGAGGATTATCGAAACACAGCCGGAGCGTACGGATCTGCCGCTCGTCGTGGTTCCTAATATCGTCGACGCCATGCTGGAGCCGTTCACCGGCACTCTGGATCTCCTGCGCGACGTCGCCCGGGTGCGCATCTATACCGAGCCCACGCTTGACGAAGATACATTGGTCGAGCGCATGGAGGGGGCAAAAGGCGTTGTCATCATCGGATTCCATGTGAGCGATGCGATGCTGGATCGCGTCGGCGACCATGTCGGGTGCTTCGCGTTCGGCGGTACCGGCGTCGCCAGCTACATCAATCTCATTGCCACAAGAGAGCGCGGCATCCGGGTGTGCAATGTCGTGCACTACGGCGACGGCGCGGTGGCCGAGCATGCCGTCGCACTGATGATGGAGCTGGCTCGCCACGTCGGCCGGATGGACGCCGCGATGCATGTCGGCGGATGGCACGGCGAAGACGGGGTCTCGTTGGAGGATAAGACCATCGGACTGGTCGGATTCGGCGGCATCGGTCAGCGGATGGCCCGCATCGCACGAGGCTTCGGCATGCAGCTTCTCGTCTGGAACTCGCATCTTGATGTCCAGGCTGTGCGTGATCTGGAAGCCACGCCTGTAAACGATCTTGGCGAGCTCTTCGAGCGCTCCGACATTGTCAGTCTGCATCTGCCGCTGCTGCCGGACACCGCCGGGCTGATCGCCTCGGAACAGTTGAACCGCTTGCGGCCAGGAACCCTGTTTGTCAATACCGCGCGCGCCGAAGTCATCCAGCCGGGGGCGCTGACCAGCCGTCTGCAGCGCGGCGACATCAGCGCCGGACTGGACGTCTTCGATACCGAGCCGCTGGCCGACGACGACCCGCTGCGCACGCTGCCGAATGTCGTGCTCACCCCGCATGTCGCATGGCGCGCCGAGGCGGCCTACGCCAGCCTTACCCGACAACTCTCACAGTCGCTCGCGGCGTATTTCAAGGGCGAATCCTTCAACATCGCGAACTGAGGTCAGATTCAGGCTCCCTGCAACTCAGAACATAAGTTCTGAAACTCAACATCGATTTTATTCAGCAGATTCAAGAAAATTCCGTCGCACGACGTCGTTTCCACGTCAGTATCAAACCAGAGAACGGCGGAATGACGCCAAAAACATCGAGTCATATTCGACGTCTACTTTGCGAAGTGCTTAATAGCAGAAAAAACTGCCTACTAGCCGAATATGCAGCCATCATCAGACGCCCCATAACGGAAATCACCGTCATCTCAGCACTTTTTTCGCCTATTAAGCAGATGCGAAAGTATCAGGCCGTTGCGGCCTTCATGCAATCCTTGGGATTCCGCCGATCTCGAAGGAACGGCCCGAATCGAAAAACCATGAGCAGCCTGTTTCGTGCAAAATGTGCTGAGTAAATGATGGCTGATGCCGCAAGGCTCTTACTGCACCGTCCTGGCACAACGGAAACGGTGCGAAATCTCTTACAGCGAGGCAGCGTCGATGAGCCGTTTGGTGTAATCATGCCGCGGATGCTCGAGTATGGCGGCGGTCGGGCCTGACTCGACGACCACGCCCTCGTGCAGCACGACGATACGCTCGGCGATGCGGCGTACCACACCCAAATCATGGGAAACCATGATCAAGGCCATTCCCGGATGCGAACGACGCAATGCCGCGAATGAGTCGAGTATCTGCAACCGGGCCGCCACATCGATGGCGCTCATCGGCTCGTCGGCGACCAGCAACGCTGGGTTAGTCACAACAGCCCGGGCAATGGCGGCACGCTGCGCTTGGCCTCCGGACAGGTCAATCGGATAGCGGCCCATGAACTGATCTGGTTCCAAGCCGACTTGTTCCAGCGCCGACTCAGCCGCAGCAGCCATCTCTTTGCGGCCACGAATCCCGGCGACTCGCAACGGCTCATAGATTGACCGCGCAATAGTCCAGCGCGGATCGAGCGAGGTGAAGGGATTCTGCAGCACCAGACCGGATTCCCGACGCAGTAGCCGCCAGCCGGGCGAATGCCTGCCATGGACGGTCTGCCCGCGATACTCCACCGTTCCCGAATCAGCGTTTTCCAGTCCCAGCAGAATCCGGACAAGCGTCGATTTGCCGGAACCCGATCCGCCGATAATCGCTACGGATTCGCCTCGGTCAATCTGCAACGACACATCGGACAGGGTTTGACACGCTTCAGTCGCGCGACCGAAGCGTTTGCTGACATGTTCGGCGTGAATCATCGTGGTTTCAGCATTCGCGTTCATCAGCGCCCTCTCTCTTGCTTCGACGCCTTTGCACCGCCCGAACCAGTGTGCAGCGTCAGCTCACGAGCGGCGTGCACCAGCTGCTGCGCCTGCGAGGTGCGCGGGCGATCAAGCAGAGTGCGCGTCGAACCGGATTCGATGATATGGCCGGCGTCGAGCACGTAGCAGTCGTCGGTGGCGTGCGCGAGCACGGAGAAGTCGTGCGTGATGAACAACATTGAGGCGCCCGACTCGTCGGCCAGCGACACGAGTAGCCGCACGATCTGGCGTTGGGTGATGGAATCCAGCGATGTCGTCGGCTCGTCGGCAAGTATCAGCTTGGGCGCGCCCACCAATGCAGTGGCTATGCCGACGCGCTGCTGCTGGCCGCCGGAAAGCTGATGCGGGAATCGACTGCCAAACGATGCGTCAAGCCCGACTTTGTCAAGCATCGCGGCCGCCCGCGCCTTGCGCTGTACGGCCGAGAGATTGAAATGCAAAGCGAGCGGCAGCATCACCTGCTGCATGACAGTCAGCACCGGGTTGAGCGCGCTGCCGGGATTCTGGAATATCATCGACACATACCGGCCGCGCAAATCAGCAAGTTCGCGCTCGCCCATGCCGACAATTTCTTCGCCTTCGTAGCGAATCGAGCCAGCACATGTTGCGGTCGACGGCAGCAGTCCCATCATGGCCTTAGCGATCATCGATTTGCCCGAGCCGGAAGCCCCGATCAGACCGACACGGCTATGATCGGCGATGTGCAGATCCACGTCGCCGACGATCGGCACTCCGCCGAGTGCAATCGAAAGCCCTTGGATGTCCACGCTCATGGACGCACCTTCTTCGATCGCGCTGGTTCTGGCTGTGATTGCCTCCATCTCACCTGCCGCAGTGCCGGATTCGCCACCGGGTCGGCCGCTTCGCGCAGGGCATCGCCAAACAGATTCAGCGCCACGACGACGCAAGTGACAATCAAGCCCGGCCAGAGCACCGTGAGCGGATACACGTTGATGAACTTGACGGAAGTTGCCAAGGAATGCCCCCAGCTCGGCACGCCCGAGGGCACGCCGATGCCCAAATACGTCAGCCCTGACTCCGCCAAAACCGCAGTGCCAGCGGACAGCGAGAGCTGCACGGACATGGTCGGCAAGGCATTGGGCACGATATGACTAACCAGCACACGCAACGGCGAGACTCCGGCAGCTCGGGCCGCTTCGGCATAATCGGAACGCGCCGCGAGCAACGCTTGAGGCCGTGCGACTCTGGCAAGATTGAGCCCATAGCCCAGTCCGCAGGCGATGACAATGACGGCGATGGACGCGCCCATGGGCACCGCCAGAATCAAGGCGATCAACACCGTCGGAATCGAAATCAGCGCGTCCACAGCGACGACCGCCACACCGGACAGCAGCGCAGCACCCGACACCATGGCGGCCATGAGCAGCAGTCCGATTACGGCTGCCACACCCACGGTCAGCACGACGATCAGCAGATTCGTGCGCGAACCAGCCATCAGCCAGCTGAATACATCAGCTCCGGTGCCGTCGGTGCCAAGCCAGTGACCCGCAGAAGGCGCGGCCCAAACGTGATAGCCGTCCGTGGCCCACAGCGAATGCGGCGTCCACAGCAGCGAAACGAGCGCAATCAGCACCCACAAGCTGAGCACAGTGACCGCATAACGACCTTGCACATGCGACCAAATGGATTTCAGGATGGTCATAGCCGTTGCCCTCCGGAATCGCTGAGCCGCGGGTCGAGCGCGCGGTGCAGCAGATCGACGACCAGCCCGATGGCCAGGAAGAACGCAGCGAGCATGAACAACTCGCCTTGCACGGCGATCAGATCGCGGTTGCCCACATCGGAAATCAGTCCCTCCCCTAAGCCTGGCAGGTCGAAAAGGTTCTCGATGACCATGACCCCGGTGATCATCTCGGCGAAGGTCAGCCCGATCACGGACACGAGCTGCGGCATCGCCAACCGCAACCCGACCGTCATCATGGCTCGCGCGCGCGTCATGCCGCATGCCATCGCCATGTCGATGGTGCCGCTCGAGAGGAGCTCCCCTAGCGCCGCCCTTGTGTAGCGCATCAAACCAGCACCGACGATAATGCCTACCGCCAACGCAGGCAACGCCAGCGAAGACAGCGCTCGCGAGAATGCGGCCCAGCCCTCCTGCGGAAAGCCTTGGGAGGGGAACAGCCCGATCAGTCCGATCCCTTTGCCAAGCAGCAGTATGAGCAGCAGACCGCCCCACAGCGCCGGGATCGAGCCGCCCACGACGGCGAGCACATGAAACAGTGCGCGCAACCATTCGCTCTTAGCCAGACTCGAGGCGCAGCCGAGCGGAACGCCGATGAACAACGCAATGACCAGCCCCATGACTATCAGCGGGAAGGTCACCGAAGCACGCGCACCGACCTGCGCGGAGATCGTGCGACCGGTAAGCATCGACACACCGAAGTCGCCGTGCAGCAGCGCACCCGCCCAATCGAGATACTGCTGGAGCAACGGCCGGTCGAGCCCAAGCTGCACACGCAGCGCCGCGACCCGCGCTGGCGGCGAATTCATGCCGGCCATTACCGAAGCCACATCGCCGGGAAGCACCCGCAGCGCCATGAAGATCAGAACGGAGATGACCGCAAGCGCCGCTATGAACAGCGCGAGCCGTCGAAGAAGGAATCGCATGGAAACCGTGCCTTACTCTGTGTCTCTGTGTCTTCTAACCGTTTGACCTCTAACCCATGTGGGGTCTCTAGCAAATGTGGGGTCTCTAGCAACCCGTGTGCCCTAGAGACCCACCCACACAAGTCGCACAACCGCTACGGCCGGTAGACCACGTCGTAGAGTGGGAGCAACGTCTGGTTGAGGTTCACTGGGAAGCCTTCGACGCCTTTCGCCCACGCCGTGGTGACGCGGTAGTTGAACAGCCAGTCCGCAGGCGCATCCCGGCTCACGATGCGCGCGGCCTGTGCCAAGTACTGCTCGCTCTCCTTGGCGGTTGTGGCCGCGAGGGACTTCGCGTAGAGCGCCTGCACCTCCTTGCTGTCGTAGTTGTAGTAGTAGGTCGGCGTCGCCCACTGGTAGAAATCATGGCTCTCGTTGTGGTCGACCAGCGACAGGTCGTAGTTCTTGTTGGTGTAGACGTCCTGCAGCCAAGTGGAGAATTCGACGACGTTGACCTTCAGATCGATGCCGACGACCCTGAGCTGCGAGCGCAGCTGGTCGCCCAGTTCGGTGCCGTAGGTACTCGCGTAGGTCAGACTCAGCCGCAGTGGTTTAGACGTGCTGTATCCTGCTTCGGCAAGCAGGCTTTTAGCCTTGGCTTCATCATGCGGATACAGGCCGGTCAGGTCTTCGTAGCCCGGGTCGAGGCTGGGGATGGGGCCGCCGAGCGCCTTGTCAACGCCGCCGCGCGAGGCGATGATGGCCTTGTGGTCGATGGCGTAGCGGATGGCCTGACGCACGCGCCTGTCCGAGGTCTTCGCGCCTTTGGAGTTGAATGCGAGCACGAACTTGTCGGTGTCGTCGCCCGCTTTGACGGTGTAGTTGGCGGCATCCTTGCGGAAGGGCGCGGCCAGGTTCTCGCTGATCGGCGCAAGCACCTGTACGTCCCCGGACTTCAAGGCATTGACAGCCGCATTGTCGTCGGCGAAGAAGCGTATCAGCACATTGGCGGTCTTCGCCTTGTTCGCACCCCAATACTTCGGATTGGCCTTGAGCGATATCGAATCGTTCGCCACGAAGCGCTGCACCGTGTACGGACCCGAACCGAGTGCGGCCGTTTTCGCGTCGTAGTGCGCATCCTTGTCAAAGACCAGTCCAGGCCGCCCGGCAAGCGACCACAGCAGGTCGGCGTACGGCGCGCTCAGCGTGATCTCGACCGTGTTGGCGTCCACAGCCCGTACGGATTTGAAGTTGCGTAGCGCTTCGGCATCGTGATACTGCCTGGTGACCAATTCGTCGATCGACCATGCTGCGTCGCCGGCGTCGAGCCTGTCGCCGTTGGAGAAGGTGATGCCGGTATTCAAGTGGAAGGTATAGGTCGTGCCGTCGCTGCTGATATCCCAGCTTTTGGCCAGTGCAGGCACGACCTGGTTCTTCGCGTTGCGCGCCACGAGGCCCTCGTAGACGTTGCCGATGAGGATCTGGTCGAGCGTGGAGCCGGACTGGTTGCGGATATCGAGATTGGTCGGCGGGAGCTTCAGGCCGATGGCAACGGTATCTTTCGTTGCGCCGGCAGGAGCAGGCTTGGATGCCCAGTTGAATGCGAATATGGCGGCGCCGATCGCCGCGACGACCACGATGGCAACCGCGATCCAGATCCATGGTCTTTGCCGGCCGCTGTCCGGCCTGCGCGGTTTGAGGCTGGCGTTTAGCTCTGCATCGGTTCCCGACTTAAGGGTGTTGATATCGGTTGCATTTCTGTTTGCGTCACTGTTGGTAGCGTCAGTGTTGCTTGTGCTGGCTGTGGTTGCGTCGACATCGTCGTACGCACCGTTATACTCTGTCATAATCGCCTCGAATATGGCTCGGTGAAGTTATGTCGTTATCATTCAATTGTCATGCTGGCCGCCCGTACGGGTCGTCCGCGCTGTGTCTCTACGCACTATCGCCTAGACAGTGCCAGCATAGCCCTATGATGGGAAGTCAGCTGCGCTGCGCTTCGTCATGGCATGTCATGGAATGTCCCAGCAAGTAAGGCAAGGCTCGCGGCAGTTCACAGCACATCGCAGGTCGGGAGGCCCTATGCTTATCGCGGTTGACATCGGCAACACCAATATCGTGCTCGGGTTCTTGCATGGGCGCGACGTCATCGGCGCCTACCGCATGACCACCAAGGCGAACCACACCTCAGACGAATACGGTCTCATGCTCAGGCAGTTTCTGGCGCTGAGCGGCTTGGAGCCCGCCGATGTGGACGACGTCATCATCGCTTCGGTGGTGCCCAAGGTCATGCATTCTTTCCGCTCAAGCATCATCAAGTTCCTCGGCATCGACCCGATGATCGTGGGCCCAGGCATCAAATCGGGCATCGGTATCCGGCTCGACGATCCCAAGTCGCTGGGCGCCGACTGCCTGGCCGATTGCGCCGGCGCATACTACACATACAGCGGTCCGGTGTTGGTCGCCGATTTCGGCACCGCCACCACATTCAATTACGTCAATGCCAAGGGCACCATCATCTCCGGGCTCATCGCCCCGGGCATCCGCACCGCCGCCGCGGCGCTGTGGGGCGGGACCGCACAGCTGCCTGAAGTCGAGATCACCCGGCCGGATTCCATTTTGGCATCCGGTACGAAAACCGCCATGCAGGCCGGGCTGTATTACAACTTCCTCGGCGGCATCGAGCGTATGATTCGGCAGTTCCACGACGAGATCGATGATAATTTCAAGGTAATTACCACCGGAGGCCTCGGCCGTATCTTCGCCGACGACACCGATCTGATCGATGTGTACGACCCCGAGCTCATGTTCAAAGGCATGGCTGCGATTTACGAGCGCAACGTCAGATAAGGGATAGCCTGCGCTGTGTGTACCGTTCCTGTTCGCGCCCAGGGTTAGTTGATCGTGAAACCTTGATTGAACCCATATGCCTTGAGATCCTGCTGCCACAGTGCGATGCCGTCGTTCAACGCGACTTTCTGCCCTGGCGAGGCGGGAACGGTGATCTGGCTGCCATCCGGATTGGTCAGGCCATCGTCGATGCGCGCCTGAGCCTGCAGCACCGCCTGCTCGCGGTTCGACCAGTGGTACGCCTTTCCTACAGTGTCGCGAAAATCGCTGCGGGCATATACCTCGAAAGGCAGATACTGATAGCCGACCGACACATTTTCGGCGGATTGTGCAAGCACCTTGTTGAACTCCTGGCCGCCAAAATACGGCACGCTGATGCCTCGCGCGTCCTTGATCGTGGTTTTCGAGAGGAATCCGGGGACGTTCAAGGACGCTTTGTCGGCCGGGAAGGAGCCGCCATCCACGCGCGCACGGATTCCCGCGCTCTCATGGCAGGCATATTCGACGAAACGGAAAGCCGCGTCGGGCTTGCGGCTGGACTGCAGCACGCCAAGCGCCGAGCCGCCGTTCTCCGAATTCGTCGATGACCCATCGGCGGTGGGCATTGGCGCCACACGCCAAAGACCTGCGGTCCCTGGCACGTCTGAAAGCAGCAGCGAAGGCATCCACGCACCGGAGAACACGGAAGCGACCTCCCCCGAGCCCAGGGCTCGCTTCCATCCGCTTGACCATGTGGACAGATGGGTATCGACAAGGCCGTCGTCGATCATCTTCTGCCAGAATTCGGTGAAGATCTTCGTGCCTGCATCGCCGTCAAGATCCACAGTCACCGTCTTGCCGTCGACCGAGGTATGGAAGGGCCGGCCCCCGGCCAGCCATATCATCGCATCGTAGAAACTTGCGTCACCGGCATCGGCCGCGATGTACACACCGATTTTCTTCAGTTTCTTAGCCGCCTCATAATAGTCATTCCAGGTGTGAATCGCCGAGGCATCGACCCCGGCCTGGTCGAACGCATCCTTGTTATAGAAGAACGCCATCGGCCCGGAATCCATCGGCAGCCCGTAGACGCGGCTGTTGAGCTGCACTGAGGACCATGTGCCGGGCGTGAAGAAACTGCCGTAGTCTGAGACCCTGTCCGTCAGATCGCGCAGCTGGCCGCTGATCGCATACTGTTGCAGTGCGAAATACTCGAGCTGCACGACGTCCGGCATGCCATAGCCGTCTTCGATCGCCGTGTTGAGATTCTCATAGCCGGATGTGTCTCTGATGACGATGCGGATGTCAGGGTTCTGCCTCTCGAAATCCACGGCAAGGGCCTTCATGCTCGGTTCCCACGACCAGACGGTGACAAGCGTGCGCGTGTCGCGCGGTCCGCAGGCCGCTGTGGCGAACAGCATCAGCGAGGCAAAAGCGGCGGCGAGTAGCCTATTGAAGCGCCTGAAAGACATGATGCCGCTCCCTTGAATGCCGTTCATAGGCCTTTGTTGTATGTCATCTCCACCAAGTCTGCGATATGGGGAATACATCAATAGGTAAATCAGTATATCCAACGGGGCGGGCAACTGATTGCTGCACACCCTGTGATGTTTGAGAAGTATGCAGGCAGTATGCCGAACATGATCTAATTTATCGTTCCGATTAAACTCATCAATGTAGCTCGGCGCGATGGGGCATTATATGGAGACGAGACCGATTCTGAGGACAATCCTAACAGTCGTCCGAGCCGGACTAATGCGAGTTTCGGCCAGATTGGGACGCATGAAAAGGTGCTGTCTTGGCCACTCCACGCGGTTTCTGCAGTTCTTCGAGGGAGACCCTGCCCACCTTCAGTGAGCAAATGAGCCCTTTCTATGGTGCGCAGCCGAGCCTACCCCAACGGCACACGCGAGACGAAACGACGTGGTTCGTCGGCGATTGGGTCGATGAATGCAAGCGAGCGGGCGACCAGCTGCAGCGGGGTCGTGAAGTCATCATAATCCGGGTATTCGATGCGCGGGTAGAGATCGTCTCCGGCGATCGGCAGCCCCAGCGCGTTCATATGCACGCGCAACTGATGCGTTTTGCCGGTTTTCGGCTCGAGAATATAACGGCGGCGTACGTGCTGGCTATGCGAGCGAAATACGGACGCCCGCGAGACTGCCCTTCGCTCGGCCATCCCTGAACTCGCACGGCACTCGGCCACCTTCAGATCCACGCCGTCGTCCCTGTAGCCGTCTCGACTGCCATACACGCCGCCACTGCATCTGCCATCCGCCAGCCGAATCACCGTTTCGGCATTCACCTCGCCCGGCTCCTCATAGGCCTGCAGAACGCCTCGCTGCTTGACGATCCTTGAGCGCCGAAGCAGAGGAAACACGGCAGGCGGATCGAGCCGGGCGACGACGCCGTACCGCGGCCGCACGATCGGCGCCGCAAGAGCCAGGCATTCGTAGGTCTTCGTGACCATGTGCCGTTGGAAAAGCATCTGATACGTTTTGCGCAGCCGGGGCTTGCGCGTGAACACGACAATGCCGGCGGTCGCCCGATCCAAGCGATGCGCAGGGGCGATATCCGGTTCACCGAACTGCTCGCGCAACCTGATCAGCGCGGTCTGCCGGTACCACATGCCGCGCGGCGTGGTGGCCAGAAAGTGCGGCTTGTCGATGACGATGATGCCCGAATCCTCGTATATCACGTCATAGCCGAACGGGATTTCCGGCTCGTCCCCGACCCAGCGGTGCCTCTCAGTCATGCCTCCATACTGCCACATGTGTGCATTGCCCGAAATTCAGCGCGGACTTTCTCTCCTCTCCCCCCCGCTGCCGCTGCCACAGGACGCTATATGCCAAACATGAAAGAATGTACAGCGGGCATATCGTTTCACGCAGGCATGTCCTTTCATGCAAGCGAAGCGCTCGGCGTCACGGAAATCACATCCTCGCCCACGCCGCCCCGTTCGTTCGCCGCGGTGAGCTGGTGATCAGGCGTTATCTCGAGGATCGCGTCGAAATCCTTGACGTATTGCAGATCGTGCGTGGCCATGATGAGCGTGTTGGGCAGCGAACACAGCAAGGCGACAATCAGCTTGGCGTTGTGCTCGTCAAGCGAGGCAGTCGGCTCGTCGGCCAGCAGGAGCTGTTTCCTGCGCAGCAGGGCGCGTGCTATTTCGAGGCGCTGGATCTGGCCGCCTGACAAGTGCGAGCCGTTCTGCCCGCATTCATAGTTCAGCGGATCATTGCCGAGTTCGTGAAGCAGGCCGACCTGTTCAAGCGCAGAGAGCAGGCGATCATCGGCAAAAGTCTCTCCAAAGGTCAGATTGAAGCGCACGTTCTCATCGAAGATGAATGGCCGCTGCTCGATGAAGCCGACCTGCCTGACGAGATCGTCGTCCGTCTGCATATCGCGGTCGACCACGAACCCCTGCAAGGCATTGAGCAGCGATGATTTGCCCACGCCAGACGGCCCTACGAGGGCAATCTTCTTGGTCTTTGCAATATCCAGTCGCTGGCCTTGCAGCAGCGTCGTGTCGCCATGTACCACAGCAGGAACATTCACGATGACACGGGCAGCGGTATCAGAGTTCGAGCCTGCGGACTGAGGCGTGGACGGATTGCCCGCAGCAGCGCCAGCCTTGCCCTGCGTCGCCGCACCGATCTGTGCCTTCACACCGATCTGTGCCGTCGCCGCCGTCTCCTCCATCCGGGTCAGCACAGGAGCCTGAGGAGTCTCGTTCAACGTGCTGCGCATCTGCTCGCGAATCTCCTTCGTGGTGGAGATTTCGTTGAAATGTCCGGCGGCGGCGCGGAACGGACCGGACACGCGGTCGCTAGCCAGGAACATAGCGACAAGACTGGTGGCGGTGATAGCCCAGCCCGCACGCATCATCAGCAGGCCGATGGTGATAGGAATCAGATACGAAGCCGCCGAAAGCATCAGTGTGGCAATGCCTGCAACCCCCTGAAGATTGTTCATCGTGCATTTCGATGACTCAGATTTCCTCAACCACTTGCGCAGATAGGCGGTCACTGGCCCGAATGCGCCGTTCGTGTACAGGCTGTGCTGGGACGAGAACGTGTCGGAAAGCACCTTGTTGAACCCCTCAGTGTTCTTCGACCACCGCTCACCTGCCTTCTTCAGCACTGAGGAGAACATGCGAGGCACAGTCATCGGCAGCAAAGAGAACGCAATGAACATCAAACCGACCGGCACGCTCAGCCAGAGCACATACGCCATGGACACCATGCCGGTGGTGAGATCGACCGCGATGAAGAACTTCGCCTTGAGATAGCTTTCGCTGTACAGGTCAAAATCATTGTTGATGCGCGAGACGACTTCGGAAGCTTTGGCAGCTGAAACATAACGCAGTTTCGCCTCGATGAAGGCTATCTTCTTCTCGATCAGAATATCTCGGATGATGATGTTCTCCACGATCACCGCCAGCTGCGTAGCCGACCATGTAACTGCAAACAGCACCAGATAACTGACACCAAAGATCATGATGGATCGCACCGAGGAATGAACGGTGAATTGCGGGATGGAAGAAATCGCTTGGGCGAGCACCACCCCCTCGAACCCACCGATTACCATCAGCACGGCGTAGCCAGCAAACCGGGTAACCCGCCAGGCGCGGCTCAGCCCACTCTCAGGTTGCTGAAATTCGACCTTCTGCTGTGCCCCACCAGCTGGCGCACCAGTTCCCTTGCTCATATCGCTCTCGATCCCCCGTATTGTTTGCATAACACGGAACACTTCTTTACAGTTGTCTACCACGCTATGCAGTCCCCTGATAGCCCAGAAGCTACAAAACCGGCGCATATCAGCGCGCCGCCTAACGCGTATTATGCTATGCCGCACATATTACTTTGCAAACCTGCATCAACGAAATGGTCGTCAGCAAGTCCACATTCTTCGAGCGCCCGTTCGCAGAGCGAATCGATATCGGTCATCATCTCGGCGAATCATGAAGGACTGACGACAACCGTCCATGACATTGCCTAATACCGAGCTGTTCCTATTTTCGCCGCAGCTGGCACCATGCATTACCTATTCAACGGTCACGGACTTGGCCAGGTTGCGGGGCTTGTCGACGTCGTAGCCTTTGAGGTTGGCCATATCCATGGCGAAGAGCTGCAGCGGGACCACGTCGATGAGCGGGCTGAGCAAGGTCGGGCAAACCGGGCGCCAGAAGACCACGTCGGCGTAGCGCTCGGCGTCCGGATCGCCCTCCTCAGCCACGACGATGGTGAACGCGCCGCGCGCCTTGACCTCCTCGATGCCCGAGACGACCTTGTTGTGCAAGGTATTGCGCCCGCGCGCCGAAGGCACGATTACCACGACCGGTTCGCCTTCGTCCACCAAGGCGATCGGCCCGTGCTTGAGCTCGCCCGCGGCAAAGCCCTCAGTGAACGTGTAAGCAATCTCCTTGAGCTTAAGCGCACCCTCCATAGCCACCGGATAGCCCACATGCCGCCCGAGAAACAGGAAGGAGTGCGCATTGAGCATGCGTCTGGCGGCTTCGTCTACAGTCTCGGCCTGCGTGTCAAGCACCCATTGGATCTTTGCGGGCATGGCCTTGAGCTGTGTGACGATGCCGCGGATCTCGTCGGGGAACATCGTGCCTTTGATCTGCGCGAGATACAAACCGAGCATATAGGCAGCCACGATCTGCGCCACGAAGGCCTTGGTCGAGGCGACCGCGATCTCCGGCCCGGCATGCGTGTACAGCACGGCATCGGATTCGCGCGGAATCGTGGAGCCTTGGGTGTTGCAGATCGCCAGCACGCGCGAGCCTTGCTCGCGGGCATGGCGCAGGGCCATGAGCGTGTCCATCGTCTCGCCGGACTGCGAGATGGCGACCACGAGCGTGCGCGGGGTCAGGATCGGGTCGCGATAACGGAATTCATGGGCCAGCTCCACTTCGACCGGGATGCGCACCCAGTGCTCGATCGCGTATTTGGCGACCATGCCGGCGTAGCTCGCCGTGCCGCAGGCAACGACGATGATCTTGTCGATGGTCTTGAAGTCCTCAAGGGCGATGCGCACCTCATCCAGCACGATGGCGCCATCCGAATTGAAGCGGCCGATCAGCGTGTTGGCCACGGCCTCGGGATCTTCATGGATCTCTTTGTCCATGAACGACGGCCAGCCGCCTTTTTCCACTGCGCTGGCATCCCAATCCACGGTGAAATGCTTGGAATTCGTGACTGGATTGCCCTCGAAGTCAGTGACGACGACCGTATCAGCGCTGATGCATACGGCCTGGTCCTGCCCTAATTCCATGGCCTGTTTGGTGTAGGCCACGAAAGCGCCCACATCGGAGCCGAGGAAGTTTTCGCCTTCGCCCAAACCCACTACGAGCGGCGAGTCGTGCCGCGCCCCGACGACGATATCCGGCTGCCGGTCGTCGACGGCCAGCAGCGTGAACGTGCCGGTGAGCATGCGCGCGACGCGACGCAGGGATTCGAACAGATCTGGTCTGCCGGTTTCCTTGATCACCGTGGCGGCTATCGTGCCCAGGAGCTTGGCTGCGACCTCGGTGTCGGTGCTGGATACGAAGGTGCAGCCTTCGGTTTGTAGACTGAATTTCAATTCATTGGCGTTCTCGATGATGCCATTGTGGATCAGCGCGATATGCCCATCGGCACTGGTGTGCGGGTGCGCATTCACATCGCTCGGCACACCGTTGGTCGCCCAACGCGTATGCCCGATCGCCACGGTCGCATCCGGCATCGGACGACGTTCGAGATCCGCCTCGAGATTGGCCAGACGACCGGCCTTCTTACGCACTGCGACTGATCCCATCCCGGGCGCCGCAAGCGCCACGCCCGCGGAATCGTAGCCGCGGTATTCCAGACGACGCAGACCTTGCAGGCAGACTTCCAAAGGCTTGCCGCAGGCAGTCGTGACATTTCCTGCATATCCAACGATTCCACACATGGTTTATCAGTTTATGGGACTTTCATGGTGTTCGGGCCCGCAGTGTCGGAACCTTCACGTTCCATTTCCCTGTCGGGCCGCGAATCGCCGTCGTGCAGCGTTGCTCGTGGTTCTGTCGCGCGAACAGGGCCGATTGTGTGGCGAAAATACCAGGATCTCAGTCCGACCACTCGTCTCTGTCTCAGCCTGCAAAACAGCAAGCGAAAAGCACCGGCACGCTTACAGCACGTGGTCGAGGAAATCCTTGAAGCGCCGCTCCTGCGGATTGTCCAGAATCTGCGGACCGCCCTGCTCCACCACCACGCCGCCATCCATGAATACGATCTGATCGGCGACTTCACGCGCGAACCCGATCTCATGCGTGACGACGATCATCGTCATGCCGCCTTCAGCCAGAGAACGCATGACGCCGAGCACTTCGCCCACCAGTTCGGGGTCGAGGGCGGAAGTCGGCTCGTCGAAGAGCATGATCTCAGGGTGCATCGCAAGCGCGCGAGCGATGGCGACGCGCTGCTGCTGGCCGCCGGACAACTGCGCGGGATAATAATCGAGACGATCACCCAGTCCGACTCTGTCCAGTTCGTATTCGGCCTCGCTGCGGGCATCCCCCTTGGATTGGTGCGCCACGTGAACGGGCGCCTCCATTACGTTTTCGAGCGCGGTCTTATGCGGGAAAAGATTGAAACGCTGGAAGACCATGCCCAGCTTGGCCCGCTGCGCCGCGATCTCCCTCTCGCTGAGCTCCTGCAGCCGATCCACGCCATGCCTCGTTACATGTCTGAAGCCCACGAGTTCGCCGTCGACATCGATGCGGCCGCCGGTCAAGGTCTCCAATTGGTTGATCAGGCGAAGGAACGTCGATTTGCCCGAGCCGGACGGTCCCAGAATCACCGTTACCGTGCCAGGCATCACGGTCATATCCACACCTTTGAGCACATGCAGCGAGCCAAAGGCCTTCTGCACGCCGACGGCCTGGACCGCAGGCGTGCCGCCGTTACCTCCCTGAGCCATTCCATCCTGTGCTATCTCACCCAGTGCCATCATCGCCCCGTTCACGCGTTCAGGCCCACGAAAGCGGCCTGATTGATTTTCTGCACGTCATTCTTCGGCTCGCCTTCGGTTTTGCCCGGCAGCGGCGGCGTGTCCAGCTTCGGACCGACTCTGCGCGCGTCGAAGCCCTTGCCGAAGTGCCGCTCCAAATATGCCTGCCCGATCATGAGAATCGACGTGACGATCAGGTACCAAATGCACGCCACGATCAGCAGCGGGATCGGCTTGTACGTTCGGCTGGAGATCGCGTTTGTAGCGAACTGCAATTCAAGGCCGAACGGCACCGCGGAAACCAGCGAGGTGGTTTTGAGCATGCCGATCGTCTCGTTGCCGGTCGGCGGCACGATGATGCGCATGGCCTGCGGAAGGATGATACGCATCATGATCAGGCTGCGTCGCATGCCAAGCGCCTGCGCCGCCTCCCGCTGACCGGGGTCGACCGCTTCCAGGCCAGCACGCACGATCTCGGCCAGATAGGCCGCTTCATTCAACGCCAGCCCGATAATTGCAGCGATCAGGCCCGGCCGGATGGCTGAGGCCAGCTGTTCGGAATCCATCGACCAGAAAGTGATGTCCGTGAAGGGGATTCCGAGCGATATCTGCGGAACCAGCACGGAGAACAGGCCCCAGAACACCAGCTGGGTCCACACGGGCGTACCGCGGAAAAACCAGATATAGAACCAACTGACCCAGCGCAGCACTGGATTAGTCGATTGACGCATGACAGCCAGCAGCACTGCGAGGATGATCGCGATGAACATTGAAGCCACGGTGAGGATCAGCGTCCAGCCGATGCCGCCCAGCACATTCTCGTTGAACAGATATTTCCAGACCGTAGGCCAGTCCATGTTCTTGTTCGTGACCATGCCCTGCACCAGCATGACCGCCAGCAAGGCGACGATGATGCCGGAAATCAGCGAGCCCGGCCGGCGCACCGGCAGCGCGTCGATTTTGTCGGGGATATCCAATCCGCCGGAATTGCGTTTGTGTGCCATGCCGACCCTTTCCTTGGTTTTGCGGCGTGCGATCCACTGCGCCATTCAATCACCGTATTGTTCAATCACAAATTAACCGTGCCGACGTTCGCGCCCATTCAGGATCCCCTCTGCCCTGATTCTTTTTCAGGTCTTCTACTCGACAGTCGGGTTGATCTCTGCCTTGGTAACAGCTCCCTTCGACACGCCCCAAGTATCAAGGATCTTGCCGTAGGTACCGTCATCGATGAGCTTTTGCAGCGCCTGTTGCACGGCGTTCGCCGTCGCAGTGTCGCCCTTCTTGATAGCGACCGCCTCGGGCGCGATGCCGACGTCGTCGCCCAACGCCTCGAGCGCATTGCCGGTCTGTTTGATCGCGTAGCCCGCGACCGGGGTGTCAGCGTAGAAGACGTCGGCTTTGCCGGTGACTACGGCGGTGGTCACATCGGTCTGCGCCTTCATGGATTGGATCTGGACGTTCGGCTTGCCGTCGGCTTTGCACTGCACCTCAGCCTTGTTGGCCTCGTCCTCTTGCGTGGTGCCGGTCTGCACGGCGATTTTCACGCCGCATAGGCTCGACGTATCGACCTTGGCGGGATTGCCTTTCTTGACGACGAAGGTCGAGCCGGCGTTGAAATAGGTGACGAAATCAACGGCCTTCATGCGCTCGGGAGTGACAGTGAACGAGGAAATGCCAATGTCGTACTTCGATCCTACGGAAGGGATGATCGAGTCGAAGCTCGAGGTGACGGTGCCCTCTTTGAGGCCGAAAACCGCGGCCAACGCCTTCGATAGGTCCACATCGAAGCCGACCGGGGTTTTGCCATCCGCAGCCAAGAATTCGGCCGGCGCATACGAGGTGTCGGCGCCGACGGTAAGTGTGCCGTCCTTGGTAACCGATTCAGGCAACAATGCCGCGATCTTCTCGTCTTTGGCGATGGCGCTCGTATCGAAGCCGTCCGTCGAGGACTTGGATGCTCCGTCGCCGCTGCCCGCCCCGGACGCGGAATCGCCCGTGTCGGTGGTGCCGCATGCGGCCAGCGACATGGAAAGCACCGCGCCAAGAATGAGAACTCCTGCTCGTCTCAGACCCGTGTTTTTGAAAACAGTGTTGTTGGAAACTGCACCCTTGAATGTTGAACTGCGCATTTCGTTCCTTTTCTCTTCGCGAGTGCTCTGCGGCTGACACCACACAAGCACCTGACTACAGGTGAGGATAAAAGCGTTTTGCTACGAAAGCGTTAACCACATACGGTCAGTAGCGACATTCAGCGCTACAACCCAGCCTATGCCTGGAATATGCCTAAAATTTGCATTCTCCTGCTTTCGCGAACTGCAAACCCTTATTTCAATTGGCGCGCTGGTTCCTGTAGCGCATCACCCGCTGGGCTTCGCGCCTGTCCTGTTCCTCGCGCAACGCCTGGCGCTTGTCGTATTCGCGCCTGCCGCGCCCCACGGCGATTTCCGCCTTGACCCGGCCGTCCTTGAAGTACAGGCTGAGCGGGACGATCGTATAGCCCTTGGCCTCGGTGCGGCGCGCGAGTTTGGCGATCTGGGCGGCATGCAGCAACAGCTTGCGCTTGCGCTTGGGTGCGTGGTTGTTCCATGTGCCATTGAGGTACTCAGGAATATTGGCGTTCTCCAGCCAGATTTCGCCGCGTCGGTCGATCGAGACGAAGGACTCAGCCAGCGAGGCATGCCCCTCGCGCAGCGATTTGACCTCGGTGCCCGTCAGCGCCAGCCCTGCCTCGTAACGGTCTTCGATCTCGTAGTCATGCCGCGCTCTGCGATTTTGCGCGATCAATGATGTTCCTTGTTCCTTCGCCATCTCTTGTTCTCCTTGCACTTCTGACCGAACAATCAAACGATCAGTAGTGAATGTACTGGTAACTCCCGGGATCATAGAGCGTCTGCCAGGTCGGGAAGCTCGCGAAGCCGGTGCCGCCTTCCGAAATCAGTATCGAGCCATCGGCGTTGACGCGCTCGACGACGGCAACATGCCCGTATTGCCAACTGGCGTTCCACTGCCCGCCGACGCTCTGCCCGCGCGCAAAAACGACCACTGCGCCCACATGGGGCGTGCCATTGACAAGATAACCAAGGCTGCGGGCTGTGGCGGCCCATTGGCCGCCGTTGCCCATATGCGAGCCTACCGGCAATCGCAATTGCGAGCGGCGGATGTACGCCCACAGCGTGCATTGGCGCGCAGGATATGATCTGCCGCCGATAGTGTTGCCCGTGGAATGCCCATAGCAGAACGATGATCCCTCAGGGCAGCCGCCGGGCACGGCATAGTTCATGCCACTGGCGCTGCCGCCGCC
Organism: Bifidobacterium sp.; assembly: GCF_022640935.1. Classification (GTDB taxonomy): domain Bacteria; phylum Actinomycetota; class Actinomycetes; order Actinomycetales; family Bifidobacteriaceae; genus Bifidobacterium. The sequence goes on from NZ_JALCCV010000019.1 coordinate 23,410, forward strand.
GCTGTTGCCACCGGAGGAGCCGCCGCTGTTGCCACCGCCGCTGTTGCCATTGGAGGATCCGCCGCCCTTGTTGCCCCCGCCATTGCCCGGCGCAGGTTTGCTCGTGGCCGGCTTGGCATTGCCGATCTGCTGCTGGCCGCCGGATGCCGCCTTGGCCTCCGCCGCCTTTTTAATCGCCTGCTGCTCGTTGTAGGCATCGATCTGGGATTTCATCGCGACGATATCGGCAGCCTCTTTGGCCGCCTTGGTCGTTAGCCCGCTTTTCTGCTGTTCGAGTCGCGCGCGTTCGGTGTTGCCTTTGTCACGCAACGCCTGAAGCTGCGATTGCGCGGCCTGCGCGGATTGCGCCGCACTCCGTGCCGAAGCGGCATCTTCGTCGGCCTTGTGCTTGAGTTCGCTGATCTGCTCCTCGATCGCGGCAAGGCGCTGCTTGCGATTCATCGATATGTTAAGCGTGGCCGCAGCGTCGTTGGCCGCATTCGCCTCGCTGCGCGCAACCGCCGCATCAGACTGCATTTTGTTGACGAAATCCTGGGTCGTAGTCGATTTTGTGACCACATCCATCACTTCGGACGCACCTGACCCATGGAAGCTGTTACGCGCAAGCTGGGCGACCGCTTCCTTGGCGTCATCATAGTTTTCGCCGGTTTTTTTGATCTGCGCTTCGAGATCGCTTTTGTCTTTCCGGGCTGCTTCGAGCCGGTCGTTCGCAGCCTGCGCCAAGCCTTGCGCCTGCTCAGCCTGCTGCTGCGCAGCGATAGCGGCCTCCTGCGCCGCAGGAATCTGATTGTCGGTCAAATCGTTCAATTGCAGGATCTGATCGGCCAAGTTCTTATTGATGCCTACAAGCTGGCTTTTAAGGTTCTCATGATCCTGTATTTTGCTCTGGTAGGCATCCCAACTGGGCACCGCCTGCGCCTCCTGGACCCCGACCGTCATGCTTGCCGAGCCGGCGGCAAATACAGTGGCAGCAGCCAACAGCAGGCCTGCTGCGGCATTGATGCGTTTGATATGCGTCATGCGGTGCGAACCTTCCTTCCGTGGTGTTCACATATTGTAACGGACATTGTTCACGATTGCGATGATGCGTTTTGTTCGTCTGGCTGCGTTGAGGGACGTTGCCGCAAGCGCGCAGCTGGTTGGTTGCCGCATCGCGGTCCTCAAGGGCCCTTGAGGATCTGCGCTCAAGCCTTGAGATATCGCCGCAGCGATATGGCCGAGGCGAGGGCCGAAAGCGCCATAGCGCCCAAGACTATCGCGGGCGCCATAAACCATACTGTTTTCTGGTCGATATACGGCATCCATTGCACGCTGGTGGCCAGCCCGTCGGTGATGAATGCCTTCACGATGCCGCTGAGCGCGCCGCATGCCAGCAGCGAGCCAAGAAACGATGCGAACACGCCTTCGAGGATGAACGGCAGCCGAATCGTCCAGTTCGATGCTCCGACCAAGCGCATGATCTCGGTCTCGTTCCTGCGTGAGGCCGCGCTCATGCGGATCGTCGTGCCGGTGAGCAGAATAGCAACCACGATCATCACCGACGCCAGCACAACCGTGACCACGGTCGCCTTGTTGAGCACATTGAACACAGGATCGAAGATCTGCCGCTGGTCGACCACTTCCTCGATCCCGGTGCGCCCGGAGAGCACTTCGGAGACAGCCTGATACTTGGTCGGATCCGTAAGCTTGAGCCGCAGCGAATCCTGCATATCCGCAGCAGTCAGCGTGCGGCCCTCATACACGCCATTGGGATACTGCTTGAGGAAGGTGTTCTTGTAGAAGTCCTTCCTGCTCACATAGGTGATCTTCGAAACCACATCACCCAGTTCCTGATGGATCAGATCCTCAATGTCCACGATCTCCTGCTGCGTCGGCGCCTTGCCCGATGCGCATGAGGCGGCCTGGCTGGTGCCGTCAGGGCACAGCCAAGCCACGACTTCGACCTGGTCATACCAATCGCCTTTGGCTTTTGTGACCTGCGCCTGCATCAGCCCTGAAGCGCCGATGAACAGGAAGGAAATGAATGTGACCAACATCACCGACAAGATCATCGAGACGTTCTGTCTCAGGCTCGTCCAAGTTTCGGACAGAATGAACCGCGTTCTCATCGCGCATCCCCCTCGTCACTGTTGGCCTCTGATCCGGCGTTTTCGGACTGTTCGGACGACGCACCAAGCCCGGTCTGTGTGGTTTCGACGTCTTGTTGCGCAGTGCCTTCGTCGCGCTGCGGGGTGTCCTCGTCGTACTGCGCGGCGGCTCCGTCGCCATGCTGCTGCAAATCTCCATCCCGCCTAGGTGGTACGGGCGGAGCTGGAGGGGCAGGAGGCGCGGTTTCCGTGGCTTCATCGTCGAGGGCAGAGCCGTCGCGCCGCTTCTCCTGTGGGGGCTCTTGCGCGCCCGCACCGACCTGGGCTGCGCCGCCCGCGGCGGCAATGCTCTCAGCTGCGATGCCACGGCCCCACGTCATCGTTGTTTCGACCGGTTTGAAGGCCTCGCCATAACGGCCTTTACGGCCCGAATGCATGGACATCGCCAATCGTGCGATTCCGGCGTCCTCTCCCGTGTCCGTCTGCATCGCCTCGACCACGGCGTCCATCGCATGCATTAAGTCGGCGTTGCCTTCCGGCGCCGCACTTGCTGCACCGCTGCCGACCGCCGAGGCAGCGGCACTGTGCATTTCGACACTGTGCATTTCAATGCTCTGCACAGCGCCACCGCGTGCATCGGCGATCTGAGCAGCGTCATGTCCCGCTGCACCATGCCCGGCCTCATCATCCACAGACCTGCCGAGCTGTTGCGAACCGTCGGCCACGTGCTGGGCCTTGGATTTCGACTCGACCTCGGCATCGGGGAAGAACAGCGCAGAATCATACGAGCCCTGCATTTGGTCTCGCACCATTTTCCCGTTGTGCAACTCGACAACGCGTTTGCGCATCGAGTTGACGATCTCCTCGTTATGGGTTGCCATCACGACGGTGGTCCCGGTACGGTTGATCGCGTCGAGCACCTCCATGATGCCCAGCGAAGTCGTCGGGTCGAGGTTGCCGGTAGGCTCGTCGGCCAGCAGGAGCTGGGGATGGTTCACGTAGGCCCGCGCGATCGCCACGCGCTGGGCCTCGCCGCCCGACAACTCGTGCGGATAATTGCGCTCCTTGCCGGTGAGCCCTACGGTTTCCAACACTTTAGGCACCAGCGAATGGATCGTGGAACGGTTCATGCCGATCACCTCGAGGGCGAAAGCGACATTCTGCCACACGGTTTTATTATTGAGCAGCTTGAAATCCTGGAAAACGAAGCCAATGGATCTCCGGTATTGCGGCACCTGGCGGTTGGACAGGCGGCGCAGATCATTGCCTGCGACACGAATCTCCCCATCCGTGGCCTCTTCCTCGTGCAGCAGCAGGCTCAACAGGGTCGTTTTGCCCGATCCTGATGCGCCGACGAGGAAGACGAAATCACCACGGTCGATATGCACGGTGATGTCGTCGAGTGCTGGCCGAGTGCCTTTCGGGTAGATCTTCGAAACATGATCCAACGTGATAAGCGCCATAGTATGCCATCCTTACCGATGCTATTTCGCGGGTTCAGCCGTTGTTCAACTGTTATCGGCCTCTTCGGCCGCTTCGCGCCGCTGCTCATGCCGCCAGCGGATGCCCGCGTCGATAAACCCGTCGATGTCGCCATCGAAAACCGCCTGAGTCTGCGAAGTCTCATAGCCAGTGCGCAAGTCTTTGACCATCTGATACGGATGCAGCACGTATGAGCGCATCTGATCGCCCCAACTGGCCTTGATATCGCCGGCGAGCTCTTTCTTCTTCTGTGCCTCGGCCTCATGGCGCATGACCAGCAGCCGGGACTGAAGCACGGCCATCGCAGCCGCGCGGTTCTGGATCTGGCTGCGCTCGTCCTGCATAGTCACCACGGTGTTCGTGGGCAAGTGGGTGATGCGTACCGCCGAATACGTCGTGTTCACGCCTTGGCCGCCGGGACCGGAAGAGCAGTAGGTGTCCACGCGGATGTCGGAATCCGGGATGTCGATGTGATCAGTCTCCTCGACCAGCGGCACCACTTCGACCGCGGCGAAGCTCGTCTGGCGGCGGCCCTGATTGTCGAAAGGCGAGATGCGCACCAGCCGGTGCGTACCGCCCTCGACCGAAAGCCGGCCGTAAGCATAGGGCGCATTGACCTGGAAGGTCGCGGACTTGATGCCGGCCTCCTCCGCGTACGAGGTGTCCATGACCTTCGCCTTGTAGCCGTCGCGCTCGGCCCAGCGCAGGTACATGCGCAGCAGCATCTGCGCGAAGTCGGCCGCATCCACGCCGCCTGCCCCCGATCGGATCGTCACAACCGCCGAACGCGCGTCGTATTCGCCATCGAGCAGAGTCTGGATCTCCATCTCATCGAGATCCTTCTGAATCGCGTCCACCTCTGAGCGGGCTTCGCCCAATGAATCGGCGTCCGTCTCCTCCTGTCCGAGTTCGAAGAGGGTTTCGGCGTCGTCGAGCCGGCCTTCCAAGGATTCGAGCTTCCTGAGCTGCGCTTGGGACGCTGAGAGCTGGCTCGTCACCTTTTGCGCGTTCTCCTGGTCGTCCCATAGACCGGGTTCAGCCGCTTGCTGCTCGAGATCTGCGATCTCGGACTTGAGGCGTCCAACATTCAGCGCCTTGGCGATGGACTCGTATTTGGTCCGAGCCTCGCCGATCGCTTGGGAAAAATCAAAATCTGCCATTGTTACCACCATACATAGGTATTATCTGAACACTATCGTCGTCGGCCCCGCGTCGACAGGGCCTGCACAAACAGACCCGCATGGGCACCGACCCGGCAAACCCCGCTTCGCCCTGCATCGCTCCGGGCCGCGAACCTGCCCGGGATCTGTTCAGAGCATGGTGTCACACACCGGAATCATGCCGAAACCACCATGTCAAAAACCGGCGTAGATCGCAGGGATCACCATCGCGAGCAGCATCGCTGCAGCAAGCACGATGCACACCGCGCGCACCACAATGCGCCGACGGTTCTCGCGCCGCAACCGTTCATCGCGTTCCCTGCCCATGGGTCTCCACTGTACTCAGGCGGGCGTACGAGCTTGCGCAATCGGTGAGGCGCAGTTGCCACACGAAACTCGACAGCGTGCCATGAGACGAACGCCCAGCCGGTTCTGTTGTATCGTGTGAGGTGATTGCCGGACGGCGAGAACGCATCACCATACCGGCACGGCAGACATGGCGAAGAACCGAATGAAAGAGGAGCGCACATGAGCGACGAACGCACTGCATGGGGCTGGGGGCTGGCCTCGGTTGACGAGGCCGAAACCATCTTGGACGTCTGGTACCCCACGTTGCACTTGGGAGACGCGCCGCGCGAGGCACCGCGGCCGAGGCACGGATTCGATGGCGTATCGCACGAAGAGCCGGATGCTCGAGGCGTGAGGCGCATCCCCGTGTTCACGGTTTCGCAGCTCGACGGCGAGATCACCGACGCGGCCGACGCCTACTTGCGCTTGCATTTGCTGAGCATGCGGCTCGCCAAGCCGAATACGCTGAATCTCGATGGCATCTTCGCCAAGCTGACCAATGTGGTGTGGACGAATTACGGGCCGTTCGCCGTCGAAACCTTTGCCCAGCGCAAGCTTGAGGTGGAAACGGCAATGCTGCGGGCGAATCCAGGCGTCCCGCAGGCGGGCGTCAATGTGCTTTCGATCGACAAGTTCCCGCGCATGGTCGATTACGTCGTGCCCACCGGCGTGCGCATCGGCGACGCCGACCGCGTGCGGCTGGGAGCCTACTTGGCGCAGGGCACCACAGTGATGCACGCTGGCTTCGTGAACTACAACGCCGGCACATTGGGCACATCCATGGTCGAGGGCCGCATCTCGCAGGGCGTCGTCGTAGGCAACGGCTCCGACATCGGCGGCGGAGCCTCGACCATGGGCACGTTGTCAGGCGGCGGCAAGCTGCGCAATTCGATCGGCGAGCATAGCCTGGTCGGCGCGAACGCCGGCATCGGCATCTCGCTCGGCGACAACTGCGTGGTGGAGGCCGGCCTCTACATAACCGCCGGCACCAAGATCACCGTCGTCGACAAGGCCAAAAAGGCCGCAGGAGAGCCTTTCGACGTGGTCAAGGGCGCGGACTTGTCCGGCAAGGACAATCTGCTGTTCATCCGCAATTCGATCACCGGCGGCATCGAAGCCCGCCAGCGCAAAACCGGCATCGAACTCAACGCCGCGCTGCACAAAAACTAGGCCGCTCAGGTCCGGTCAACGAGGCCTTAGCGTCTCCCTACTTCTCATGCCGGCCATCTCAAACGCCCAGCGTCCGTTTCGCGCCACTGGCCAAGTGCTGATGGAACAAAAGCTCCGCTAACGAGCGCTCAGCGTCCGTGTTGTGCCACGCAGCGTTACCGTTGACTCATTGGGACGTAATCGCGCTCGGCCTCGCCAGTGTAGACTTGGCGCGGGCGGCCGATCTTGGTTTCGGGGTCGGTGCGCATCTCGCGGTATTGCGCAATCCAGCCGGGGATGCGGCCTAGGGCGAACAGCGTGGTGAACATGGCAGGGTCGAAGCCGATCGCGCGGTAGATCAGGCCTGTGTAGAAATCGACGTTCGGGTAGAGGTGCCGGGAGACGAAATAGTCGTCGTTGAGCGCGATATCCTCGAGCTCGGTCGCCACGTCGAACAGTGCGCGCTCCTCTTGGGAGAGCTTGAGCGTGTCCTCGCGTTCGAGCAGCTGTTCAAGATACTGCCGCGCGATGGCGGCCCGAGGATCGTATGATTTGTAGACACGGTGGCCAAGCCCCGAGATGCGACGGCCCTCGCCTTTGCAGCTCTCGACGAACTCCTTGACGCCCATGCCGCTGTCGCGGATGGCCTTGAGCTGGCGCAGCACGGCCTCGTTCGCGCCACCATGCAGCGGTCCGGAGAGCGCGTTGATGCCTGCTGCGATCGAGGAATACAGGTTCGCCTGGGCGCTGCCGGCGATGCGCACCACGGAAGTCGAACAGTTCTGCTCATGGTCGGCGTGGATGATGAGCAGCCGGCCCAGCGCATGCACGTACAGCGGATCGGATTCGAAAGGCTCATACGGCACCGCGAAGCACATGCGCAGGAAATCGTCGACGTAGCCGCGCGAGTAATCCGGGTAGAGCATCGGCTCATCGCGCCGACGGCGGAAGATATAGCTCACGATCGTGCGCACCTTGGCCATGATGATGGTGGCAGCCTCGTCCAGCTGGTCGGAATCATTGGGATCAGTCGTGTCTGGATAAAAAGTGGCCAGCGCATTCACCGCCGAGGCGAGCACGCTCATCGGATGGGCCGTGCGTGGGAAGGATCCCAGGAAAGTGCGGAAATCCTCCCCCACCATCGTGCGATGGTTCACAGCAGAACTGAATTTTTCGTATTGCTCCTGCGTTGGCAGTTCGCCGAAACGCAGCAGCCATGCGACTTCCAGAAAATCCGATTGATCGCACAGCTGTTCGATGGGGTAACCGCGATAGCGCAGAATCGAATTATTGCCGTCGATGTAGGTGATCTTCGATTCGCACTGCGCAGTGGTCAGGAAGCCCGGATCAAGCGTCACCCAGCCGTCGTTGCGCAAATCGGAGACAATGATGCCATCAGGGCCTGCCGTGGCCTTGACTACAGGCAGCGTGAATTTGTTCGTGTCGACATCCAGTTCGGCCTTGGTCATCGACAATCCCCTTTCGCTTCGTCATCCAGCCGTTTGCGCCATGGCCGGGCGGATGATGGCATTCGTCGAACAGTCGGCGCGCCGCCGCTCCACCGGCATTGGAACCCGCATATGCAGGTGCTGGAATGGCTCATCGTAACAGAGGGAAGCGCACGCAGCCGTAACATGATCAGTCGCGCGTGGTGAGGATGACCGGGCCATGCCCGGTTATCGCGATCGTGTGCTCGGTGTGCGCGCCGCGCGAGCCGTCCGCCGAACGCAGCGTCCAGCCGTCTTTGGGATCCTGGTAGATTTCGTCAGTGGTTTTGAGGAACCAAGGCTCGATGGCGATGACCAGGCCCGGACGCAGCCGATATCCGTGGTGCGCCTTGCCGTCATTGGCCACATGGGGATCGCCGTGCATGATATGGCCGACGCCATGGCCGCCGAATTCGAGGTTGATCGGATAGCCTTGCGAGCGCGCGACATCGCCGATCGCACTGGAGACATCACCTAGGCGATTGCCCGGCTGCGCCTGCGCGATGCCGGCTTCGAGCGCATCCTCGGTGCATTTGATCAGCCGCAGGTCTTCCGGATCGACCTTGTTGCCGACTACGAAACTGATGGCTGAGTCGCCGACCCAGCCGTCCACGCTGATCGCAAGATCAAGCGAAACCAAGTCGCCGTCTTTAAGGTTGTAGTCGTAGGGCACGCCGTGCAGCACGGCATCATTCACCGAGATGCAGATGTAATGGGCGAAGGGGCCGGTGCCGAAATCAGGCGCATAATCGACGTAGCAGGATTCGGCGCCCTTGCGGTCGGCGATGCGCTTGGCGACGAATTCATCGATCTCCAAGAGGTTCGTGCCGACTTTCGCCATGGCTTTCAGTTCTTTGAGGATGCCGCCGACGAATCGGCCGGCGGGTTTCATCGCTTCGATTTCCGCAGGTGTTTTCAGCTCTATCATGCCCTCACCCTACTTCGGCTGCCCAACAACGATTGCACGCCCAATACCTTCAGCGAATCGCCGCCCGGCGATTCAATTCAGTCCTCGGTTTCCCCCGGCCCTGTTCGTCATGCCGAAGGTGAAAGCGCGGATGACTGCGGAAATGCCCAGGACGACCAGCGCGACGCCTGAGAAGATCACGAGGAACACCGTCGAACTGATCGGAGAGAAAAGCACGATGATGCCTGCCACGATCGAGAGCACTGCATAGAGGATGGCCCAGCCCGGGTTCGGCGTATGCCAGGATTCGGCGATCGCCACAATGCCCTCTATCAGCCAGCCGATGCCGATGGCCATCGTCACCAGGACAGCCGTGAGCGCGCCCGAAACGGCAGCGTTCTTCAGCACCACCACGCCGCCGATGGCCAGCAGCAAGCCGACTAGGATATCCAGCACGCGCCAGCCGCTTGGCAGTCCCTGCCCTACAACGGCGCTGACGATGCGGATGACGCCGGAGACGACGAAATAGACGCCCAGCACGATAGCCATGCCGGCAAGCACATTGCGCGGCTGGAACAACGCCGCAGCCCCGAGAATGATCGCTGCAACGCCGGCCACGCCGTACAGGATGCGCACCACATTGGTCGCCTCTTTCGACAGCTGATCTTCGATGAGCAGGAACGGGTTGATTGGCCGCTGCGGACCCGAATCCGGATTGATGTCGCTCTTGTTTGGCTCTGACACGGTTTTACCCTTCGTTGTAGTGATAAAGCCGACTCGACGCAATCTGCGAACGGCCTGCATTCTTGAGATTTTATGCACGCCATCTGACACTGCGGCTTCAGCATTCCGAACCCGTCTGCAGCCCGTTGCCAGGGTCCTGCTGCATCCAGCTATGGCGATTCCCGCAACACCCATATGTCATCAAACACGGATAGGGTGAGGCCATGGATACAGCTATGATTTCAGGCCTAGACCCGGCTTCATTTTCCTCGGTCATCAAACCCGGCGACGATCTTTTCCGTTATGTGAACGGACCATGGATCGACACGTATCGTCTGCCTGACGATCGCTCCCGCTATGGCTCCTTCGACAAACTCGCAGAAGACGCCGAGGCGCAGATTCGAGACATTCTCGAAGATGGGCAGTGCTCGGCGGCGAAATCACAGGCACTGTATCGCTCCTTCTGCGATACCGAAGCCATCGAAGCCGCGGGCATCACGCCGATTCAGGCGCGGCTCGACGCCATTGACGCAGCAACCGACAAACCGGGATTGGCCCGCCTGCTTGGCTCGCTCAATCCTGCGGGCGGCCCTGATCTTTTCGACGTCGGCATCTATGGGGATCCGGGGGACCCGGACACCAATATCGTCCATGTCGAGCAGTCGGGCCTAGGCCTGCCCGATGAGGCCTACTATCGCGAGGACCGGTATGCGCCGATCCGCGAACAATACGCCGTCATGGTGGCCAAACTGCTGCTGCTGGCCGGCTGCGGCGATACAGAAACCACGCAGGGCCAAGCCGCTCGTTTCCTTGCCGCCGAGACCCGCATAGCAGCATGCCATTGGGACAACGTGGCCACCCGGGATTCGCAGAAAACCTACAATCCGACGGATTACGCCGCGTTGGCCGCTGCGCTCTCCCACTTCGGCATCGGCGAGTGGGCCCGAGCTTGGCAAGACGCCTATGATGCCACGCCCACGGCAAAAATCATGCCCGTAGACATAACCGCCGTGCTGCAGCGCACCATCGTGCACGAGCCGAGCTTCCTGACCGGTCTGGACGCGTTCTGGGATGCCGCCGAGTTGGAGGATCTCAAACTCTGGGCACGGGTTCATGTCCTGATCGGTTCGGCCCGGCTGCTCAGCCACGATTTCGATCAGACGGTCTTCGATTTCTACGGCAGGGCGCTTTCCGGCGCCAAGCAGCAGCGCGATCGCTGGAAGCGCGCCGTTGCAGTCGTCAATGGCGTATCCGGTGAGGAAGTGGGGCGCGAATACGTCAAACAGCACTTCCCGGAAAGCTCCAAGAAACGCATGGAACTGCTCGTCGGCAATCTCATTGCAGCCTATCGCGTCTCGATCACCAACAGCGACTGGCTTGGCGAGGAGACCAAGGCCAAGGCGCTGGAGAAGCTCGCGAAGTTCACGCCGAAGATCGGGTACACCAATCACTGGCGCGACTACAGCGCCTTGGATGTGCGCGATGACGCCGGGCTGGTAGCCAACATGAGCGCGGCATCGCTGTACGAATCCGGCTTCCAGCTGTCCAAGGCCGGCAAGCCGGTCGACAAGGACGAGTGGCTCATGAACCCGCAGACGGTGAATGCCTATTACGAGCCGTCCATGAATGTCATCGTCTTCCCCGCCGCGATTTTGCAGCCGCCGTTCTTTGATCCCGATGCCGAGGATGCCGCGAATTATGGCGGCATTGGCGCGGTCATCGGCCACGAGATCGGCCACGGCTTCGACGATCAAGGCAGCCAGTACGACGGCGACGGCAAGCTCAATGACTGGTGGACCGCGGAAGACCGCAAGAATTTCGAGGATCTCACTTCGCAACTCATCAAGCAGTATAATGCCTTCGTTCCCAGCCAGCTGGCCGCCAAGTACGCCGATGACCCGAGCAAGGCGCCTCACGTCAACGGCGCGCTGACCATCGGCGAGAACATCGGCGATTTGAGCGGTGTGAACATCGCATTGAAAGCCTATGCTTTCGCGCTTGACGCCGCTGCCGGTCGCGACAACGACGGTTCGCATCCCGCCATCGTGCAGACCCTCGAACAGGCTCCGCAGATCGACGGGTTCACCGGCCTGCAACGCTTCTTCCTGAGCTATGCCTCTGTCTGGCGCACGACGCAGCGCGATGAGCTCGCCGAGCAGCTTCTGCAGATCGATCCGCACTCCCCGGCCGAGTTCCGCACCAACGGCATCGTGCGCAACGTCGACATGTTCTATACGGCATTCGGCGTGCATCCAGAAGACCATATGTGGCTTGCCGAAGACCAGCGTGTGCACATCTGGTAATCGTAGCTGCTGCTAGCGGCGGCTACGATGTCCGCCGCGCCTCTTGGCTAGAATTCAGAGCCGGCGAATTCCTCAACATTCCGGGATTCGCCGGCTTTGACGTTATCCGGCCCTGCATTCCATGGGTCTTCGCCGACGGCCGCATTCATATTCCCGTCATTGCCTGCGGTTTCTTCACCATTCTGATTCCCGCTGCTGCGCTTTTCGCTACCTTGATTCTCGCTGCGTTGACTCCCTCCGGCTGCGAATGATTGGTCGATTCCTGGGTTACCGACTCCTTCCGCCTGTTCATATGATCTCTGCCCATTGGCTGAACCGCTTCCGCCATACGACTGTGGTGATGCGTAAGTGCCATTCGATGGTGGACGCGCATAGCCCGGCTCAGCGGATTGCTCTCTTTGACCGGCATGCTGCTGATTGGTCGTTTGCCCCGGCAACTGACCTGGTGATTGAGCACGGCGTGAAATCTGCCGTTGGAAGGTGTCGACGCCGCGCGTCAAATCGTGTCCTACCGCGCTGGCCTCGATGACGATGCGGCTGCGGTTGTTCCCATCCTGCTGCCATTCCTCGGTGTTCAGCAGCCCGGTGACGATGACCGGGTCCCCCTTGCGCACCGAGGCGAGGATATTCACTGCAAGCGCACGGAACGCTTTGATCGTGATCCAAGTCGTCGGGTGCTCCTTCCACTCGCCGCTGGCGGCATGAAAGGAGCTGCGTGTCGAGCCCACACGAAACGAGCAGGCTCCAGGCCCTCCCTCACGACCGAAACTGATCGGGTCGGCGCCGACGAAGCCGGTAATGGTGATTGTCCCTTGCTGTGCCATAATGCCTCCATTCGTTGTTGGACCGAAGGAACCACGGCGCGCGATGCCCGTCATAATGGGGAGAAACGTGGAAGGCGACAGCGATGTCAACCAACATCGGCCATGCCATGATTCCCTCGGTGATCCAACTATGCAGGATGCCCGAAAATCGACGCAACCGAAAACGGATCCTGTGGTCGAAGGGTACGCGTTCGGCGTGTTGTGGATAGCGTGTGGATAAACACGAGTTGTTCACACGGCAAAAAGCGAAGGGCCCCAATAGCCCGGGCGAATCGGTATTCTGCGACGACTCTTCACTCATTCGTAGTCGTAGAAGCCGTGACCCGCGCCCTTGCCCAGCCTGCCTTTGTCGATGTACTCGGCCTTGATGCGCTCGGCGAACTCGCGCTGCACCGGATTGGCGCTGTCCTTGTTGAGCATGTACGGCGTCATCATGCCGACGACATCGTAGATCTGGAAAGGACCGAGCGGAGCGCCGGTCGCGATGCGCCAAGTCTTGTCGATGTCCTCTGTCGAGGCGACGCCGCGTACCCACAGGTCGGCTGCAGCGCCGAGCAGCGGCACCAACAACGAGTTGAGCACATACCCAGGCTGCTCCTTAAGCACGCGGATCGGCACCATGCCGATCTCCTCGGCGAATTCGGCGACACTCTCGAAGACCTCCGGGTCGGTCTTGGGCTGCGCCATCACTTCGCCGGTGTTGTTTTTCCAGATCTCGTTGGCGAAGTGCAGGGAAAGGAAGCGGTCAGGACGGTCGGTGAACGGCGCAATCTTGCTGGGCAGCAAGGTGGAAGAGTTCGTGCAGAACACCGCCTTGGCCGGGGCGGCTTCACTCACCTTGCGCCACGTATCCTGCTTGATGTCGAGACGTTCGGGAACCGATTCGATGACGATGTCGGCATCGCTGACCGCTTCCTTGAGATCAGAGGTCACACGGATATGGGAAACAGCGGCGTCAAGCGCCTCGTCGGTGGCATCGAGAAGATCGTGCCGATACGCTCTTTTGAGGTATTCCCAACGCTCCGGCAGCTTGGCGAGGATCTCATCGCTGATGTCGTATGCCACGACGTCCTTGCCTTTGTACGCTGCCTGGAAAATGATCTGTGAACCGAGCACACCAGTGCCCAGCACGGTAACATGTTGCATCTTTGCCTTCTTTCAGGGTCTTCGTTGAACCTCGGACCCATTATACGGCAACGGAAGTGGCTCCAAGCGCATTCATCGCGCAGCCCGAACGGAGCTGTGCGATGATACGGCAAACAGCCGGTGCAACAAACCGCATTAGGCTAGCGCAGCGCAGCGAGCCGATCCGCCAACGTGTCTGCAGCGTGCTCTACCGGGACGGCGACCGAGTCGGAGCCGTCGCGGTTGCGGATTTCAATCGTGCCATTGTTCACGGTATCCCGGCCGGCGACGGCCACCAGCGGCACGCCGATCAGCTCAGAATCTTTGAATTTGACGCCGGGCGAAACCTTCAGCCGATCATCGTAGAGCACTTCGATGCCACGTGACTCCAACTCCGCAACCAGTTTGTCGGCGGCCTCAAACGCCTCGTGGTTCTTGCCAGTAGCCAAGACATGCACTTGTGCAGGCGCGATGTTGACCGGCCAGGCCAATCCTTTGTCGTCATGATGCGCTTCGGCGATGCAGGCGAGCACGCGCGAGACGCCGATGCCGTAGGAGCCCATCCACACCGGCACCGCCTTGCCGTTCTGGTCGAGCACCTTAAGATCCAAAGCATTGGAATACTTCAGCCCGAGCTGGAAGACCTGCCCGATTTCCACGCCGCGTTCCAGGCTGAGCGCGCCCGAGCCGTCAGGGCTCAGATCACCGGGACGTACCTCGACGGCTTCGACCGTGCGATCAGCTTCAAAATCACGGCCATACACCAGATCGTAATAGTCGACTTCGTTCTCGTCGGCGCCGGTGAACCATGCGGATCCCTTGGTCACATGCGCATCGATCAGATACCGCACCGGATGTTCGATGCCGGCCGACTTGGCCTGCGGTCCGAGAACCATCGGCCCGATATAGCCCGGAACAAGCTCAGGGTGGCCCTTAAGATCAGTCTCGTTGGCCTCCTCGATTTCGGCGGGTGCGAATTGGGCCTCAAGGCGTTTCATATCGATCTGCCGGTCGCCGGGGACGCCGACGACGACCGCCTCGCGCCACGGCTTGTCGTCCTTGCCGCCGTCAGGATGCTTGACAGCGATGACGACGTTCTTGAGAATGTCAGTCGCCGCCCAGGCACGGCCGTCGGCGCGCGGATAGCGCGCATCGGCGCGAGCGATCATGCCGTCGATGGTTTTGGCGTCAGGCGTGGCCCGCTTTTCGGCGGAGGGAATCTGCGAATAGTCAAGGTCGTCAGTCTTCGGCGTGGTGAGCGCCTCGACATTCCATGCCTTGCCCGAAGGGGCGAGCGCGAACGTGTCCTCGCCGATGGCCAACGGCGCCAGGAATTCCTCGGACTGCGAGCCGCCCATCGGGCCGGACATCGCGCTCACGATCACATAATTGACGCCCAGCCGCCGGAAAATGCGCTCATAGGCGCCGCGCTCGTCGCTGTAGGCCTTGCGCAGCCCCTCCTCATCGATGGTGAAGGAGTAAGCGTCCTTCATAATGAATTCGCGGCCGCGGACCAGCCCGGCGCGCGGACGGAACTCGTCGCGGTATTTGGTCTGGATCTGGTACAAGGTGACCGGCAGATCCTTGTACGACGAGTACATGTCCTTGACCAGCAGCGTGAACATCTCCTCGTGGGTGGGCGCCAGCAGATAGTCGGCCCCGTGGCGGTCCTTGAGCCGGAAGATATTGTCGCCGTATTCCTCCCACCTATGCGTCGCCTCATAGGGTTCGCGCGGCAAGAGCGCAGGGAAGTGCACCTCCTGGGCCCCGATGCCATTGATCTCTTCGCGCACCACGGCTTCGATCTTGTTGAGGACTTGCAGGCCAAGCGGCAGCCAGGTCCAGATGCCAGGGGCCGCCTTGCGGATATAGCCGGCCCGCTGCAGCAAACGCGCGGAATCGACGTCCGCGTCGGCAGGATCCTCGCGCAGCGTGCGCAGGAACAGAGTTGACATACGAAGTGCTGTGAAATTCATGGCTCAAACCTATTCTTTCAAGGGGACAAGGCTGCTGCAGTTCCTGAATCCAATCGTTATACGATGTCTTTCTCGTTGTGCCGGGCCGTCAAGCTAAAGCCAGGCCGAACCGTAAAGCGCAAAGCCCTGTGGCCTTTCCGTAAAAACGAGGTGAGCTGCCGATTCCGGGCTAGCCGTACACTTGGTGTGTGCTTATTGCGACTCATAATGGTAAATTCCACGCCGATGACGTGTTCGGCGTAACCTTGCTCACCGAGCTCTATCCGGATGCCACAGTCATCAGGACCAGGGATCCCAAACGGCTCGCGCCCGCCGACATCGTGCTCGATGTGGGCGGCGTGCATGACGAGACCACGCTGCGCTTCGATCATCATCAGAACTCGGGCGAGACGCGGGAGAACGGCATACGCTATTCCGCATTCGGTCTTCTGTGGCAGCATTACGGCCTGCGGTTCTGCGACAACGATCGCAGCGTGTGGCATCGCATCGATCTCAAGCTCGTGCAGGTCATCGATGCGATAGACAACGGGCAGGATCTTTATTCCGTGTCCGACTTCGGCGTGCAGCCACTGACCGTCTCCGATCTCATCGGCTGGTTCAACGCCATGAGCACACGCGGCGACGAGCAGGACGATGAACAGTTCTTCGTGGCCGTCGCCTTCGCCCGGCAGCTGCTGCTGCGCACGCGCGAGAAAACTCGCGACGCAGTCGAGGGCGAACGCGTCTTCCTTGATGCCTACAAGGCGAGCCGGGACAAGCGCTACGTCATCCTCGACCGTTTCGTTCCGCACGGCCACATCGCGATCAAGCAGCCCGAACTGCTCTATGTCGTCTTCCCCGATTCCACCGAAGGATGGCGGATACAGACGGTTCCGACGCACGACGGCACCTTTGAGGCGCGCATGGACTTGCCGAAGGCGTGGCGTGGCTTGGCCAACGGCGAGCTCGCCGCCGTCACCGGCGTCGCCGACTCGGTGTTCTGCCACCGTACCGGATTCATTGCCGGCACGCAGTCCAAGGAAGGCATCATGGAGCTGCTTCGGCAGGCGCTCGCCCAGCGGGTGCAACCAGCCGCAGCCCAACCGGCTAAATCAGCCGAAGCATAGTCGTCGCGATCTCGGTCGGGACAATTGTGGCGGCGGCTACGGCGGCAGCCTTGGCCGCCATAGCCGAATCGCGACCAGCGGAAATCTCCCGGGCAGCCACACAATTCGCGGCCCGCTGCCTTGACGCTTGAAAACAGGCCTGCTGCCGAAGAGCGAGCCCGGCTCCTTAGTGGCCTTTAGAACAGCTCGTCCTGCATGAACTCGTCCTCGCCTGCGCTCTGTCCGGCTGCACGCCTGGTGAAGGCCGCGACGCCTTCATCGCCGAGTCTGGCGCTGGCGGCCTTGGAATTGTCGCGCAACTGGCCGTCAAGGAACACCGCATCCGGCGAGACGAGGAACGCCCGCTCGTTGATGCCGCCGAGGTAAAGCCCGTCGAGGTTTTCCACACGGGACAACGCCACATAGCCCATGCCCGGAGCGAATGTGCGGCGCAAATCCATCACAGCTCGGTCAAGCGTCATGCCTTGGGATTTATGAATGGTGATCGCCCATGCGCAGCGCAGCGGCACCTGCCTGACCGATGCCAGCACCGTATCGCCGTCCATCGTCTCCCATGATGCCGGCTTCATGGTGACGGTGTTGCCATTCTCGAATTCGACGATCGGCCAGCCACCCTTGGCTTCACTCACAAAGCCGCGCACAGTGCCGATCGAACCGTTCACATACTGGTGCTCGGCATCGTTGCGTAGCGCCATGACGGCTGCGCCGGGCTTCAAAGCCAAATGCTCCGGCGCCAGCATGTTCTTTTTGAGCCGATCCACCAGCTTCGCCTGGCCCGCGGATTCGGCGAAATACTCGTGTGCCGGCTCGGCAATGCGGGCCAATTGAAGATCGTTAAGGCTGTCGGCCTGCTTGTTCACCGGAAAGAGGTGTACGGCCACCTCATTGGGCTTGGGCTGCGTCCCCAGCCGCCCGGCCAGCACGTCATGGTCCTCCTGGGACACCCCGCCTTCGCGGATGTCGGTGAGCACGGTGAGCAGCTGGCCATCATCCTGGCGATGCTGTTCCGTGAGATAGGCGATGACAGGATTGAGCTCGTCCCAGACCAATGATTCGGTGATGAATCCCTCTGGGTTGCGGCCGGCTTTGGCATAACGCTCCCGGGATTCCAGGAACTCGGCGCTCGGCGCCATCAGATCGTTGTTTCTGCCGGACCGGCTCACCGGCGGCAGCTGGAAGAAGTCGCCGGAGAGCACGACCTGCAGCCCGCCGAACGGCTCGGGGCTGTGCCGCAAGGCCCGGCAGACCTGATCGACCATGTCGAAGAGCCATGCGTGCAGCATCGATACCTCGTCAATGACGAGGATGTCGGTAGATTCGATCCGGCGTTTGCGGCGCGAACGGATCTGCCTGAGCAGATTCTGCGTGAGT
Source organism: Bifidobacterium sp. (assembly GCF_022640935.1). Taxonomy (GTDB): domain Bacteria; phylum Actinomycetota; class Actinomycetes; order Actinomycetales; family Bifidobacteriaceae; genus Bifidobacterium. The sequence goes on from NZ_JALCCV010000019.1 coordinate 41,458, forward strand.
GCGGTCGACACTCCGACGCCGCTCCAGGAGTGGATGGTCTGGCCATTGATATGCGTCGAGGCGATGCCTGTCGAGGCGGTGACCGCCACATTGGCGCCTTCCGCGCGTGCATGGTTGATGAACTGGTTCAGCACGTAGGTTTTGCCGGCCCCAGGCGCGCCTGTGATGAACGCACTCGCGCCAGCTTCCAGAATCGCCAGTGCCTCGGCCTGCTTCATATTATCCCCTGCCTATCTTGCCTCTCGGCGCAGATGATGCGTGCGAATCAGCCCAACAGCCGATCCAGCACCTGCAGCACGCCATATTGGGTGTTCGCAGGCGCGATGTAATGCGCTGCCTTTTTGAGATCCGGATGCGCATTGCCCATGGCAAAGGACCACTCCCCCGCGTCGAGCATTTCCAAGTCGTTGAGATAATCGCCGAATACAGCAGTCTGTGCAGGCGTGATGTCGAAATGCTTCTGCAGAGCGACTACGCCGCGGCGCTTATCGGTGTCGAGATTCATGATATCGACCCAGTGGGCGCCGGAGACGACCACTTGCAGCTCTTCGCTAAAGCCGGACAGCAGCGCGCCCGCCATGGCTTGGGCTTCGCCGAAGTCGAAGACCGCAGCCTTCAATATGGTGTCCGTCACGCTGTGCAGGTCGTCCACGACAGTGAGCTGGGCGTAATATTTGCGGCATTCGGCGAGGAAATCCGGATCGTGCCGCGAGACATAGGCGCGTTCGGCCGCGCACAGCACAAGGCCAATATCGAAGGCGGGGCCATGCTCGGCCGTTGCCGTCTGCCCGTTCACGCCCACGGCATCGACGATGCGGCGCACGTACGCATCGTCGATGCCCGAAACGGATGCGATCTCGCCGTCTGCGACGACCAGATTACCATTCTCCGCGATGTACGATCCCTTCGGCATCTCCTTGCC
>NZ_JALCCV010000020.1 GCF_022640935.1 Bifidobacterium sp.
GCTTCTCGGGCCAGTCGCACAAGCCCGAGCCACGCAGGAAATCCGCGGTCCGGCTCTTGTCTTTGAAAACAGCGGTGTTGCCCAAAATTCTCACGCAGATGCTGCCAAGCTCGTCACGTATGGCTGCCCTGACGGACGCGCGGTCATGACCGCGGCCGGCGCCGCGTTCCGCGCCGAGCCGGGCCGTCAATTCGCGCCACTCCAATTCGAATTCGCAAACGGATCGCGGCAGCGCGCCGCCGGAGACCAGCGCGTCTTCGATTTCGCCGAGCTGGCGGATCAGACGGCCGGGCAGAATAAAAAGACCTTGCGCTTCAATCAGCCCGATTGGCTCCTGCTTGATCGGCCAGAATTCGGGATGCGCGTGGAAAATACCCTCTGGCAGCGCCGCGCTGACGCCGTTGTTGCGCAGGATCAGGCTCATCTCATAACCGCGCTCTGTTACGATCACGCTGGGCGAAAGCGCCGAGCGTTTGCCATCCCCGTCTTCGCACACGATGCCGAGGCTGAGGTTGGTGTAGCCGATCCATGCCTCTCTGATGATCTCGCTTATCGCGATGATGCTGCTGCGGGACCGTGATACGACGCGCACCGCGGTGCCCGGCCAATCCAGAATTTCAACGCGCGCATCCGGGCAATCGGGCAACCACATGGCTTTCCATGCCTTCGCATGATGCATCGGCAACGTCCCGCCGCCGCCTTGGTAATGATCATGGGCGAGCACCGAGCCGCCGATGCGCGGCAGCGCCGCATTGCAGCCGAGGAAATATCCGGGGAAGCGGTCCACGAAGTCGAGCAAGTGCCCGAAGGTGTCTCGATCCACACGCATAGGGATGTGACGCATGTTCACGCAGATGCCATGCTGGTCGAAATACCCGTATGGCGAGAACTGCCAGAACCATGGTTCGCCGCCCAGCTGCACCGGCACGGTGCGCAAGGTGCGCCTGGCCCGGCCCGCGAAGCCCTCGTTGGCATGGCAGATCGTGCACTGCGGATATCCGCCGGCCACCGCATTGCTCGCCGCAGCCTTCGTCATAGTTGTGAACTCCGGCTTGGCGAGGTTGATCGTAACGGTCAGCCCGTGCGCGTCAAAACGCGGATTGCGTTCGAGCACGGCCTGCTTCACATAATTGTTCGCCACGCAGTAGTCATACAGCCAGCGCATCGCTGCCATTCCGCCCCGGTCCCGTTCCAGATCCCCGAAGCGATTCTGCAGCGCGGCGGGAGGCATCGACAGGATGCCCATCACCGCATCGGCATAGTCGGCCTGCTCGTCCTGCATGCACAGCCCGGTCTTCACCGCCGCCTCGCACAGACGCGTCAACGGTTCATCCGGCAGCCAGTCGTCCGAAGTCGCACCCGTCGGCGCATACGACTCCAGGCCGAACAGCTCGAAGATCCGGTTGCGCGCCCAGTCGGCATCGCGGACGTCCAACTCCAGCCGCCGCATAGCATACTGCACCAGCGCGTCGATGGCCGCATACACTTGGGCAAGGCTAGCTTCGTCAGCCTCCAGCCTAGCGTTCATCGCCCGCCAGCCTCCTCCATCACTTCGTTGACGATCGCGTCGGTTTCGCTGGATGCAGCCTCCATCTCCTGCACGAGCTTGATCTGCGTACGCGCACGCACCAAATTGTGCGCAGGGTATTTGATGGCGAAATAAGTGTCGCCGGCGAGATAATCCGTCAAGAAACGCATGCCGCATTCCAGTGTCATCAGCATGGCGCCTGTCGGCAGCAGCTCGGCCTCGCGCGCAGTGATGCTTGCGTGCACCTGGCCCACGAATCCCTGCGCGTACGACCGGAAGAGCTCGCTGCTAAAATGCACCCGGTCAAGGTCCTGCTCATCCTCCAATGCGCTGGAGGCGCCGAATCGAATCGAATCGCCGAAATCGAACAGCATGGATCCTGGCATGACGGTGTCGAGATCAATGATGGCACGCGCCTTATGGGTTTTGGCATCCATCAGAATGTTGTTGAGCTTAGTGTCGTTATGCGTCACGCGCAGCGGAATAGAGCCGTCGGCCAGACCGCGCATGATAACCGGATACAGCGCGGCGCGGCCTAGGAAGAAATCGATCTGCCCATGGCACGCAGCAGCCCGGCCATGCACGTCGGCGTCGAGAGCGGCCCGGAAATCCAGGAAACGCTTCGGAGTGTCATGGAAATGCGCGATCGTCTCGGTCAGTCGTGAAGCGTCGAAGTCGGCCAAGGTGTTCTGGAATGCACCGAATGCCGCGCCGGATTCACGGAACACTTGGGCATCCGGCACCAGGCTGTAATATATGGTGTTCTCGATGAAGGCGTACATCCGCCACGCGCACTTCGCCGTCTGGAGATAGGGCTCGCCGTTCTTGGTGGGGACGAGGTCGAGCGTTTCCTGCCCCTTCGCGCGCAGGAAATCGGTGACCAGCTCGATGTTGCGCATCAGGCTCGCGATATCGGCGAACACCTCGGTGTTCATCCTCTGCAGGATGTAGCGTCTGCGGTTCGTGGTCGCCAAGTAGGTGGTGTTGATATGTCCGTCGCCGTATGGTTCGATACTCTCAAGAGTCCCTTCCAGTGCGAAGCAGGATGCAATGTCGGTAACTGTGGCATCGATGCCTGTCATAGAAACCTTCCTCCATGGTTGCTGTCCGGGTCGCGGCACACATTGCCATCTGGTATGGACTGGGTTTTGTCCCTGCTTTCCCCCAGATAAGGAACAAAACCCAGTCTCTACCACAGCACCACAAAAAACGAGAGGGAATTCAGAGCAAAAAACGCTTTCAAACAGCCCAAAACGCTCACGGTGCCCAAGTCGGCAAACACCCAGTTCTCGGCAGAATAACGGGGATCGCAGCCACCCCGAAATCAAAAACCCGTCCACCGACGAAGTCAGTGAGACGGGTTCGAATAAGGCTGTTATGGTGCGCCTGCATAGGAGTCTTTCAAACCAGTCGGTGGCGCTCAAGTCGCTGGTTTCCCGGGCATTGCAAGGGGAACGGGCCATCCTTTCCCGCCCGTCGAAGGCTGTGCGGAGCGATGTTCGTGGTCATGTCGTGGACAGTGCGCTCAAAACTCAAACTCGTTTGAGCTACCCGTCTCGTCAAAAAGTCCTCGCCGCGTATGCCGCCGGGACGCCGGTTAAGGAGATTGCGGGCAGGTTCGGCATTTACCGCGGCACCGTTTGGAAGATCGTCACCAGTGCCGGGCAGCCGGTGCGCAGTCGTGCGCTTTCTCCTGCTGTGCGGGAGGAGGTCCGACTGCTCTACGAGAGCGGTCTGACTCTCGCTGAGATCACCAAGGAGCTTGGTGTGAGCAGGCTGAACGCGCGTGCCGCCATCATCAGTGCAGGAGGTGCCATGAGACCTCAGGGATGCAGATGCCAGCGACTCGCCTGCACGTAGCGTGTGAGATTGCAGTTGTAGAGCGGAGTGCTCTCATTGACGTATTTCGGCGTCTAACCGGTTCGCTCGGTCTGTACGGCTTTCATCTGGCGGCGGCGTGCGAACTCCCGGCACGGATGCGCAGGAGCAGGACGATGCCGATGGGACCGAGCCGTAGCATATTGAAGCCCAACCGCACGCACACGAACATCAGCAGGTTCAGCCAGCCGGAGGCACCATGGGCGAGCATGGTGGTCACGCCCCATTTTAGGCCTTGGCGGATGCGTGCGAGGTTGTGGATGACGTTTGTCTCGGGTCAAATATTGGTGTTCGGTGTTGACATTGGTTTGTGAACGTTTGTGGCGTTCATGTTGGTCGGTGTCGGCGGGTATCGGTGTCGTTGGATTCCTGATAGATTCCCGAGTGCTATTACCAATTCGATAGTTCTCGGGAGGGAAGGAATGACGAAACCGATGCGTGTTCAACAGCGTATCAGGCAGCTTCAAAGGGCTGACCTGAATCACGCGGAGATCGCGAGGCAGTTGCGGGTCTCGCGCACGACCGTGGTCAAATATGCGGGCAAAGAGGATTAGTCGCCCAAGCCGCTGCCCGCGCGGGCGAAGAACCGGTCGCTGGTGGATGCCGGGTATGCGCAGGTCGTGGATGGCTGGCCGGCGGCCGATTTGCGTCTTCCTCGTAAGCAGCGGCATACGGCCCCGCATGCTTGAGCGTCTGGTTGCTGAGTGCGGGTTCACGGGCGAGTATTCGTCGGTGCAGCGGTGGGTGAAGCGGTGGCGCGATTCGCATCGCGGCGAGGCGGCAAGGTTCGCCGAGCTTGAATGGGCTCCGGGGTCGGCGCAGGTGGATTTCGGACAGGCCAAGGCCGTGATCGCGGGAATCGAGCTAGTGCTGCATTTCCTGGTGGTCTCGTTGCCGTACTCGAACCATGCGCTACGTGACGGCGCTGCCGGGCGAGACGGCTGAATACGTGTGTCATGGGCTGACGCCCGTGTTCGCTCATATGGGTATGGTACCGAACGTGCTGGTGTTCGATAACGCCACGGGCGTGGGCCATAGGAACAACGACCCGCTCTACCGGTGCCGTCGTGCGCTGCTCAAAACGGCCCGCCTTCGCACAGACAGGCAAAAAAATACGCGTGGATGCGTTGCTGGCAGACACCATCAACCACTTGTTGAAGCTCACCGGGGGCGCCGACCAGAAAATCATCAACTGCTATCGGCAAACCGACAAATGCAAGGGCCAATCCCCGATGGCCGAACTCATCGAATCACTCGCCGTCAAAGGTATCGCCCCCGGATGCCCCGAACTGGCCACGCTCGATCGCACCCTGAAGAAACGCATGAGCGGCATCCTCGCCTTCTTCGACCACGAACACCCGGCGAACGGACCCACCGAAGCCATCAACGGCAGACTCGAAACCCTGAGCGGCATCGCCCTCAGATTCCACAACCTCTCCAACTACATCACCCGCAGCCTGCTACACACCGGAGGATTCAAACAAACCATCCAAATCCACCTCTAACCAAACACCCTTACACACCAAAACGTGAAGAGCCCAAAATCCATTGGCGCGGAGGAATACTGGGTTGTGCGATCACGAGCGAAGCACGTTTCGGGTGCACATTCGGAACGGCCATTCTGAGTAAGTTTGCGAATTACCTCATATCCTTCAATAATGGAACCGCCTTATTTCTCTACTCCCATTACACTTAGTGCTAAGTTTGACGAGATGAGATAAGCGGAGGGGGGGACATCCAGATGAAACAATTGACTTGCGTCCCGAACCCAAACTTGCTTGAATCGATGCGTTCTGTTGGATACACTTTAAATACTGCCATCGCGGATATCATCGACAACTCGATCGCCGCTAATGCGCGTCATATCAGCATTCAGTACTTCGATCATGGTGAAGAACCTTACATTGCGATTGTTGACGATGGCAATGGCATGGATGAAGCCACCGCCATTGATGCGATGCAGCTTGCTGGATACAATCCCCAATCGGCTCGCTCACAGCACGATTTAGGACGTTTTGGGTTGGGGTTAAAGACGGCATCTTTATCGCAGGCTAGGTCGTTACTAATCTGCACAGTGCGCGACGGCATTGTAACAACGCTGCGCTGGGACCTTGATACCGTTGCTCGCACCGACGAATGGAGCCTCGAACTTCTCAATGATGCTGAGACCCGCTCCAATCTCCCCAAAAAGGTTAGTGACATACTGATGGCAAACCACGGAACATGCGTTCTCTGGCGCAAACTGGATAAACTCGAGACAACTGCTGGCTCGTCGTTAGCGGACCTAGATAAGGTCATGTTTGATCTTACAGATTATTTAGCACTAGTCTTTCACCGTTTTACTTACCCGTACCCAAACGATGACATTCAGCAAATTACTATTGATGTGAACGGCCTCAAGATTCCCCAAAGAGATCCGTTCCTTATCGCTAATCCAGCAGTCCAGCCAACAGCGTTACAGCGAGTCGGCACGTCTGGGGCAACCTTGCGAGGATATACCCTTCCGTATCAGAATCATCTCAGTCCTGCCGACAAGAAACTGCTGAATATCAGCGAAGAAAAGGGCAAGACTCTTACCGATACTCAGGGTTTTTATGTTTATCGTGCCTACCGTTTGATTACATGGGGTAGCTGGTTTCGAATGCTTCCACGTAAGCAGGCCACAAAGTTATGTCGTGTACGTGTTGATATTCCGAATAGCCTTGATTCAGAATGGACTTTGGATATCAAAAAGTCCACCGCCACACCCCCTAAGCTCGTGAGAGAAGTGATGAGGCGTTATATCGACCAATTATCAAAGCCGAGCAGAGTGGCCCAGCAGTTTCGTGGGCGAAAGGCAAGTGATGATCCCGACGCGCCAGTCTGGGATGTCATACAGGAACGTGGCGGATTATTCCGTTATGAGATCAATCAGCAGAACCCGTATGTTTCGTCATTTATGATCTCACTAACGTCTCAGCAAAAACAAGATTTCAGCACTGTGATCAAAATGCTCTCCGCAACATTGCCGTATGAAGACATGCAATCCAGATTTGCCATCGATGAACGGTCGATACGTGCCAGGCTTTCCGACGAAGATGCGAGAACGTATGCACAGCAAATGTGGATGTTTAACACTGTTATTGGATTATCGCCAAAACAGTTCGTCGACCGGTTTAAGGACAAAGAGCCCTTATCGCTTTGTCCAAATGGAGAGGCAATTCTTAAGGAGATAGCAAATGATGAGTAGCTGGTCAGAGGCGGTACAGATGGTGACGCGGTGGTTCCCACAGGGTAACAAACCCGACGAGGAACAAATCGCTCAAACCCTTCGTTCAGCCGCCAATTATCTTCATCTGAATAATGATTCTGCCGGATTTGAAAGAACCTTCAGAGAGTTACGCAAACTATTTAACGAAAAAATTCCGGAAGGAATTACCTTAACCGACTCATCAACAACTTGGACAGAATGGCTTCCCGAATTAAAACAAGCAGAGCATTGGTCCACACCGCGTTGGGATGCGTATTATCGCTATCTCCAAGAAAAGGAAAATGCCGATTGGACGCAATTACAACCACTTGATAAATCAACCGACGCCATTTTAAGTTTGTTATCTGACCCCCGACATGATCATCCGTCGGTCGCCCGCAAAGGTCTCGTACTTGGAGATGTCCAATCTGGAAAGACCCGTACATATCTGGCGCTGATGAATAAGGCTGTGGATTGCGGATACAAGCTGGTTATCGTTCTGACCAGTGACAATGAAAATTTGCGCCAGCAGACACAAACCCGTGTAGATTCCGACTTCTTGGGATTATCGGGTCCTAGAACACGAGTTGGAATTAGTGAATACCTGCAGCGAACTGCGAAAACACCACTATCGTTAACCAACGAAGATGACTTTGTGAAGGCATACGACAAAGCTTTCAGAAGTTTCCCGCGACCAAGCTGGGATTATCCCAGCTCATTTGTTGCAGTGATTAAAAAGAACGCCTCTATACTTAACAAATTCACCAAGTGGCTCAACAACCCAGAATTTGCGAAGGATATTCCCATTCTTATTATTGACGACGAAAGCGACTATGCCTCTGTAAACTCTGCCAAATACGACAACTCCCCGACCAGAATAAATGACTTGCTGAGAAAATTGTGCAAGGTAAGCCAACGTACTTCATATGTCGCTGTGACGGCAACACCATTTGCTAATATCTTTATCGATGACAGCATCGAAGAAGATCTATTCCCCAAAGATTTCATACATATCATGCCTACTCCTTACAGCTATATTGGTGCCAAAAGACTTTTTGGCGACCTAGATTCACCTGCAGAGCAGAAAGGCTGTGTCAAACAACTGGACGAAGATGAACTGGACAACTGGCTACCTCTGAACCATAAAAAAGACTATCGCTTTGAAGAGCATCTGCTCGACATTGAGGAGCCATTGGATGCACAGGTCCGCTGTGCGCTTGATTATTTTCTTATTGCCTGCGTTTTACGACCAAATTCGGAAGAAAAACGGCAATCCATGCTCATCCATATGTCTAGATTTACGGAAGTTCAACGCCAGATTGCAGATATGGTCCAGGTATTTGTCGGAAACATATCGAATGCGCTTAGGTTCCATGCCGACGATTCAGATCCAAGAATTCAGTGTTTACACACCGTTTTTGACCAAGAATACCGTGGCAGTAACCAGACAGCAGATCCGATCACATGGGAAAAAATGCTACAAAAAATGAGGTTGTTGACCTCCCGCCTTCAAGTACGCTTGGTGAACTCAAAAGCCGGTCCTTGGAATGATGCTAATCAGATACCGCATGAAGTGGCTTCAAATGAGTGCACGATTTACATAGGAGGCGACCAGCTATCTCGTGGAATGACGCTCGAAGGCTTAATCTGCAGCGTCTTCTACAGACGTGTCACGGCTTCCGACACTCTCTTACAAATGGGGCGCTGGTTCGGATATCGTCCCGATTACGCACAATACCAGCGTATTTGGTTGCTTCAACAATCGATTACCGATTACCGATATTCGTACTCGATCGTCGAAGAACTCAAAGAATCTACGCAACGTATGAAACGGCAAGGCATGACGCCCAAACAGTTTGGACTTGCAATCCGCAAGAATCCGAACAAAGGAGTGCGAATAACCAACTACGGCAAGATGCGGAATGCGCAGGAGACTAACGGTCAGCTGGCAGAATTCAACCTCGCCGGTGAAATAATAGAGTCCATTCGTCTCAGCGCAAACAAGAACCGTATACAACGCAACAATTCAGCTTTTGCTGAACTGATCAACTTCTGTAATCGTGATAGTCAAGTTCTTCACAGTGATGATCGACGGGGCAAAACGGTTGTCTTTCAACATGTGCCCGGCCAAGCAGTTGCAGATTTTATGGCAGAATACCGATCAGGCTACAACGATAAGTACTTTGGCCAAACTCTGATGCAATATCGCGACAGGGATCCTATCGAATTAAAAACTTCAATGGCAGCGGAATATGTAAAGACTCAAACTAGGGAAAACCCTGACATTACTTGGAATATTGCCTTCATGAACGGCGATGGAGAACAGAGCAATTCCGTTACCTTCCCGTGGAAAGAAGTAATACGATCAAGCAGTTATGAGAAGGATCATGATGTATTCGCGATTAACGGTAAGAAAATGCGTCTAGCCAGTAAAACCGACATTGTGAAAGTTGCTTCTATCGTCTCATCTATCCCAATTGAAAAGCATGACGGCACAGAGCGTCAGTACTACTTGACCAAATATTTTGGCGTAAATCCGACGTTGATGTTCTACAGGGTCAGCATAAAGCTTGATTGCGATAAATACGCACATCTGGTGCCGACTAGTGGGCATGGCTTGTTGGCAGTCAAGATCGCAATTCCTGCCGACGAGTTTGACGATGGAAAAAATCGAGGGAAAGCGGTGTACTACTACAACACCGTTGCCACTAAGCAACAATATGAATTGTTACGGGAACAGGCTGAGGAAGGCGATGAAGAATGACATCTGAACTTGATGTGAGCACTGTTGAAGCAATGTGGCGCAGACTGTCGGAACACGCAGGCAAGGCAAACACAGAGCTTGATATCGATCTTAATCTTCCTGTGGTCATTGGATGTACTACGGAAAACCAGCCCTATATCATGCTGCTCTCTGGGGAACAGCCGCGACTCATCTCTACATTAGAAGCAGTGGACGTGCGTATAGGTAGACGCCAATCCACAGTTGGAGAAGACTGGTCCTTAACTTTTATCTTGCAGGACTGGAGTCTCCTACATGCATTCGCTGAAATCTGTTTGGCATTTGTTGAACGAATCAAAGTTTCCCCCACCAAAAAGGCGTCGTTGCGGCAAATCTACGCAACTCTCGACCAATGGCAGCGTCTTTTGAAAACCATTCGTCAATCGGACATAATGACGACATTGCGGGGCATATTTGGAGAACTCGTTGCTGCTCTCGAAATCGTGAAATGCACTGGAAAATCTATCGAATCAGTTTGTGAAGCGTGGTCTGGTCCATATTCAATGCCACAAGATTTCTCGTTCGACCAAGATAATAGTTATTGGGAAGTTAAGTCACTTCACAAATCAACCAACCGAATCCAGATTTCATCACCTGAACAACTGGACCCGGCTGAAAAAACAATTCAACTTGTTACGGTTGTTCTTGAATCGTTTAGTTCCGCAAAGGACACGTTGCTTACGCTACCCCAACTTGTTGATGAGTTACGTTTGCATGCGGACGATCCTGCTCTTGTTAGCACTTGTATCGACAACGGGCTGTCTTCATTGGGAATAAGCCTATATTCCGACGTATCTGCACAGACCTTGTTTGAAATTGGTAAAGTCACAGTCTATGCCGTTGCAAACAACTTTCCACATATTTCTACTTCGGTAGTTCCCCCTGGAGTGTCAGAGTTAACGTACAGCATAGAACAAAGCGCTGTAGCACCATTTATTACTCGCATTGACTTATCTGTGCTGGATTTTACGGAGGGATGATGGAACTTACCGACTACCGGCAGGAATTCGTGCGTACAGTCCAAGAGAAGGCAGCAGCAGACAGCATTCTCGATCAGGACGCGTTCTTTCAAGTTGCATGTGAAATGTTGCGAGATAGTGAAGCTATTGCTGACTATATTCCAATCGAACCAGGATACCGATATGGAGAGGGCACAAGCAGATTCATGGCGATCGACGGTTACGATCAATCCGCTTTTGAAATGGATGAATCAATTGTTGTCATGGCTTGTGATGATGATTTCTCAATGAGAATGGGCAACGGTGCTCCAACGATTCAAGCAAAGGAATGCCACAGATATATCAACGCAATGCGTAGATATATCATCTCCGCTTGGGAGGGGTCATTTTTGGAACAAGGCGAAGAGAGTGGTGCGGCATACGGATTCGCTTCATATATCAAAGAGCATCGAGCAGATATAACACGCTTTCGCCTGTACTTCATCACGGACCGCGTTTACACAGGAAGAGACTCATCGATAAAAGATCCCACCGACTTCTATTCCACTGATGATGACGGGCACAGAGTTAGCCTTGAAGCCCATGTTTGGGATCTTCGTCACTTCATGGAATCCGCCGAAGCGGCAGTGCCTCTTGAACATCTGACAGTGTCGCTGGGACCGAAAGGAATTGCAGCTGTCAAGGCTCCTGATTCTCAGAACAGCATGGATACATATTTGTTGTTTTTGTCAGGACAAACGCTTGCTGGTTGGTATAAAAAGCACGGCTCCAAGCTTATGGAGGCAAATGTTCGTTCGTTTCTGTCACTACGCGGGAAGGTTAACCGCGGTATTCGCAATACCCTTGGAAGTGAGCCTGAACGATTCGTCGCGTACAACAATGGATTAACTGCGACAGCAAGCAAAGTCGATGTAAACGAAAATGGCTGTATTACTTCGATTCAAGATCTTCAACTCGTAAATGGAGGCCAAACCACCGCTTCCATTTTTTACAGCCAGCTCAAGGACAACATTGACCTGTCCAAAGTTGTTATACCCGTCAAACTTGTTGTTGTCCGTGAAGACGTGGCACGAGAGCTTGTGCCATTCATTTCTCGATACACCAATAGTCAGAATAAGGTCGCTGAAACAGATTTCTCTTCAAACAGCGAATATCAGGTAAAACTATCGCAGCTGTCGCAGCAGATACTCACTCCTCCCCTTCCTGAAGCTACCCAAACGCATTGGTATTATGAGCGCACTCGCGGCCAATACGACAGTGAAAAAAACAGACGCGATACTGCAGATCGCAGAAGATTCGAAAAACTAAATCCGAGTAAGCAACGCATCAAAATGATCGACGCACCCAAATACTTGATATGTTGGGATTGCAAACCAGAAATTGCAAGTTTAGGGTCGCAGAAGTGTTTCGCTAAATTTGTCTCCCTCGAGTCAAAAAAGGGGAAAAACAGCGTCGAATCATTGAATACAGACTTTTACAAACAGTTGGTTTGTAAGCGCATCATTTTCGATACTGTTTACAAGTCCATAAGAACAACGGCTTGGTACAAAGGCGCATACCAAGCGAACATCTCTGAATATGCAGTATCAAAATTCTCTTTCGATCTCCAACGTTCAGCATTATCGTTTGACTTCGACTCGGTGTGGCGTGCACAGGCGATTGATGCAATGACTCTCGACTGCCTGCTCAAGGCTGCGGAGCAGGCCAGCGAAGTACTCAATAATCCGAGTCGGTCAACGCAGAATGTCAGTGAATGGGCCAAGAAAGATGCCTGTTGGCATGCTTTGCAACTCAAGCCAAATTGCCTAAACTCAGGAAAGATCTCTTCGTCCTATGAAGAATCGTTGCATGAAGAACTACCCACACTTGATGCGCAGAATCGAGGCACTGATTCAACGGATTCAACTTTATTTGAAACAGACTCAGAATTTACAGAGGGCAATAATGTGCCAGATTGGTCACTAGTATCGGCTGATGCCTGTAGATCCTTGTATATCTTCGCCCATGAACATCACATTCTGAGCCCCAAGGCATCCGTATCATTGGCGCAACTTATATCTGGGATTCCTGGAGAACTGAATATTAATGCCCTCAACCATCTTGTTGATATAGCAGCTCAAAGTGGCTTCCCAATAGCTACTCTCGAATCCCGTTGATGGAGTTCGTTGAATAAACTGCATCTTTGCTGTGAAGGGGGTCATGCCGCAAGACGCTCGGCATGGGACGTCAGCCTATCCTGTGTTTTGCGTTCCTACTCAGAGTCATACTTGACTGAATCAAAATAGCCAACAACATCGTTTCCAAGATAAGTCGCGACCACCTTCGCGATCTGTTCTGCGAGAAGGGGAGGAACAGCATTGCCAACTTGCTGATATTGCGCTGTGCGATTCCCCACGAAATAATAGTCATCAGGAAATGTTTGCAAACGAGCAGCTTCTCGAACGGTTAGACTACGGCATTGAGTGCAATCGGGATGAATAAAATAATGACCGTCCTTACAAATATGAGAAGTGACTGTCGTGGAGCATCGATCCGGTAACTGGACTCTAAATCTATCGGCAAAAATAACAGATTCCCCAGATGCCGCTGCCTGCGCGTTCTTGTGATCAGGCAACAATGCAATAGGAAAATCATACAGTTTGGCCGGTTTATGATACTTAGCCGCATAGGCAGCACAAAACAGATATCTCTCCAAATCTGAAGACATGTGATTACGCGCTTTATGATTTGCGAGCACTTTCTCGCTTGTAAGTCTTCCTCTGAACCAGCCTTTGTAAACGCCTAATTCGTCCTTTTCCACTTGCTGGGCTTCTTGGGAAGCAGGTAAAGCAGCATTGAGTACAGGCTGGAGTTGACTCTCGAGAGAGCTTCCTTCCGGTGTGGACAAAATCATTTTCGCCGAGTTCCTAATGAATTCAGCCCAATCGCAATCTGGTTTGTTTCGCCTTGTGAACCCGCTCCTTACCTTGGGAATGCCTGAAAGTGCCTGCTTAACTGTCATTTCAGGGTGTTGAGTCAATAGACTTGGTTTCCCACGATCAAGTTCAAAATCATTTCGAACTCCGAGTAGTATCACACGATGCCGAGCTTGAGGTATTCCATAGTGTTCTGCGTGCACAACATAATCTTTTGATGAACTAGGATTTTCCACGACGAGTGAGTGAAGCGTGTAGCCATCACCGCGCATATCACGTTCAATCAAAGGGAACACGCCTTGGCTATCATGCTTTGCAGAAAGAATACCTTTGACGTTTTCCATAACAAACACTGTCGGGTGCAACACCTCAATAAAACGTAAATAGCATTTGTAAAGTGTTTGTTTCACGTCTTCATCAAGCTTTTTTTTATTCCTAGTTCGGCGAGCTCTGCCAACCAAAGAATATGCTTGGCACGGTGGACCTCCAATAAGTACAAGAGGCCCATTATAGTCGCCCAGCCTCTCTTTTGCTTTGTTAACCCAAGTATCATCGCCCTCCACCAGAGTTGCCTGTATCGCTTCACTATTGGCTGCGCTCCACTCCTTGGGATGCCGGTTCTGCATCTTTATCAAGTTTTCGGCTGATGGGGACCTCAAATAATCTAGATAGTCCTTCGGCAGCTTTCCACCCGCTCTCATAATCTTCCGTACAAATGAGCGCAGACGCAAAGTATCGTGTGCATTGGTCTCCATCTCAATGGACATTGAAATTTGAAATACAGGTTCACCCTTGTCATCACGTAGTGAAGAGAACCCTTCTCCCAAACCGCCGGGACCAGCGAAAAGGTCGATGATCGGAATCGGAGACACTCTATTCCCCCCAATTGCTGTTACTCAAGCATTCATCAGACATGAACTTGCCCAATGAACTGCGTTTTGGAGATTATGGCCGTAAAACGATAACCTCATAGACACTGACTATGCCAGGCTAGCACCTTCTCTCGAGTCATGCCACAGACGAAAAGCAACATCCCCCATAATTACGGACCCTGTCATCCTTCTCAACCTTCCGTTGTGCTGTGTAATTTCCGGGAGACTGGCTCAGTAAGTGTGTAACTGGTGTTTTTCATTATTGATCCTTGCTGTCAGACCGGCGGTTAACGAAGGAATAAGCGAACGCATTCAATGCCGGTTTCCTTTTGTTCACCCATCGTACCTGCGCTTTTGCCCGCAGGGTTCAGCGAGCGCACGGCCGGATGGAGACATTGCAATGCGACCTGTTCGTTGGGGAAGTGCCCGCGTGCCCGGATCGAACGACGGAACCGGGCGGTCAGACTCTCGATCACGTTGATCAAGCAGATGACCCTGCGGATCTCCATGTCGTAGTCTAAGAACGGGGTGAACCGCTCCCGCGCGTCCGGCCGCAAGCCTCTGATCTCAGGATACATGGTTCCCCGGTGTTCGAGCATTTCGTCGCGTGCCGCCTCGAACGCAATGGAGCGGCCGACGTGGATGGGCTTGACGTCGCAGTTGACATCCATGCCGACACCGGTGGCTGAGTGGAAGGTGCGGCTGGTGACTCGGCCGTCCCCCGACCTTGACGTTCAAGCCGGGACGGTTGATCTCGCTGACCGGCCCGCCGGGACTAGACAAATCAACCCTGCTCAACTGCATCGGCTTACTCGAACACGCCAACGCCGGCATGATCATCGATTCCCTGCATGACATAGCCGGCCACAGTGGCGTCGTCATCATCGCCACCCGCTCCGACCATGTTGCCAAAGCCTGCGATGGCACCATCGAACTGGAATAATCGAAACTCTAAGAGACAGGCATAATGCAGGCGTGTCGCATCCAGTTCCTTGAGCCGTGAGCTTCTGTTCCGGCCCTTAGACCCTTTCGAAACGACCTAAGGAGGAGCTCGTGTAAAGGTAGCCTCGACAAGTCAACCACCGATCGTCTCTGGTCCTTGAGCTCCGTCGAAAGGACCTTACCCTAGGCCCCTTTTTTACTTAACACAAAACCCACTCACCAAACAACTCAGTGAGACGGGTTCGAATAAGGCCTTTATAGTGCCCCCTGTCGGACTCGAACCGACAACCCACGACTTAAAAGGACGCTGCTCTACCATTGAGCTAAAGGGGCAACGGCTCAAAAGTATACCCCGACTCCTTGATAGTGCCAAACCGACGGTGGGTGCCGCGTGAATCACGGTCATTCATGCGCCTTCAACGCAGCGTCCAAGCGAAGCAAGCCGATCACGAAAATCGGGAAGGCCTCGCGGAAATCATCCACAGAAACGGTCTCGTTGGCGCCATGCGCCCCGCCGTCCTTCACGAAATCAGGCGGCGGCTTCACTTTGCCCATCGCCACTAGCTCCGGATCCTCAGGGAAACACGGCCCGAAATTGATCGAGTCAGGGACCACGCGCGAATGCGTGCCGCCGCCGATCGCAAAAGGCTCTGCAGGCACACCGAACACGTCGTTATACGCCTCGACGAGTGTGGTCACTTGGTAATCGTCCCGGGGCAGATAATAGGGGTCTCCCACCTCAAGGCTGGTCAATTCACCGCCCGCGTCCGCGACCTTCGCGGTGATCGCGTCGACGACATCCTGAGCGTTTTGACTTATCGCAAAGCGGATGTCGTAGGTGACTTGCACCGTGCCCTCGCTCGTTTTCACTATGCCTAGGTTGCACGTCGTACGGCCGGACTCGGCATCCTCGCAGGCGAAGCCGAATCCTTCACCGAACTGCGGCACAGTCCAGGAATCGATGGTTTTGAGCAGGTCCACGGCGTCATTGCCGATAATCGCCGCGCACTCCTGCGTGCCGAGCATGGCAGCGAGCACATGCATGGCGTTCAACCCATCCTGCGGGCCGGCCGCATGCGCCGAGCGACCGACAGCTTTGATACTCACGCCGCCATCCGCTTCAACCGAGAACTCGAATGACCCACCCGCCGTGTCAGCGCCCGACAGCGCTGAACGCAATCGCTCGCCGTCGACGTCGCTGAGCGCCAGCACGGCTTCTCCTGCTACCGCATTCGGCGCGACGCCTGCGCGAATGGATTCGACGTGTTCGGGAAGCGGCAGCGCTGCGGTGACGACGACCTCGCCCTTCTGCGCATAATTCACCGGAAATGCGCAATCCGTGACCACCGTTCGATATGGCGCCCCATGCGCCGCCACATAATGCTCCATGTCGTGCAGCCCGGTTTCCTCCGCGCCCCCGTACATCAGCCGTAGCGGATGGGAGAACGCAAGCCTTTCATCATCGAAGAAACGCAGCAGGAACATGCCCAGCACGCACATCGCCTTATCGTCGCGCGCACCGCGGCCCACGACATACCCCTCACGCTCATAGGGATCGAAGGGGTCGGACAGCCACCCCGGACCGGCAGGAACCACATCAGCATGCGAAAGAACGGCGATATCCTTGCTCAACGGCCATTGGACGTCGCGCGCGAAGACGGACATCGCATATCCTTCATGATTGCGCGACTGGAAACCATATGCTTGCGCAGTATCGGCTATCTCTTCGAACATGGCCGACACTCCCGGCCCGTAGGGCGCTCCTTGCGCAGCCTGACTGACATCCGACACTGACGGGATGCGTATCCAACGCTTCAGATCCTCCACGTATTCGCCCCGATGCGAATCGAACCACGCCAACGCCTTCGCTACGAGATCCACTTCTGTGGGATTCAGCATGGGCCACACACTCCTAGTGCCAAGAGGAAACGAATACTTGTTCTATGCTCCCTTGCCCATGTTTCCAGTGCTGTCCCCTATGTTAACCCAAAGTTTCGAAGTGTTTAGCGCCTTAATCTTTCCCTCTTCCCGACAGCTAGTGTGGAATATGTGCGCGATAGCCACGCGGACGCGTAACGCACCATTCACCCATGTACATCACCGCTGGACCGCACTCGCACCAAATAGGAGAAGCAGGCGTATGAAAAAACCATTAACGCACATAGCAGCAGCAGCAGTTCTTCCCATCCTGCTGCTTTTGAGCGGCTGCGGAAGCCCAGGATCAGGATCCGGGGACGCTTCCGCACCGAAAATCATCACCTTCGGCAGCGGGGAACCCGCAAACCCGCTTGTGCCCGGCAACACCAACGAGTCCGGCGGCGGCATCGTCATCAGCCATGTGCTGTGGACAGGATTGGTGACGACAAAGGCCGACGGCACGCTGATCAACGAGGTCGCCGACAAAATCACGCCTAACAGCGATAACACCCTATTCGACATCACATTGAAAAAGGGATGGAAGTTTACCGACGGCACGCCGGTCACGGCGCAAAGCTTCACCAAGGCGTGGAGCTACACCGCGAATGCCACGAACGCCCAGAAGAATGCCGGATTCTTCTCCATCATCAAGGGATACGATGCGCTGCAGAAGTCGGGTATATCGGGCGATGAGCAGCTCTCAGGGCTAAAGGTCATCAGCGACTCGCATTTCACGGTGGAACTCAACAGCCCGACATCCATCTTCCCCACCATGCTCACCTATATGGGCTTTTACCCGATGCCGGAGGCATTCTTCAAGGATCCCAAGGGATTCGGCGAAAAGCCCATAGGCAACGGCCCGTACAAATTCAAGTCCTGGGACCACAGCCGGGAGATCGACGTGGTGCGCAATCCTGATTACCACGGCTATTACAAGGCCAAAAACGATGGCATCACCTACAAGATTTATACCGATCCGCAGGCCCAATACGCCGATGTGCAGGCCGGCAATCTGGATGTATCGACCAACATCCCGACTGCGGCCATTTCCACATTCCTCACCGACAACACAGTGAAGGGATACAGCAAGCCCGGCGGGGCGCGCGTTGCGCTCGGCATTTCGCAGAAGTATGCGCATTTCACCGGCGAGGAGGGCAGGCTGCGCCGCGCGGCGATATCCATGTCCATCAACCGCAAGCAGATCACCGAGAAGGTGCTTCACGGCGCCGCGACACCGTCCAAGGACTTTTCCGCGCCGGTGATCAACGGCTACTCTGATTCGCTCAAGGGCGGCGACGTGCTCGAATACAATGCCGCAAAGGCCAAGCAGCTGTGGGCGCAGGCCAACGCCATAAGCCCATGGAGCGGCGAATTCGAGATCTCGTACAATGCCGATGGCCCTAACTTCAGGGACGTGTACAACGCAGTCGCCAATCAGATCAAGAACACGCTGGGCATCAAGGCGATAGCGAACGGCATGCCGACCAAGCAGGAGTATCTCACTGCCGGAAGCGCTGGCAAGCTGACCGCTGCGTTCCACGACAATTGGGGACCGGATTACCCATCGATCGAGAATTATCTGAAACCCATATATTCGACGGACGCCGCCAACACCGGCTCGAACTTCGGCGATTATCGCAATCCCGAGTTCGACACGCTTCTCACGCAGGCGGCCAAGGCCTCCAGCACGGAAGCGGCGAACAAGCTCTATCAGCAGGCTGAGGAAATACTGTTGCGGGACCTGCCGTCCATGCCGCTGTACAACGTCAACGCCGTGGCAGTGACCACGAAGGATATCTCTTCGCTCGAATTCGACTGGGGCGGCAGCCCGGTACTGCCCTTCGTCGAAAAGCAATAGGGCGTCCATGAGCTAAAGGACGCAGCGTCGCCTGCGAATTCAGTCCGTTGCGCGAATCGGCCGCGAATCCTATGGAAAGGGTTCGCGGCCGATTCGCGCAACGGGTTACAGGCCGGATCGTGGCAGCCTCGCCTGATCCGCGCTAGTCGACCTGGTACGTCTGTGTGCGGAAATCGCATGTCACACTAGTGCCATCAGCAAACACAGAGCGCTGGATATGCGGATCACCACCGACGAATTCATGCCGCGCCAGCTCCAGCATGCCGACGCGCTCGTGGAAAGCGCTGACCACGGCGCAGCGTTCCAGATCATGCCCCGTCGTGGCGTGCGCCATGTCGTCTGTAATGCCGTCGACGCCGGCGGCGGGCCCTTCGCGCACCAGATACGGCGCGCCGCCATTGAGCAGAGCGTAGAGCATGTAGTCGTCGGCGTCCCCGTGATCCTCCATCATCCACGGCTGGATCACGCAATCATGGTAGACGAGGTTGTACAGCGGCACAGGTATGCCTTGGCGCGGCCCGCCTGGCTCTCTCATCTGGAAATCGTAAGGCGCGTAGTGGCAAAAGACGAGACTGGGGACCGCCCAGTCCGAGACCTCTTCGGAACTTGGGAGGATGCCGTGCGCAAGCAGATGCTCGAAGCACTCATTGCGCCGTTCGTAGCATTCGCGGCGGGTCATCCTGTGGTCGGGGTCAGCGCACTCGTCGCCCTCATTGCATGTGAACACGTCCAGGTAGGCGCAGTCGAGATCGATGCCGTTGCGCCGCAGCTCGGCATAGTTGCGCCGCACATAATCCGGTGCGAGCTGCGCGCATAGGAATGTCTGCTTGCCGCCGGCCCAACGCGAGGAGACCGGAATCGAGCCGTCGGGCAAATGCACGGCATTGCGTTCATCGAATGTCCGCGCGGCGTAATAATAGTCGCGGTATTGATCATGGATGCCGAACATGTAGCCGTAGCCGTGGCAGGTCTCGATCAGCGAGCGTATGCCGTTCCAGCCGCCCGCTTCAGCGCACGCCGGCAGATAATCGGGATGCCTGTTGTCGTAGCCAGGCTCCCCCCAACCGTCAAGATGCAGATAAAGTTTCCTCGCGCCCATCGCGTGCAGCGCTTTGATCTGCTCCTCGCGTTGCGCGAAGGTCACAAGCGTCCGATTCGCTTCGGGGTCGTCATGGTCGTAAAACGACGATTCGGGCTGCACGTCCGACTTGATGCCGACATGCACCCAGGAGCTGCCGATCAGATCGCGCACGGCGGGGTTGCGCACAGCCTTCTCACGCAGCGTCCGCAATCGTCCGCGTCCATTGACATATTCGCGATACGCTTTGCACACGGCGGTGTGGTCGCAATCCGACAGGAAGCGATACCGCACCCTGCGCCTATACGCCATCCGCCCCAGACTGGGTTCGAACCGCATGCCCATATGGGTGTAGGGCCCGTGCGCCGGATGCTCGATCTGATACCCGGCGTCCCAAGGTGTCTCGCAGATGGCGATATACCCTGCGCAGGCACTTTGCGGGCCCGGTTTCCGTATTTGCGCGAACCATGGCATGTAGCCGCCCGCCATGCAGAAGCGACCGCTGAAGGCGATATCCGCATTGCCCACCGGCATCGGCCAATCGTTCGGCAGCATTACACCCTGCTGATGGGTGAGCAGCGAACAGGACTCCGAGCTGCCATCGTCGAATGCGAATTCACCCGGCCACAGCACACGGGTCACATGCAATCCGCCCTCGTCGCGCGGTATCCACTCGCATATCACATCGCCCGAGGCCCGCTCGATCCAAATGTACGTACTGAATGTATACGCTGCGCCTTCGAAGCCGGAGAAGGTGCTGTATACGCCTATTCCCGTCCCGGTCTCGCGGATCTCATGATGGATCGACGCTGCGTCCTGGAAAGCGTACTGCCCCTCCTTGCAGATCAGCCGCGGCGAGGAGCCGGTTCCGGCGGAATCGGCTTCTTCGGTCCTTCCTGCTCCCGACTGCCACTCGGCGTTGTCTCTGATAAACGTGAACGACAGCGTGTCGGTGTTGAACAGCACTGTGGTCCCGGAACAATCACATTTCAAAGCAGCGCCTTCCTCTTGCGGTTCTTCTTGTCTTGGCTATCCGGCGGTTCCAGCGATTCCGCCGATTCCTTTTTCAGTCGCCGGGACCGACGGGATGACGCCTGCGGTCATTGAACAAATCGTCGAGCAGAATATCACGAAGGCTCACGCCCTTGGTTGCATCCGGGTAACGCCGACGCCGCCTTGCTCATTCATTCAGCGCATATGTCTGGTTTGTCCACACAGCTTATACAATGAGAATCGTTTTCATTACAATTACCGCGCGTCCGAATAAGCCGAGGATACCAAAGCCAACGATCCAGACGACGGCCATGAAAGGAATAATCACTCATGCAGTTGAAACATGTGGCGCGGGCCGTACTCGGCACAGTGCTGGCAGCAGCGCTGGGACTCGCGTCAGGGTGCGGCTCTTCGAATTCGGCTTCAGCGTCCGACAACGGCTCGGGCTCGTCAGGCGGCAAGATCGTCGTGCTGTCCGCCGAAAACGAATACGGCGACGTGGCGCAGCAGATCGGCGGATCGCACGTCACGGTGACCTCGATCATCAGCGACCCGAACGCCGATCCGCACGATTTTGAAGCCAAGCCCTCGGACGCCAGGCAGATCGCAGCGGCAAAGATCGTCATCGCCAATGGCGTGGGCTACGACGACTGGCTCGATAAGATGCTCAAGAGCCACTCGAGCTCCGATCGCACCGTCATCAGCGCGCAGCAGGTGCTCGGCCTGCCCGACGACACCCCGAACCCGCACCTGTGGTACAAGCCCGAGACGATGCCCGCTGTGGCGTCCGCGCTCGCCGCCACCCTCACACGCCTCGACCCTTCGAACGCCAAGGATTACGCGAGCAACCTCCAGACCTTCGACACCTCGGCGCAGAAGTACTGGAACGCACTTGACACCTTCAAGAGCACATACCCGAACGTCTCCGTCGCCGCAACCGAGCCGGTCGCCAACTATCTGCTCGACAACGCCAAGGTAAACATCAAGACCCCGTGGACGCTGCAGACCGACATCATGAACGGCCAGGATCCATCGGCGCAGGATTCCGCCACCCAGATGCAGCTGTTCAACGGCAAGCAGGTCACCGCCTTCGTCTACAACGAGCAGGTCGTCTCCGACCTGACCAAGAAGTACCTGGCCGCCGCCAAGGCCAACGGCATCCCGATTGTCGCCGCCTATGAAACCATGCCGACCAAGATGCACTACGTCGACTGGATGCTGGCCGAGCTCAAGGCGCTCACCCAAGCTGCAAGCAGCAAGACTTCGACAGACAGCATAGCGTAGCCAGCCATGAATCCAACTGACGATACCGATCGTCCGTTGCTGAGCATCTCCGGCCTCCGGGTAGCCCTCGGAGGCCGGAGCGTTCTCAACGGCATTGATCTGAACGTGGCCCGCGGCGAGTTCGTAGGGCTGATCGGCTCGAATGGCGCCGGCAAGACCACGCTGCTCAAAACCATCCTCGGCGACGTTTCGCCGCTCGAGGGCACCGTCACCGTATTGGGCCGCAAACGGCTGCACATAGGCGCTATCGGCTACGTGCCGCAGAAAATCGAACTCGACCCTGATCTGCCGCTTTTGGCCAAGGATTTCGTCGCCCTTGGACTCGACGGGCACCGGCTCGGCGTCTCGCTGCGCGGCAAGCGCTTCTGGGACCAAGTCGACGCGGCGCTTGCGGGCGTCGACGCGCGCGAATATGCCGATAGGCCGGTGGGGCGGCTCTCTGGCGGGCAGCAGCAGCGCATCATGATCGCGGCCGCTATCGTCGCCGATCCCGCCCTGCTGCTGCTCGACGAGCCGCTGGCGAATCTAGACCCGGCCAACAGCGCCGACATCGTGGCGCTGCTTGATCGGATCCGCACACGCAATGGCATCGGCATCATTCTTTCCGCGCACGATATCAATCCGCTGCTCGGGGCGCTGGACCGCGTGGTCTATCTCGCGCAAGGCCGCGCGGCGGTCGGCCGCACTGATGAGGTCGTGCGCACCGACGTGCTCAGCAAGCTCTACCGCCACCCCATCACCGTGCTGCGCGCACAGGGCCGCATCGTCGTGCTGGCCGATGAGGGCGGCGAGCCGGGGCATCACGCCGACAACCCCGATGGTTCGCAGCCATTCCCGGCATTGCAGGAAGGCGGATCGTCCGATGGACGCCTTTAGCGCTTTTCCGCTTGCCGCTCCTCCTTTCAATCCCCCAGACAGCATCCTCGCAGCGCCTTCGCCTTCACTGCCCGCAGGCGGTTTCGCAGCGCTCTGGGCGGTGCCGGAGGTGCATACCGCACTGATTGTTGGATCCGTCGTGGTGATCGCAACCGCACTGGTCGGCGTATTGACCGTCTTGCGCGGACAGTCCTTCGCCGGCCATTCGCTCACCGATCTCGCCTCGGTGGGAGGCTCCGCCGCATTCCTGCTGGGCGTCAGCCAACTGTGGGGCTTCGTGGCTGCCAGCATTCTCGCAGCACTGGGCATGCACGCCATCGGCATCGAGCGCCTGCGCGGCCGCGACGTGTCCACCGGCATCATCCTGGGCACTGGCATGGGCCTGACCTCGCTGTTCCTAAGCCTGTCGACCATGCGCCCCGCGGGCGGCAGCGCCTCGGTCAACGTGCTCTTCGGCTCGCTCTTCGCCATCAGCCCCGGCATCATGCCCGTGGCCATCGTGCTGTCGGCATTGTGCTTGCTGATGCTCGTCGTCATCTGGCGCCCAGCGCTGTTCGTCACCATCACCCCGCAGCTGGCGCACGCGCGCGGCGTGAAAACGGGCGTGGTCAACGCGCGTTCATGGTCGTGCTGGCCTTGAGCGTCGCGCTGAGCTCCATATCCGTCGGTGCCGTGCTATCCACGGCATTGTTGATCGGCCCGGCATCCTGCGGGCTGCTGCTGGCCAAGCGCGTGCGGAACGCAATGCTCGCCTCGTGCGGGATCGGGCTGCTGTGCGTATGGGGCGGCATCGTGATCTCATACGAAAGCTACTCGTGGATGCACGGGCATTCATGGTCGGTGAGCTTCTGCATCGTCGCGCTCGTGATGACCTGCTACCTGCTGTCGCGGCTAGTCAGCTGGCTACGCGGCAACGTTACGCATGCTATTGACCGTTCCCGCAACGCTAATCGCGAGCGCGGCTCCGCATACATAGCCAGCTCTGATCGGAAGGCGGACGCGCATGTTTGACTCCTATCTTGCCAATACCTGGATCGCTGGCACCGTTGTGGCGCTGAGCGCGGGCATCATCGGCGTATTCGTCGTGCTGCGCGGCGACTCGTTCCTCGCGCACGCGATACCGCATGGCTCCTTCGCCGGTGCTGCGGCGGCCATCTACCTCGGCGTCAACTCGGTTGTGGGCATGGGGATCCGGTGCTGGCCCGCACCCAGCCACGCAAGTCGGCGTCAACTCGGTTGTGGGCATGGGACTCGCAGCTCTTCTGTCGGCTGTCGGGATTTCCCTGCTCGGGCGGAAAAAACGGCGTCGCGACGCCGTCATCGCCCTCATGCTCGTCTTCCTGCTCGCCAGCGGAGCGTTCCTGCTCAGCCTTAGCGACGACTACACCAATCAGGTCTATGCGCTGCTTTTCGGGCAGGTGCTCGCGGTTGCGGATTCCGATCTGGCAGTCATGACCGGCTTGGCCATGCTCGGCGTGCTCATCGTGGCGATCATCGCGCGGCCCCTTCTGCTCAGCTCAGTCACGCCGGAACTCGCCAAGGCGCGTGGCGTCCACAACCAGCTCGTCGAATTCGTGTTCACTCTGGTCATTGCCGCCGTCACGACGGCCAGCGTGCCGGTCGTCGGCGCCATGCTGCTTTTCAGTCTGCTCGTGGCGCCCCCTGCCGCGGCATGTCTGCTGTGCTCACGGCCGTTGCGCGCAGGAATACTGTCTTGCGCGTTCTCGCTGCTGTGCATATGGGTGTCGATCGCTTTGTCTGTTATGACCGACATGCCGGTCGGCTTCTTCGTCGCGCTCAGCTGCACCTGCGTCTATGGCGCGGCCAAGATCATAGCGATGATCCGTGCGAGATGAGCCGGTGGCATTGCGCTACGGTTGCGTACATTCCCGCACGGCGCAAACTGCGCACGGCAGCACGGCAGCATGCCCGCATCGCAAGCCGGATGCCACGGACCCGTGCTGCACGATGCTATAGAAAAATCGTATAAGCGCCTTCCCCCGGCGTGCGCAAACGCGGGATACACTGGGGGCATATTTTACCAATCATTCCGCAATTACCCTAGGAGACAGTCACATGGCCGACGAACAGCCCAAGACCGACACGCCATCCGCATCAGGCGCCACCGACACGAACAGCGCCGCGAACGCCGAACGGCTGCCGCCGCAGAGCGCGCACGCCACACGCCACAGCATCACGCTGGATGGCACACAGTGGCAGTACGAGGCGACCGTGGGCACGCTGAACATCGACACGGAAAAAGTCAAGCCTGCGGCGAGCGTGTTCTACACCGCGTTCCAGGCGCTCGACGCCGACGGCAAGAGCGACCCGAGGCGTCCGGTCACCTTCGTATTCAACGGCGGCCCCGGCTCCTCCACCACGTTCCTGCTGCTCGGATCGCTCGCGCCCCGCCGCATCGCCGTCAACGACACAACGGCAGACCACGCGCCCTACTCGCTGACCGACAACGCCTACACATTGCTGCCGAAGTCCGACCTGGTGTTCATCGACGCCCCGGGCGCCGGATTCTCACGCATCGCAGCGAAAGCGAAAGCCGAACTGTGGTCGGTGGACGGCGATGTGCGAGGCTTCAGCGCGTTCATCCGCACCTTCCTGACCGCGTACCACCGCTGGAACTCGCCCAAATACGTGCTCGGCGAATCCTACGGCACCACGCGCGGAGCCGCGCTCTCGTACCGCCTGCAGGAGGACGGCGTAAGCCTCAATGGCCTGACGCTGATTTCGAATATCCTCGATTACTCCTTCACGCTCGACACCAGCGACCAGTACTATATCGGCTACTTCCCCACTTTCGCCTCGGTCGCGAAATACCATGGCAAGGCGGCGACCGATGTCGAGATTACGGAGCATTTGCAGCAGGCTCGCGCCTTCGCGAACGGCCCGCTGCGCCTCGCTCTGGCGCAAGGCTCCACGCTCGACCCGGAAACCAAAGCCGCCGTCGCCAGGCGCTATGCCGAGCTGACGGGGTTGAGCGAGCAATATGTGCTCGATTCCGACCTGCGCGTGCTGGATACGCGATTCCGCAAGCAGCTGCTGCGTGACAACGGCACGATCGTCGGTCGCTACGACGGGCGCGCCTCCGGGTATGACCTCGACGCCGTCAGCGACGACGAGACCTTCGTGGTTGATGACGCTCTGCTCGGGCCCGCCTATGCCAGTCTGGTCAACGCCTATCTGCGCGACGAGCTGGAGTGGGACGATACGAGGGAACGCCAGGAATTCGCGAACTTCGATTGGGAGTCAACGGAACCGGGCAAAGGCTGGACCTGGTGGCACAAGCTGCCCGAACATGCCAAAACCTCGTGGGGCCAGAACATCCCATTTCCCAAGGTCACGGACGATCTCGCGGTGGCCGTCAGCCGGCAGCCCGCGTTCAAAGTGCTCGTCGGCAATGGCATTTACGACCTGTGCACGCCCTTCAACCAGACCGAATACGATTTCGATCACATGGGACTTCCCGAGCCATTGCGCGGCAACATCGCCTTCACATATTACCCGGCCGGGCACATGCTCTATTCGTCGCAGGAGAGCCTGAAGAAGTTCCGCCACGACCTCGGCCGCTTCTACGATGCCGATGTGGCCGATCTCGCGCAAATCAACGAGCGCCCGCACGCGGTGAAGCTGTCAGGCGCCATCGGCTAATCCACTCGGAACGACTCTTCCAACGCTTCCGCCCGCCGATTCCGGCTTCCTCGCATCAGGGCTACGGCCTTGGACTCGCCTTGGCCCGCGACATCGCCATGCATTACAGCGGCTCAATCGGCGTGGCCCAGACCAGCATCCAAGGCACCACGACGCGCATCGCCATCGCGCTGATAGGCAGACGCGATTAATGGGCGTCGGGTAAGCCGCCTTCACCAATGACGCCGGCAATGCATTGGCCCAGAGCGTCCCTTCCCCGTAAATCAGTCGGCATAAGCCGCGAGTTCGTTCTTTTGACTTTATACTGGTGTGCTACATTCTCCTTCGAGCTTCCCCGTGCCAGAAATTCAGATCTATTTCGAATAGCGGCGCACGCGCGGACGAGGGCGAAGATAGGGACGGAACTCATGGATGGCATTACGCAGCACAACACATACCGCAACGACACGGGCACCGCTGTTCCCACCATCCGCATCTTCAAAGGCGACATCCTGCACACCCCCACG
This sequence comes from Bifidobacterium sp., assembly GCF_022640935.1. Classification (GTDB taxonomy): domain Bacteria; phylum Actinomycetota; class Actinomycetes; order Actinomycetales; family Bifidobacteriaceae; genus Bifidobacterium. The sequence continues at coordinate 27,281 of NZ_JALCCV010000020.1, forward strand.
CCGGACGCTTTTGAAGTGGTCGAAGACGGCTTCATCATCGTCGACAACGGCACGGTTCGACGCATCACGTCGGCGTTGCCATCCGAATACGCAAATCTGCCGGTGGCCGACTGCAACGGCTCGCTCATCATCCCCGGATTCAACGATCTGCACATCCACGCACCGCAGTATCCGATGGCCGGGCTGGGTTTCGACTATGAGCTGCTCCCCTGGCTTGAGCGCTACACCTTCCCGGCTGAGGCGAACTTCGCCGACCCGGAGATAACGCAGCGTTGGTACAAGCGCTTTCTGAACAAACTCTGGTCTGTGGGAACCCTGCGATTCAGTGCTTTTGCGACGTTGCACGCGGGGTCCACGCTCGAGCTGATGCGCTTGAGCCAGCGCTCGGGACTGCGCCCGGTCATTGGCAAGGTCAACATGGACCGCAATGCGCCCGAAAGCCTCATCGAAAGCACCGACGACAGCCTCGCCGCCACGCAGAAGCTTATCGAGAAGTCCCGCGAGCTCACGCCTGACATCGGCTTCATTATCACGCCTCGCTTCGTGCCCTCCACCACGCCCGAACTGATGCAGGGTCTGGGCGCGCTGGTCGAGCGCTACGATCTGCCGGTGCAGTCGCATTTGGACGAGAACTTCGGCGAGATCGACTGGGTGCGCGAGCTGCACCCGGACATCCCCAGTTACGCCGAGGTCTACGAGCATTATGGCCTGATGCCCGAGGGCAGGACGATTATGGCCCACTGCGTGCATACGAGCGAACGCGAGCGTGCCCTGCTCAAGGCGCGCCACGTGTATCTTGCCCACTGTGCGCAGTCGAACATGAATCTCACCAGCGGCATCATGCCAGTGCGGCGCAACCTCGACTACGGCCTGACCATCAGCATCGCAAGCGATGTCGGGGCCGGCCACGTGCCCGACATCAACCACCACATCGTGCAGTCAATCGAGGCGTCGAAAATGCTCAGCATGCTGCCCGAGCATCAGGGCGAGCGCCCGCTGCTGCTGCCTGAAGCCTTCTATATGGCCACCAAGGCCGGCGGCTCCTTCTTCGGCAGAGTAGGCTCCTTCGAGCCGGGCTATGATTTCGACGCGCTGGTCATCCGCGAAGACGACAACCCGCTCGGCCTCTCCCCGCAGGAGCGACTCGAACGCTACATCTATGCCGGCGACGATCGCAGCATCACCCATCGCTTCGTTGCCGGGCGCGAGATTCCCTTGCCTTTCCCGGATATCGCATAGCGACACCACGTCGCACACAGCTGCGCACCACGTTGCACACCACGTTGCACACCATTGCGTAACATGTTCGTAACGCTTGCACCTTAGGTTCCAACCAGCGGTCACGACAACGCGGGAGCAGATCTACGACTTGTCCGACCCCTATTTTCAGTCGGGCGTGCAGATGGCAGTCGCCAAAAACGACGAGACCATCACGAAATACGGCGATCTCAAAGGTAAGACCGTCACCGTCAAAACCGGCTCCGAAGGCGAAAGCTACGCCAAATCCATCGCCGGCAAATACGGCTTCACCGTGAAATCGGTCGACCAGTCGGCCACCATGTACGAGATGGTCAAGGCGGGCAATGCGGCAGCCGTATTCGACGACTACCCGGTGCTGGCTTACGGCATCCCGCAGCTCGTCGGGCATGCGCTGCCCAACTGGTTGTGGATCTCCGACCTGCTCACGCTCTCGCTCACCTCGGGTTCGTACCTGACCGAGATCATCCGCGGCGCGATCCAATCGGTTGATGCCGGCCAGACCGAGGGCGCACGCTCGCGCCCATCATGGTGCGCAAGGTTCCCAAGGACGAGGCTCATGAGACCGCGCTGCGCCTGCTCAAGCTCGTCGGGCTCGAAGAGAAGATCGACGCCCGACCGGCATCCTTGTCCGGCGGGCAGAAGCAGCGCGTCGCCATTGCCCGCGCGCTGGCGATGAACCCGGCCGTAATGCTCTTCGACGAGGCCACCTCGGCCCTCGATCCGGAGATGGTCGGCGACGTGCTCGGGGTCATCCGGCGCCTGGCCGAACAAGGCATGACGATGATCCTGGTGACGCACGAGATGGGCTTCGCGCGCGAGGTCGCCAGCCGCGTCATCTTCACCGACGCAGGCGTGATCGACGAGGAGGGCACCCCCGCCGAGATCTTCGGCAATCCCCGGAGCGAGCGCCTGCAGTCCTTCCTCTCGAAAGTGCTCTAGCGGAGGATCGGCGCCGCCGATAGCATTCGCAACGCCCGCACTACCCTCGTGATGCCGCAACGCGCACCATCACGAGGGTAGTGCGGGCGGGTATCGAACCGACCTTCTTTTCCTTCTGACTCTATCGTTTCGAGGTCAATGTGCGCGCCTCCGCCGTGCTGGGGCTTATCGGTGCCGGCGGCATCGGCGACATGCTCTCCTCATATATGCGATACCGGCAATGGTCGGTGATCAGAGTGCTGCTCATCGACGTCCTGCGCGCAAGAATCGCCACGCATCCGGCTGTGCGGGAACGGTTTGCGGACATCATCGCCGAAAATCTCAATGAATAACGCCCTGGACTGCGTCCCTTGGACCCCTCAAGTGTGATATTCCATACATCGAATCCATATCGTCGATGGCGATACTTTCGTGTCAATCAGGCGCGGCGACATTACTATGGTGAATCATGAACGATTCCACTTCTTGGAGCAACCCGCTGCGCGACCCGCGCGATCTGCGCCTGCCGCGCATCGCCGGCCCCTGCAGCCTCGTGATCTTCGGCGTCACCGGTGACTTGGCGCAGAAGAAACTGCTGCCCGCCATCTACGACTTGGACAACCGGGGCCTGCTGCCGCCGAGCTTCAGCCTGATCGGCTTCGCCCGCCGCGACTGGACGAACGAGCATTTCATCGAATTCGTCAAGGCCGCCGTCCAGAAGGGCTCGCGCACGCCATTCAAGGATTCGACGTGGGAGAATCTCGCCAAAGGCATCCGCTTCGTGCAAGGCACATTCGACGATTCCGAAGCCTTCACACGCCTGAGCAACACCGTGCAGGAACTCGACCGCGACCGCGGCACGCGCGGCAACCACGCGTTCTACATGTCCGTGCCGCCCAGCGCCTTCCCCATCGTCTCCAAGCAGCTCGCCGCATCCGGCCTGTCCCGTTCCAGCGAAGGCGCGTGGCGACGGGTCATCATCGAGAAGCCCTTCGGCCGCGACTTGGCCAGCGCCAAGGAGCTCGACCGCGTGGTCTCCGAGGTATTCGACCCCAGCTCGGTCTTCCGCATCGACCATTACCTGGGCAAGGAGACCGTGCAGAACCTGCTCGCGCTGCGCTTCGCGAACACGATGTACGAGCCGATCTGGAATTCGAATTACGTCGATCACGTGCAGATCACAATGGCCGAGGACATCGGCATTGGCGGTCGCGCAGGATATTACGACGGCATCGGCGCCGCCCGCGACGTGATTCAGAACCATCTGCTGCAGCTCATGGCCCTGACCGCCATGGAGGAGCCGGTGAGCTTCTCCGCCGACGATCTGGCCACTGAAAAGTCCAAGGTCCTCTCGGCCGTCCGCCTGCCCAAAGACCTCGCTGCGAACACCGCTCGCGGGCAATACGCCGCCGGCTGGCAAGGCTCTACCCGCGTCAGTGGCTATTTCGACGAAAAAGGCGTTTCGCCCGACAGCACGACCGAAACCTACGCCGCGATTCGCCTCGACGTGGATACGCGGCGCTGGGCTGGAGTGCCGTTCTACCTGCGCACCGGCAAGCGACTGGGCAAGCGCGTCACCGAAATCGCGGTCGTCTTCAAACGCGCCCCGCATTTGCCGTTCGAGAATACGGCGGTGCAGGAGCTGGGCAAGAACGCGATCGTCATCCGCGTGCAGCCCGACGAAGGCGTGACCATGCGCTTCGGCTCCAAGGTGCCGGGCGGCTCCTCGATGGAGGTGCGCGATGTGTCGATGGACTTCAGCTACGGCCGCTCGTTCACTGAAAGTTCCCCGGAGGCTTACGAACGCTTGATTCTCGACGTGTTGCTCGGAGATCCGCCGTTATTCCCCACCACCGAGGAAGTCAACCTCAGCTGGAAGATCCTCGACCCGATCGAAGAGTTCTGGACCACCCAAGGCCGGCCGCAGCCGTATCGCTCCGGCACTTGGGGACCGGCCGAGGCCGATGAGATGCTGAAGCGCGAAGGCCGCCATTGGAGGATGCCATGATCATCGATATGCCCAACACCCACACCAGCGAGATCTCCCGTAAGATCGACGAGTTGCACGAGGAGCGCGGCGAGGCCGCGACCGGCCGCGTACTCACATTGCTGGTCGTCACAGAGGACTCCGAGCTCGAACATGCACTGCAGATCGCGAACGCTGCCAGCCGCGAGCACCCGTGCCGTGTCATCGCGATCGTGCCGGACAATAATTCCGACATTGACCCGCAGGACGATGATTCGAACCTCAACGCCCAAGTGCGCTTCGGCTCGGACGCCGGGGCCGGCGAGATCATCATCCTGCACCCACGCAACGGGCTGATCCGCCATCAGGACACGCTTGTCATCCCGCTGCTCGTGCCCGACGCGCCGATCGTGGCATGGTGGCCGACCAATCCGCCCGCCGTACCGTCCAAGGACCTGCTCGGCGCGATGGCCCGCAGCCGCATCACCGATGCGATGCACTCCGGCAACCCCGAGGCAACGATGGAACGGCTGCGCCGTAATCTATGCGCCGAGGATGTCGATCTGTCGTGGACGCGTCTGACCGTGTGGCGCGCGATGCTCGCTTCGATGCTCGACCAACCGCCGTACCTGCCGATCCTCAAGGCGAAAGTCGCCGGCCCGAAGAACTTCCTGCCGCTCGACCTGCTGCGTGCTTGGCTGCGTCTGCGGCTCGACGTGCCGGTCGAATTGGAAATCGTGCCGGACGCGCTGGCGATAACCGGCGTGTACCTGACCCGTGAGGACGGCGTGATCTCGCTCGAACGGCCCGCCGAGGACCACACTGTCGTGTGGCAGCCGAATCAGGCGCCGCAGCCGATCTCCATGCCCATCCGTTCCGACGTGGACTGCCTGATCGAGGAATTGCGCCGGCTCGAACCCGACGAGGTGTACGCCGAAGTCATCAACTCCGGCTGGGACCTGATGTACAGCTGAGCCATGTGTTTGAGTTGTTTGCTTGACTACGTGAATGGCTGCAGCCGCAAGGGCCGGTTCGCAGCCATTCGCATGAACGCATGCGATGTTTCGTAGCGGCAATATTCGCAATGATAAAAGGGGGATCCGATATGGCCGAACGCCGACTCGTCGTGTATCGCGATAGCGACACCATCGCCCAGGCCGGGGCGCAACGCACACTGCTGGCGATTGTGGACACGCTCGGCACGCAGCCGGCACCAAGGCGTTTCGATCTCGCGCTCACCGGCGGCTCCGACAGCCTGAAGGCACTGAGCTACATGTCTTCGAACCCGTTGACGGATATCATCGACTGGCCGCGCGTCCAAATCTGGTGGGGCGACGAACGTTTCGTCGCCGCCGATGACGAGGACCGCAACGCCCTGCAGGCCCGGCGCAGATTCCTGGATGCGCTGGTGGACGATGGCCGCCTTCCTGCGGCGAATATCCACGAAATGCCCGCCGACACCCGTTCGGCAGAACAGATCGCCGCGGCCAGCGATACGGATAACGACAAGTTGCTGGATGCCGCCGCGCAGCGATACGAGCACGAGCTCACGTCGGAACTCGGCGAGCAGCCGGCGTTCGATCTGCTGATCCTCGGCATGGGTCCAGACGGCCATTACGCCTCGCTCTTCCCCGGCCACACCGAAATCAACATCGCCGATCGACTCGTCGTCGGCGTCAGCCACTCGCCGAAACTGCCTCCGCTGCGGCTCTCGCTCACCGCCCCGCTGCTGGCCCGCAGCCGCCGCACTTGGTTTTTCACCGCCGGGGCCGCCAAAGCCGACGCCATCGCCCAGGTTTTCGTCAAACCAGACAATCCCGATTATCCGTCGTCATTCGCCGCCGGCACCGACGAATTCATCTGGTTCGCCAACGCCGATGCCGCGGCGAAAGCCCTGCAACAATAATCAGGCCTTCCTCAGGCAAGAGCCATGAATAGAACAGCATTTCGCCTTTGATGCTCCTCTTTCGTGACGCTAATCCCAGTTTGGAGTCGCACCAAGGCAGCATCTCTCCTAGTCAACGCCCCCTGCTGTGACGGACAGCTAGGATCGGCGTCACGAACAGGGCGCAAAGGCCGAGATGCCGCCCTGTTCCCCGTGCGTCTATCGCACTCGAGCAAGAGCGAAAATACTACGCCTCGACCTCGGGGCGGCCGTCTTCGGCCCACAGGGTATGGAAGGCGCCGGGGGCGTCAATGCGGCCGTAGGTGTGCGCGCCGAAGAAGTCGCGTTGGCCCTGGATGAGAGCAGCGGGCAGACGCTTCGAGCGCAGACCGTCGTAGTACGACAGCGAGCTGGAGAAGGCCGGGACCGGGATGCCGTAGGTGGCGGCGCGGGCCACGACGCGGCGCCAGGATTCCTGGGCCTCTTCGATTGCGGTCTTGAAGTACGGTGCGAACAGCAGCGAAACATTGGCTTCGCCGGATTCGAAGGCGTCGGAGACGACGTTCAGGAACTGTGCCCGGATGATGCATCCGCCGCGCCAGATGCGGGCGACGGCTGCCAGATCAATGTTCCAGTCGTATTCCTTCGCGCCGGCGTTGATCTCGTCGAAGCCCTGCGCGTAGGCGACGATCTTCGAGGCATAGAGTGCATGGCGAATATCCTCGATGAAACTCTCGCGTTCGTCGGCGGGGATGTTCAGTGAACCATCAGGGCCGGTCAGCTGCTGCCTGGCGGCCTCCTCGCGCTGCGCAGCCTGGCTGGACAGGCCGCGGGCGAACACCGCTTCGGCGATGCCGGTGACCGGGATAGCCAGCGCAAGCGCGGTCTGCACGGTCCAGGTGCCGGTGCCCTTCATGCCCGCATGGTCGACGATGAGGTCCACGAGCGGCTTGCCGGTTTTCTTGTCGGTCTGGTGCAGCACCTCGGCCGTTATCTCGATGAGGTATGAATTGAGTTCGGTGGTGTTCCACTGGCCGAACACGTCGGCGATCTCGCCCGGCTCAAGGCCCAGGCCACGGCGCATCAAGTCGTAGCTTTCGGCGATCAGCTGCATGTCGGCGTATTCGATGCCGTTGTGCACCATCTTGACGAAATGGCCTGCGCCGTTCTCTCCGATATGGGTCACACACGGCTCTCCTTCGGCGACTGCCGCGATGGACTTGAGGATCGGCCCGAGCGTCTGCCAGGATTCTTCAGTGCCGCCGGGCATCATGGACGGGCCGTTGAGCGCGCCCTCTTCGCCGCCGGAGACGCCGCAGCCGACGTAGTGGAAGCCGCGAGCGCGGATCTCCTTCTCGCGCCGGATCGTGTCCTTGAAATATGAATTGCCACCGTCGACGATGATATCGCCCGGCTCCATCGCATTGGCCAGCTCGTTGATCACCGCATCGGTCGGTGCGCCGGCCTTGACCATGATGATGGCGGTGCGGGGCTTGCTCAGCGACGCGACGAATTCCTCGATGGTCCTGGAGGGCACGAACTTGCCCTCGCTGCCATGCTCGGCCATGAGCTTTTCCGTGCGCTCGTAGTGACGGTTGTACAGCGCCACGGTATTGCCGTGATGCGCCAGATTGCGCGCCAGATTGGAACCCATGGCTGCGAGTCCGATAACCCCAATGTTTGCTGTTGCCTCGGCCATATGCCTCGCCTTTCAGATCGGTTGTGCGAATTCGACATATCCGCTATACGCCACATCAGTCTATCCCGCACGCTTGAGACACGCACCATCCGTCTCGTATTCCTTCCCACAGCGAACGCTTCGAATATCAACGACGCCGAGGGGCGGCCAAAGCGCCATGAAAACGCTATGGAGAGGCATCGATGGCAGCATGACGGGAACTGATATGGGCACACCGGCAGACCGCCGCAGCCGTCCATGCCGACCCGTAATCTGCTGTGCAAAACCGCGCCGCGGCGGCACACGACAGTGCGGCAATAGCGGGAACGACGACGGCTGAAACAGCGCAGGCGACGATGCCCGTCCGAGGCAGCCGCGAGCCGGCCCGACAGGCGGTCTCGCGGCCGTTTCGCGTTTACGGCATCCGCTGGAATGCATCCGACAAGACAGGCCGCAAGGGAAACGCGCCTGCAGGCGCCGCCCTCGCACAGAGGTTTGGGCTTGCGGAGGAAATCCGATTGTCGGAGGAAAGGACCCGGGCATCAATGCCACGTATCAGCGAGGCGAATCTCGAGGAGCACCGCCGCAGCACGATGAATGCGTTGCTCGATTGCGCGGAACAAATCGTGAAGACCCAAGGCAATGACGCGCTCACGCCTGCAGCTGTGGGCGAAGGAGCGGGAATCGCCCGGAATTCGATCTATCGCTATGTCAAAAACATGGACGATCTGCGCCGCAAGCTCCTGCAGCGCCACTTGCCCGATTGGCGCAAGGCGCTTGAAGATGGACTGGTTGGAGTAAGCGATCCGGTCGAAGTCATCGCCGTCTGGGTACGCATCAACCTCGAACAGACCTCGATTCATGGGCATGGCTGGATGATGCGGCTGCATGCCACCGGCAACGCGACGGCGCATGCATCCAAGCCGGATCCTGGGCCCAGCCTCAAATCTGAAAATGCAGCCGCTACTGCCGCCACTGGCCATGCCAGCCCCGATAACACCGACACCGCCAACGCCGATACCGGCGGCAAACCTGATTTCCATGCCTCGATCGCCATGCCCATCATCCGCGCGTGGCGCCAGCTATGCCCGAGCTCGCCGCGCACCGGGGCCGCACTCACCAGAGGTCTGGTGTCCAGCGGCATGCGGCTCCTCGAATCAGCGCGTGACGACGATCAGGCCCATGCCGTTATCTTCCAGATCGAGCAGGCGGCACGAGCCGTGGCCCAAGCGTTGCGCGAGGATGGCACGGCGGAAAAAAGTGCTAGCCAAACTACGCCGGTGTGATTTATTCAACATTTCCACAATTGCGCCGCGATGGGCCATAAGGTCGAAATCTCTTGCGGCCGTAGGCTTTCGAGAACACTAAGTACTATATCTAGTGGTCGAAGCTTCGACACGCCACTAGAGATGGTGTTTATTTCCAAATCACATGCATGTAATCTATGTAGCCAGACACATTGAAGCAATAACCTGGAGGAAAGCCATGACCGTCACCGTCTTCACCAAGTACCGCTGCCCGCAGTGCGAGGCCACCAAACGCCAGCTCACTAAGCAGGGCATCGACTTCGACGTCGTCGACTTGGCCGAGAATCCTTCCACGCTTGAGCAGCTGCAGCAGGCCGGCTTCCGCCAGGCCCCGGTGGTCATCACCCCCGATGCCTCGTGGAGCGGGTACCGTCCCGACCTTATCAAGCAGCTGGCCGCGCAGGAAATAGCCGCGCCTCGAACAGCTCACAGTGCCGCTTCGCTGAGCGTGCCGGCATGAGTGAAACGCAGACCGGCGCGCTCAGCGGGCCGTTGTATGAAGCGCAAGGAGAAACGATCGGAGCGATCGTCTTCTTCTCTTCAGCTTCGGAAAATACTGCACGCTTCGTCGACAGCTGCCATTTCCAGGATGAGGGCATCAACGTCTACCGCATCCCGCTGCGTCCCAAGGACCCGGCGCTCAACGTGCGCGAACCGTATGTTCTCATCGTGCCAACGTATGGTGGCGGCAGCGCCCACAAGGCCGTGCCGACCCAGGTCAAGCAGTTCCTCAACGATCCGGGCAATCGCGAATACATCCGCGGGGTCATCGCCTCAGGCAACTCCAACTTCGGCGAGGGCTACTGCATCGCGGGCGACATCATCTCGGCGAAATGCAAAGTGCCGTTCATGTATCGTTTCGAGCTCATGGGCACCCCGGAGGATCAGACCGCCGTGCGGCAAGGGTTGCTCGATTTCTTCTCGAAGGCGCGTCAGCCGGTTGGGGATGGCGTCTAACAAGGGCTGCGCAGCTTCAGCCAGGACTTGCTGGCTGCAATTGGCAAAGCTCTTATATACACGAAGATAGCCAAGTTGTTTCTCCGTACTCAATTGGGATCCCCGCTACGGGAGAAGCCGCTGGCAAACGCTTCTAATCGTGCCGCTAAGCCGCTGCACCGCTTGGCCGGCAGCGCACGCAGTCGCCACGCACAACTTCATTTTTACGCAATCCATACGCATCACATCAAAGGACAGCCTCATGGCAATCACCGACAGCACCGCGCTGGTTATGGACAGAACCAGCGATACAGAGGACCAATACGACCCCGCGCATGACTTTCACTCGCTCAACGCCATGCTCAACCTGTACGACGCGGACGGCAACATCCAGTTCGACAAGGACAAGCAGGCCGAGCGCGTCTACATGACCGGCCATGTCGCCGAGAACACGGTGAAGTTCGGCTCTACCGCCGAGCGACTCGCGTATCTCATCGCCAACCAGTACTACGACAAGGCCGTCTTCGACCAGTACAGCCCGGAATTCCTTGACTCCTTCTATGACCACGTCGAATCCGAAGACTTCGAATTCGACACCTTCCTCGGCGCGTTCAAGTTCTACACCTCTTACGCGCTCAAAACCTTCGACGGCAAGCAGTATCTCGAGGACTTCCCGCAGCGTTCGGCCGCCGTGGCACTGGAACTGGCCTCAGGCGACGAGCAGCTCGCCGTCAAGTACGCCGATGAAATCATCTCCGGCCGCTTCCAGCCCGCCACTCCGACCTTCCTGAACCTTGGCAAGGCGCAGCGCGGCGAGCCGGTCAGTTGCTTCCTCGTGCGCATCGAAGACAATATGGAATCCATCTCGCGCGGCATCAACGCGGCCCTGCAGCTTTCCAAGCGCGGCGGCGGCGTGGCATTGCTGCTGAGCAACCTGCGTGAGCAGGGCGCTCCGATCAAACATATCGAGAACCAGTCCAGCGGCGTGATCCCCGTCATGAAACTGCTCGAAGACTCCTTCTCCTACGCCAACCAGCTGGGCGCGCGCCAAGGCGCCGGCGCAGTGTACCTCAACGCGCATCATCCCGATATTCTGCGCTTCCTCGACACCAAGCGCGAAAACGCCGACGAGAAGATCCGCATCAAGTCACTGTCGCTGGGCGTCGTCATCCCGGACATCACCTTCGAATTGGCCAAGCGCAAGGCCCCGATGGCCCTGTTCAGCCCCTACGACGTCGAACGCGTCTACGGCAAGCCCTTCGCCGATATCTCAGTGAGCGAGCATTACGACGAGATGGTGGCCGACGACCGCATCCGCAAGACCTACATCGACGCACGCGAATTCTTCATGACCATCGCCGAGATCCAGTTCGAATCCGGTTATCCTTACATCCTCTTCGAAGACACCGTGAACCGCGCCAACCCCATCGAAGGCCGCATCACGATGAGCAACCTGTGCTCCGAGATCCTGCAGGTCCAGGAACCCAGCGTGCTGAACGAAGACCTCACCTACGAGCACATCGGCCGCGACATCTCGTGCAACCTCGGTTCGCTCAACATCGCCAAGGCGATGGACGGTGGCCTGACCGGCACCGTCTCGACCGCCATACGAGCGCTCAATGCCGTCTCCGAGCACACGCAGATGAACAGCGTGCCCTCCATCCGCCGTGGCAATGACGAGGGCCACGCCATCGGCCTAGGCCAGATGAACCTGCACGGCTTCCTCGCCCGCGAGCACATCCATTACGGCTCCGAAGAAGGCCTAGACTTCACCGACATGTACTTCATGACGGTCGCCTACAACGCCTACAAGACCTCACACGAGCTCGCTCTCGAACGCGGCCGCGCGTTCGAGAGCTTCCCGACCAGCGACTACGCGAAGCCGGCCGGGCAGGGCAACTACTTCGACAAGTACACCGACGGCCGCCGTTCCCTTGAGCCACGCACCAAGCGCGTCAAAGAGCTCTTCGAACACTTTGAAATCCACATTCCGAGTGTGCAGGACTGGGAGGAGCTGCGCGACGCGATCCTGCGCGACGGCATCTACAACCAGAACCTGCAGGCCGTGCCGCCGACCGGGTCGATCTCGTACATCAACCATTCAACGAGCTCGATTCACCCGATCGCTTCGAAGATCGAAATCCGCAAGGAGGGCAAGATCGGCCGCGTCTACTACCCCGCGCCGTACATGACCAACGACAACCTCGAATACTTCCAAGACGCCTACGAAATCGGCTGGAAGCCCATCGTCGAC
>NZ_JALCCV010000021.1 GCF_022640935.1 Bifidobacterium sp.
AGACGTACCTGATCGGCGCCGACGGCGAGCGCGACAACATCACCGTGCTGCGCGATATTCTGCGCGTCATGGGCAAGGACCCGGACGATTTCGACCACGTGAAGGACCGCCCCGGTCATGACCGCCGGTACGCCATCGATTCGACCAAGCTGCGCACAGAGCTGGGTTGGCGGCCTCAGCATACTGATTTCGATACCGGGCTGCGCCAGACCATCGAGTGGTACACGCGGCATCGTTCCTGGTGGGAGCCGGCCAAGGCGGCCACTGAGGCGCGGTATGAGCGGCAAGGGCAGTGAGGGGCATACGCCTAGGAAATAAAAACCAGCAGCGATCCTCGCGGGCGGGTTATATCTGCTCGGTATGCAAATCGTTCTCCGACATATGCTGAAACCTGTTCGCCGTAAATTTCCGAGAGCGACATTTACCGCAGGTTTTTGTTGGTTTTCCAAATGGCATATGCCGCTAAGGTGATTGCATCGTTGAACATCCCCTGTGCAATCATCGTCTCGATGTCGGCTATCTTGATCCAGTGCATATGCGCGAGTTCCCAATCATGCTCACGCTGCACGGCCGCATTCTCGCCTATCGTGTTTTCGCTGGTTTCTACGACCAACGACACTACGGCAATAGAATCTTTGAGCACTCCCGTATCCGCATGAATGTATTGCAGAATACGGCTTGAATCAGCCACGGCGTTCATTCCTGTTTCCTCACGGAATTCCCGTATGGCTGTCGTTGCCCCGCTTTCGCCCGTTTCACCCATGCCGCGAGGAAATTCCCAAGCCCAGCTTTGCACCGTTGGCCGCCAATGGCGGGCAAATAGCAGACATCCGCTATCGGCAAGTTCAGCAACACATACTGCTCCCGCATGGCCATCCTTCACCGAAACATAGTGAACAGAGAATTGTTCCCCAGTTTGCACATTTTTCAACGTGACTTTCGTAACGGTGAAATCGGCACCAGCATTTTCTCGGTATACGGTTTCGCTATGCAACGCGCGCAGAGGAGGTGTATCGTCTCGCATGATGAAACTATGCGGGTGCAGTGTCGGGACATCTGAAGAGCCATTTGACGGATGACTCATGGAATCTTTCGCATATGGGCTGTTGCCGTTTGTCTCTTGTACATACTGGGACATTGCTTCGCTCTTCCTGTTGTTCTTCGCCTATGTGTTGGCGAAAGCCACTGTTTGTTTGGATGATTCCACGCCGGCGATCCATTGCATGGCGTCAATGAGATTCGGTATGACTGCAAGCCCCCAGGCTACGCAGATAATAAGCCAGATTGGGGTGTTGCTGGTGGACCAGAAGGTATCGACCAGCGCTGATGCCAAGGCGAGCGTTGAGGCAATTATCGTTCCCTTCAGCACGTTCTTCGCATCGTTTGCAAGGTCACGTTCAGCTCGGGACTGCTCAATCAAATACGATATCGTTTTCGTGCGGAACGTCCTTAACCTTTTCGCTGTGGAAGGGCCGCATTCCTGCCAGCGTGCGATTGCCGAACGGCACTCATATCGGAATGAGACGAAACGGGTGAAAGGCATTTCTCCGAGCGTGCCGGTGATTTTACCCGCAAGCGTCATAGATGCGTCTTCCGCGTGTCGGCCAGCGATTTGCGCGAATGAATTATTAGGAATGTCCACTGCCATGAGATACACGCCGAGATGGTGCGCCATGGTCTTCAGGTAAATGAACTGGTACCAGTCACGTAATATTTCGCGAGTGATTCGTTGTTTTTTGGAACCATCGTCAGCCAACGCGACTTCATTATCGATATACTCAAAGGCGCATGACCGCCTCGGTATGGCTGATAACCTGTCTACTGCCGTTCGGAGCGAGGGCGCGGATTCATGAATGAGCGCCGAACGTCCGCCAGATGCATTTTTTCTTGATCGAAACTTTTGCCCTGTTTCTGTTTCAGTAATACCGCGTATTTGTCTATGAGAAGACCGCCGTACTGGTCTGCATACAGTTTGAACCTCTTGTCGAATTTGTCGTTGTACACATGCGTTTGAGCTGACGCATCGTTCTGGTTCTCGTAAATGATCAGCCCGCGCTTTTCGGCGTTGAACCATTCGTTCCACCGTCTCGCCAACAAAAGGCATGTATGGTCTGTCCCACTGCGGCCGGCGTCTTCGTCCATTCCGTTGCCCGTGTTTGCGACGCGATCATGCATGCCAAGAATTGTCGCGTAGGCTTCAGCGATGACCTCGGCCTTGCTGCAGGTGCTGTTGGCATTTTGCAGGCTTGTAGTGAACGATTCCGAATATTGTTCTGTAAATTCAGATGACATTTTCTCGGAAATGAAGATATCAAGAGCACTGCTTCGAAAGGAGGAAACGGTGCGTTTAAGTGGTTCGTCCTGTGTGCTAATCCGTTTGGACATGCAGGCGACAAGAGAATCTTCGAGACTATTCTCACGCCCTGAAACGATAATGGCGGGTTCATCCTTATAAGAAGTGCCTAGAATATCGATGACTGCAGCCGGGCCGAGAAGAAGGAAGAATACCCATCAAAGAGCTGTACATCAGTCAATACGATTTTTGGGCAATACAGGTAGGCCGTGCGCAGGATCCCTGAAAAATATCGAACGAATTCCGGATGGGTATTCAATATACGCGCGCAGGCACAAGGATTCTCACCGTTGAGCCATAGTGCCTCGGTCAGCTGGCGCCCGATCTGTGCGCTGTTCTCGATGAGTTTCCATTGTCTGAGCTGCTCGGTGGAGTCGAAATTGACAATCATCGACGCCCGTGTGTCAGCATTCTCTTTCATGCCGACCAGTCTATCGCGTAGATCTTCTGGTTTCAGACAAGCTCCGTGTATTTCGAGCAAGTGGTCGATCAGCGAATTCGCCGACAGCAAACGCGGCTCGCTAGAGCCCTGATATTTCGAAGCGACGAGGATTGTTTTTTGCATGCATTGGTTTACTGCACCGGTTTCGCTGCGTTCGCATAGTATGGTGATTAGAGATTATCGAGGACTGAGCAATCGGACGGATGTATCGCAAATCATTGGAAGGATGGTGCTAATGGAGCCGGATCGTGAAGTGCAGGCGGACTATTGCGGAGACCTTCGTGGTGCTGCCGGCTGCGAGTGCACGACGATATGAACAAATGGATAAAGATCATCGGCAACGCGCTCACAGTTGTCGCCATCGGTTTCGTTGTGTGGAAACTCACAACACAGCATATCGATTATTCCATGCTGCTGCGGGCCGATGCGATACTGCCAATCATAGTGGTCACGGTGTTGCAAACCGTCATCGTCCTGACTAACGGCTTCCCATGGACGGTAGTGGTGTCTTCGATTTCGAATGTAAAGGTGTCGTTTTTTCAGACGATGCCGGTGTATTTGAAATCTAACCTTATGAAATACATACCCGGCAACGTGTTCCAATATGTTGGTCGCAACGAGCTTGCGGCGCGATATCGACTCTCTCATATCCAAGTCGCTTTCGCCACGGTCACTGACGTTTTGCTGAATGTCTTTTCGGCATTATGTATATCACTGGCGTTTTTTCGAGCGTATGTTGTGACGACGCTTTCGCGCAGCCGATTCTTCTGGGTCGCGTTGGCGATGGCAGCGCTCATCCTCATATGTGCTGGTGCCGCCCTCTACATGAGGCGCGAGTGGGCGAAGTCGAAGATCGTGCAATATTCGTACCTTTTTACCAGGCGCACAGTAGGGAAAATCTGCCTGTGTCTCGGCTACTATATCGTGGCGCTCGTTGCCGGGGGAGTGTTATTCGCGCTTACATTCTACTGGCTGTTGGGCGAGCCGTTCAGCCCCGGACCCGCATTCACCCTTATATCGGCGTATACGCTTTCCTGGCTCATCGGGTTCATCACCCCCGGTGCACCTGCTGGAATAGGTATCAAAGAGGCTGTTATGATCGCGGTGGTTCCCGCTTCAGTGAGCTCGCCGGCCATTGCCGTCGCCATGGTTGCCATACGTGTTATTGCTACGATAGCCGATATTTTGGCGTTCTTCATCTCGATCGCGTATGAGCGGCTTTCTCCAGCAGAGCATAGGAAAATCGCATGAGTCAACGGCATGAATCCGATAACCGC
Organism: Bifidobacterium sp.; assembly: GCF_022640935.1. Classification (GTDB taxonomy): domain Bacteria; phylum Actinomycetota; class Actinomycetes; order Actinomycetales; family Bifidobacteriaceae; genus Bifidobacterium. The sequence continues at coordinate 4,073 of NZ_JALCCV010000021.1, forward strand.
GCGATACGACAAATTGTAGAGGAGTAACGAGGTGAATATTGTCATTGTAGGGGGCTGCGGCTTTATCGGCAGACATCTGTCCGAAAAGCTCCGGGAAGACCCTGAGAATCGCATCACCGTCTTTGACCGTTCCCACCCATCTGCGCTCGGTTCCAATGGTGCTATACGATATGTGCAAGGCGCGTTCAAGGATAATCGCTTTGATGACCTCGTCACAGGTGCGGATCTGGTGGTTCATCTTGTGAGCACTTCTGTTCCGGGCAGTGCGCGGGCGGCGTCGAAGGAAATCCACGCCAACCTTATCCCATCCGTGGAACTGTTTGAAGCGTGCGTACGCCGCGGCGTGGGCTGTATCGTCTTCCTCTCAAGCGGCGGGGCTGTCTATGGCGGGTCGGCGCGGAAGCCAAACCGTGAATCTGATCTGCCTGATCCCATCAATACATACGGGCTGCAGAAGGTCCTCATAGAGGCATCGTTGCGGGAGATCACCCACGGGAGCGGCACACGCCACCAGATCATCAGGCTCTCAAATCCATATGGTCCGGGCCAAAATCCGAAAGGCCCACTGGGTCTGGTTACGAAACTGGTATATATGGCTCTCAATCACGAGGCCGTTCATATATTCGGCGATGGTTCAGTGATGCGAGACTTCATTTACATTCAAGACGCGATTCATGCGATTTTGGACGTTATGCGATTTGGGGAGCCCGACACCATCTATAATATCGGATGCGGTGTCGGGACCACGGTCGCCCAAGTGGTGGAAACGATAGGCAGAGTGCTGCCGGAAACCGTTCTGATCACTCACAATCCCGCCCGGACTGTCGACGTGCCGTATTCTGTGCTCAACATCGAGAAATACCGTCGCATCAGTACGCTTCCGGGATTCATTCCACTCGACGAGGGGATCAGGAAAACGTACGACTACTTTAAGGATCAGCAGCAGTGAAACGAAAGCTACTAGTCACGGCATCGACGTTTCCGCGCTGGCAGAATGACACTGAACCGCAATTCATCTATGACCTGTGCATGCAACTCAAGCGTTATTACGAGGTGACGGTTTTGGTGCCGGCTGCGCCCGGCGCTAAAACTATCGAGCGCATGGAGGGAATTACCGTGAAACGGTTCATGTACTTCCCGGTGGCCCGTCTGCAGACGCTGGCTTATCCAGGTGCAATAGTGCCCAGAATCAAGGAGAAGAAAACCCGCGGACTCTTGGTGCCATTCTTCTTCATAGCGCAGTATTTCGCTACCAGACGAGAACTGAAGCATTGCGACGCCGCGCTCGTCAACTGGTTTGTTCCCCAAGGTGTGACTCACTCTTTTCTGCGTGGGGAAAAACCCTATATGCTCTCTGGGCTCGGCGGTGACGTTACGTCATTGAATGAATTCCCATTCAAGCAGCTCAAACAACGCGTCATCGACGGCGCCGGAGCGATCTCCGTAGTGTCGCAAGACCTCAAAACCGTGTTGCAGACACGGTACCGGCATGCTGAAGACGTCGAAGTGATCCCGATGGGGGTGGATCTGCGGTTCTTTGGTCCGGAACATCGCGACAACGGGTTGCGCCGGCATTACGGTAAGCCGATCGTCTTGTTCGTTGCCCGGTTGGTGGAGAAGAAGGGTGCTCGATACCTGTTGCAGGCGATGCAAGACATCGATGCGAAGCTATTGATCGTTGGCAATGGCCCGGAACGGGATTCCTTGAAAGGTCTGGCTGCCCGACTTGATATCGACTGTGAGTTTCTTGGCCCGAAAACTAAAGATGAGTTGCGACCGCTGTATGCATCCTGCGATGTGTTCGCGGCCCCTTCGGTCGTTGCGGCGGACGGGGACAAGGACGGCCTGCCGGTGGCGATTCTGGAAGCTATGGCGTCAGGCGCGCCCATCGTTGCCTCGGATATCGCAGGCATCGGCGAGGCGGTGGTGGACGGCGAGAATGGGTATCTCACGAAGCCGGGGGATGTCCAGGCGCTGCACGCAGTGATTACAAAGGTGCTCTCCTGTGAAGACGACGGTTTCGAACGACTTTCCCGACGATCGGTGGCGCTCGCCAGGCGCTTCGATTTTGTGCAGATTGGCGAAGAATACCACGAGTTGATCGACGCTCTGATTTGACATCTCGATTTCCTGACATGCCTAGGCGGCGACGGGCCGGCCTCATTGGGCAGTGTGGAACCGCCTAATCCGTCGCGCTGTCTTTCATCGAACAAGTTGTTTTCTCGTTGTCAGCGAACGCGGCGCTCTGGTTGCCCCACTCGTCCTGTTCGGCCCACATAGCTTGGTACGGCGCAGAATATTGAATTTCTTTGACGCGCTCGAGCTCGTCTTCCACAAGTCGTCGCTGGATACGTTGGACCTCTGAGATGATCTGCAATGCGAAACAGACCGCGGCGATCATCAACAGGGCGACGCCGAGCAACATCGACTGCACATGCCCTGAGTCGTCGCCTTGGAAGACATACAGCAGAAAACGGATGATCGGAATCAGACCAAGCACGCCGAAAATCAGCGCCGCCCATTTGAAGATGACATTGGATTTGAACATCAGGAAGCTGCGGATGATCGCCCCGCCCGATTTGGCCATATGCTCGAAAATGTTCGAGAAGAGTCGGGATTCGCGGGTTTTGGGGTTCGTCGTGATCGCGTACGAGGCGATGGCGATGCGCTTGTTGCCCGCCTGGATGATCGTTTCCATGCAGTAGCTGAATTCGGTGACGATATTGAGCTGGATCAGCGATCGTTTCGAATAAGCGCGGAATCCGCTCGCCGCATCCGGGATATGCGTGCCGGCGGCCTTGTTGACGACCCACGAACCGAAATGCTGCATGGCCTTCTTGAAGGCGCTGAACTCGCTGATTTTCCCGGTCTGCCTGTCGCCGACCACGATATCAGCCTCATGGCGGACGATTGGCTGCACGAGCTGGGCGATAGCTCCGCTCGGATATTGGTTGTCTCCGTCGGTGTTCACTACGATGTCAGCGCCGTGCTTGAGCGCATAGTCCACGCCATCGCGGAACGCGCGCGCCAGACCCATGGGCTTGGCGTGGCGCACGACATGCCGCACGCCAAGCCTCCGAGCCACTTCGACGGTGTTGTCGGAGCAACCGTCGTCGATGATGAGCAGCTCCACGCTGTCGATGCCTGGAATGGTTTTCGGCATGTGCTCCAACACCAGCGGTAGGGTTTGCTCTTCGTTGAGACATGGAATTTGTATGAAAAGACGCATGTGGGCTGGCACCTAGTTCGTTCAACGGATAGGATTACTTCGTACTAACAATATAGTAGCTGGCTGCGCGTCGGCTGCTGCGGCGAAGGAGAAATCCTCACATGAAGGGCATCATCCTTGCAGGCGGTTCGGGCACGCGGCTGTACCCGCTGACCATGGTCACCTCGAAGCAGTTGCTCCCGGTGTACGACAAACCCATGATCTACTATCCGCTCAGCGTGCTCATGATGGCGGGGATACGGGATATCCTCATTATCTCCACGCCGGTCGATCTGCCGAATTTCAAACGGTTGCTAGGCAGCGGGGCGCAATATGGTGTCCATTTCTCGTACCAGGCCCAGCTCGCCCCAGACGGGCTGGCGCAGGCGTTTGTCCTTGGCGAGGAATTCATCGCTGGAGAAGCGTGCGCCCTGGTGCTTGGAGACAACATTTTCTACGGCAACGGATTGGGAAACACGCTGAAACGAGCGGCCCGTTCGGAGCACGGCGCTACGGTGTTCGGCTATTACGTCGATGATCCCGAGCGGTACGGCGTCGTCGAATTCGATAAGAATTGGAAAGTTATCAGCCTTGCCGAGAAACCAGCGCACCCGTCGTCGAATTACGCGGTGACGGGGTTATACTTCTATGATTCGAGGGTGTGCGAATTTGCCAAGCAGGTCAGGCCATCGGCCAGGGGCGAGCTTGAAATCACCGATCTCAACCGCATGTATCTCGAGGACGGCAGCCTCAACGTGACCACGCTGGGCCGAGGTTATGCCTGGCTGGACACGGGAACGATGGACAGCCTCTACGAGGCGGGAGAATTCGTGCGCACGGTGCAGCAGGCCCAAGGCCTGCCTATCGCGGTCGTCGAGGAGATCGCCTATGAAAACGGGTGGATCGGTCGCGATCAGCTGCTGCAGGCCGCCGCCCAATACGAGAAATCACCGTACGGCAGGCATCTGAAGAACGTGGCGGACAACAGATTCATCATCCAGAACGACGACTGAGCGCTGGCTTTCGTCTGGTTTCCTTCGTTCGGCGTCGTGCCACTGGGCATATGCAGTACCGTGTCCCGCCCCTCGTGGCACGCCATGCGGTACACCATAGTGCACTATGGTAGGTGTGTTGCCCCAACGAACGATCGGCGGCCTCAAGGCAAGAGGTACGCTGCGAGTTTGACCAGTCGTTTTGTTTGCACGCTTCGGAAGGCTTGAGGTTAGTTCCATGACAGAAGGTTTATTCGGCAGTGCAGCCGCGTCGTCGGTTCCGGTAAGGCACAGGCGTCAAACGGCTGCCCGGTCTTCGACTCTTGAACGTCTCATGAGGGCGCGGTGGCGAGTGCTCGCAGTGGCGGCCGTTGTCTTGGCTGCTGTCCTGCACGGGTATATGGCATTGACCGCTGTGGCCCCGTCGTTCCCATATGACGAGATCACGCTTCTGCAATATGCCAAGTACCTGTCCGGAACCGGGATGTCCATTCCGGTGACGGGTGCGGGATATTTTCCTTCGTGGTCGTTTGCGCTTGCGCCTATCTGGTGGGTCACTGCGGATCCTGGCATGTTTTATCGCATCGCCATTTGGCTGGGGGTTGTCGTTGCGCTGCTGACCATCTGGCCGCTTGCCCGTTTGGCCCGGCGTTTCCAGCTTTCCGCCTCGCAATCTGTTCTTGCGGCGGGCTTGGTGATGTGCATGCCGTCCCGCACTGTGCAGGCGGCCTATGCGCTGAGCGAGAAGTTCCTGATGTTTGTCCTGGCCTGTGCGGCCGTGGCGGCATATAGACTATGGGAGAAAACAACATATGGGCGCATGATGGTTCTCGCGCTCATGACCGCGCTCACGGTATTCACGCATACCCGGGCTATTGTCGTGCTGCCGGTCACGCTACTCTGGCTGGTGTTCCTGATAAGGCGCAATTGGCGGGTAGCTGCAATCGGGATCGCCGCGACCGGCCTGTTTGCCATGGCCGGGTACCGTCTTGCGATGCGGATGAACACCATGCTGTTGGCCAAAGGATTTAACCAAGGAACTGGCGTACTCAAGAATTTGCATTCCGCCCCGGGCATCATCGCTAATGCGATGCTCGGGGAGCTCTGGTATCAGGTGGTTTCCAGCTTGGGCATTGTCATTCTCGGCTCCGTGGCTCTGCTCGTCACCTTGGTCCGGCACTGGAGGCGAGAGAAGGCATTCGGCCCGGAGACATGGGTATTGGGTGTGTTCGGCGCACAAGTGGTGCTTTCCGTGCTTTCCTGGTCCGCTCATAACCTGCTGTTCGCCCCCGGTCGCGGGCGTCTTGATGCCTGGATCTACGGGCGTTATATCGATCCCTTCGCCGCTCTGGTCGTGGCGGTCGGGCTGGCGATGATCATCAAAGGACTGCAAACCTCGCATTTGCTTTCGCTTATCGGCATCGGCCTGCTGATTGTCGTGCCGACTGTTTTTTGGGTCGCTCCACGCGCTGCGACATGGGGCGTGCTCACCCCTGCGCATGCCCCGGGCATTCTCCCGTGGAGCAGCGAGCTCCCATTCCCCCAAGCGCAGACACCTGGATGGCTGCTGAACGGGCCACCCGCCCAATACAGCACGTGGAGCTGGCTGACACCGACTTTCGCGAATAACACCCGGTTCTGGCTGTTTGCCTCGCTGACCTCGATCGCTTTCTGGCTCCTCATGCTTGTCGCGCGCCGGCACAGGGCGCTGATGGCCGTCGTGCTTGCGGCCGCCTGCTGCGCCGGTGCCATCCTCTCGCACCCCGCAGTGGAGGCATTCCAGCGCAAGGATGGCGGCGTGCCTCCAGTGGTGTTCACGATGAAGGAAATATCCGCCCGATATCATGTCTCGGCATTGTCATTTGACACCCGTTGCCGAACGAATCCGGGGAACTCGGCGTGGGCGCAGAATGTTTTCGCATTCTGGTTCCAGTCGGATCTCACGCTCGTCGATTCATACGGTGCAATCGATACCGAACTGGTCATCGGCTGCCATGATTTTCCCGCTTCGGCATCGGCAGACGCGCTGCAAGTCGGTGACGAAAGCTCCATCGGCTACCAGTTGTGGGTGATGCCCGGACGATTGCAGAATGAACTGAAGGCAGCGGGATTGGCCTCTTGATGGGTTTGCCGGCTAAACCTGAAGAAGGGGGCAGCGTGATCGCCGAGACAACCCAGAGTCATCGGAACCCGTTGAAGATCAACGGGTTCCCAGCTGGCGGAGAATACGAGATTCGAACTCGTGAGGCTGTTACACCAACACGCTTTCCAAGCGTGCGCCATAGACCACTAGGCGAATTCTCCGGGTGCCCGCCGACTGCCGTATGGTTGTCAGCACGCAACTTGTAGAGGATACCACGGATAGCGGAATATCGCGAAAGGCTTGGGCGTGGACGGCGCAGGAATCGCGCACAGGCCGCGCAGCGCGAATCCGGTCAGGGTTGGTGGAAATCCGCGGTGGCGGTCGCGTTTTGGCGCAGCGGCCATTACTATAACAGCAGAGGCAACGCATCAGACACAAGACGCATCAGACACGAGGTAGCCAGGCATGCCAAGCATGAAATTCGCCAACATCATGTTGGAAAACAATCCCAGAGCAATCGCCTACCCAGGCATGTACTGCAAGGCCGACCAGCCGGTTGTTCTCGACGACGAGACCGGGAACTGGACCATGCTGCGCTCCGGTGTCTTCGACTTCACCACGTACTTCAACGCGCTGTCGGTCGCCAAGCTGCTCACATACACGATCGCCACGGGCTTCTCCCTGCACCTGGAGCTGCGCGGCGCGGCGTGCGAAGTCCAGCAGACGATGGGCGACGCCTTCGCCGCGCATTCGATTGCTGTCGAAGGGACCGTGCGGCAGATGCCGGCGAGCGAGGCATGGCAGAGTGCCGATCTGCCTATCAGGGTCGAGAGCGGCATGGTGATCGTCGGCTTCTCTATCGCCACGCAGGGCCGGGTCGAGATCCGCAACAGCTATTACGGCGTCCAATATGACGGCGAATTGCGCGATGTCGAGCTGATGCTCTCGACCACGACGTTCAAGAAGGAAAGCTACATCATCAACAATGTGCAGCAGGTCAGGCAACATATCCTCGAATCCGGGGATGAGATCGCCAGGCACTTCCATATGGTCGTCATCGACAACGGCCGCACGTTGGACGCACAGGGCCTGAGCGGCGACGGCGTGCGGGTGATCCCCAACGAGAACGTCGGCGGGGCAGGCGGCTTCACGCGCGGCATGCTGACCGCGATGGAGCAAAGCCCGCAGGCGACGAACGTCCTGCTCATGGACGACGACGTGGCAGTGTCTCCCGAAAGCATCAAGCGGACATACAACCTGCTGCGCCTGCTCAACGACGACTACAGCGAGTCGATGATCAGCGGCGCGATGCTCAATTACGAAATAGCCGAGGACCAGTGGGAAGACATCGGCTACATGACGCCCCAGGGCACTTTCTCGGCGTGCAAGCCGCCGCTGCGCGTGACGAAATTCGAGGATCTCGTCTACAACGAGACCTTCGTTCCTACGCGGACCATGCGCGAGAACATGTATGCCGCTTGGTGGTACTGCTGCATCCCGATTTCGGTGATCAGGCGCAACGGGCTGCCGCTGCCCGTCTTCGTGCGTTGCGACGACGCGGAATACGGCATCCGCTGCAAGACGCGTTTCATCACGATGAACGGCCTGTGCATCTGGCACCTGTCCTTCTTCGAGCGTTACAACGCCGCCGTGGAGCGTTACCAGACGACCAGGAACACCATGATCGCCCAAGCGGTGTGCGATATGGCGCCCGGCTCGGACTTCATGCACGAGCTGAAGAACAATGTGCGCCTCGAGCTCAAGAAGTTCGGCTACGAGAACGCAGAGCTGTGCCTCGACGCCTTCGAGGACTTCCTCAAGGGCCCGGAGTTCATCAGCGCGCCCGGTGTGGCGGAGAAGACATTCATGGCCGCCAACCGCAGCAAAGAGCAGCTGGTCGATTTTGATGCGTTGCAGCGGCAGGCCGATGCGGATCCCGATCTCGCAGGCTTCGACGTGCACAAGGTCGACCGCCAGCTCATCGACGGCAACAAGCCCCGCACGATCCCGCAGCGCGTCGTCGACCTGATCACGAACAACGGCCAGCGCTATGTCAAGAGCGAGGGCGAGGGATACGCCGTGATCCCGATGCAGGGGTGGCTGTATCCGGCCGGGGTCATCCGCGGCAAGAAGAAGCTCGTGGTCATGGACTGGTACCATCGCACGGGCACCATCCGCGCCAAGGACCCGGATCGATACAAGCAGATCATGAAGCGCTATCAGCGCGATCTGCGATATTATAAGGCGAATATCGATCGTCTCAAGGCGGAGTACGTCGCTGCCCGTCCCACGCTCACCTCCGTCGGATACTGGAAACGCTACCTGAAGATGGATTGAGCCCCCCGGCTCCGGAACCGGGTCCGGGGCTGGGCCCGAAGTCGGACTCAACCTGGCGCGCGGCGGCTGGCGAAAGGGGTGTGCCGAAGTTCGGCAGCTTTCGCACCGCGTTGCCGCCCGGGTCAGCCCACTGATAGGATTGCAAACCGTGAACCAACTGGTAAAGAGGATCAAGGCGCGCTACGGCTACGCTTGGACCGTGCTGCGCGGCCTAGTGAAAACCGATTTCAAGCTGCGTTACCAAGGATCCTTCCTCGGCGTCGCGTGGTCGGTGCTCAAGCCGCTGATGCTGTTCTGCGTCATGTACCTCGTGTTCGCCAAGTTCCTGCGCATGTCCGACGGCACATCGACCTACCCTGTCGTGCTGCTGCTGGGCATCAGCTCGTGGCAGTTCGTGACGGAATCCACGAACGTGGGCCTGCGCTCGGTGGTCGACCGGGGCGATCTGCTGCGCAAGATCCATTTCCCGAACTATATCGTCGTGGTTTCGGCGACCGTCGGCGCGCTGATCAGCTTCGCCATCAATCTTCTGGTCGTGCTGGCGTTCGCTCTCATATCGCGCGTCAGCTTCACGTGGCGTGTGCTGTGGCTGCCGCTGAACATCGCCGAATTGTATGCGGTCACACTGGCGTTGACGCTGCTCATGGCGACGATGTACGTGTATTTCCGCGACATCGCGCAGATCTGGGAAGTCCTGCAGCAGTTGATCTTCTACGCCATGCCGATCATCTACCCGCTGAAGTACGTCACCGATCGCGGCGGCACGCTCGCTACCCTTGCTCGGCTGGAGCTGCTCAATCCCTTCGCGCAGATCATCCAGGATATCCGGCATAATTTCATCGCTCCGGACACCCAGCCGACGATATGGAACCAATTCGACAGTTGGGGCGTCATGCTCATTCCGCTGGCGATCACGGCCGTGCTGCTGTGGCTGAGCATCGCGTTGTTCAGGCGCAACAGCCGCAAATTCGCGGAGGTGATGTGATGATGGGCTCGAGCGACACGCCATATGCGCAGGATTTGGAGAATGCCCGGAAACTGCGGTATCCCAATGAGGATCGCTCTTCGGCTCTGCCCGATGTCAGGCAGATGCCGATTGTTCTTTCGGTCGATCATGTGTCGAAATCCTTCAGGCTGCCCACGGAGCAGGCGACGGGCCTGAAACAGGCCGTGATCAACTGGACCAAGGGCATCAAGGGCTTCCGTAAGCTCGACGTGCTCAAAGACATCAGCTTCGAGGTGCATCAAGGCGAGTTCTTCGGCATCGTGGGACGCAATGGCGGGGGCAAATCGACCTTGCTGAAGCTGATTTCGCGGATCTACTACCCGGAAACCGGCCGCATCAGCGTCGCCGGCAAACTCGTGCCCTTCATCGAACTGGGAGTAGGCTTCAACCCCGAGCTGACCGGACGCGAGAACGTCTATCTCAACGGCGCGTTGCTCGGGTTCACCCACGAGCAGGTCGACGACATGTACGACGACATCGTGGATTTCGCCGAGCTGCAGGATTTCATGGATCAGAAGCTGAAGAACTACTCCTCAGGCATGCAGGTGCGGCTCGCGTTTTCGGTGGCCATCAAGGCGCAGGGCGACATCCTCGTGCTGGACGAGGTGCTCGCCGTGGGAGACGAGGCATTCCAACGAAAATGCGACGATTTCTTCACCGAAATCAAAAAGGACCCGACCAAGACGGTCATCCTCGTCACGCATGACATGAATTCCGTGAAGAAATACTGTTCGCGCGCGATGATGATCTCCGACGGCGTGGTCGAGGCGGTGGGCGACCCGGAAACCGTGTCGCAGCAGTATACGCTGGCGAATCTGGCCGCGCAGCAGGCGGCGGAAAGGCAGCGACAGGAGTCTCGTGGCGGCTACCCGAACGGTTTGAACGAACGGTGTCCGGTGCTGCGCACGGTCGCGGTGTCCCCACAGGTGTGCTCCGGCGAGGAGCCGTTCGTCTTCGACGTCGAGTACCAGTATGACCAGCCGGGCGATTTTTATCTGGCCATCGCGCTGCATGACACGCGCCGCGGCGGGGTCACGTATGACACTGGTTCCAAGGATTTCAAGGTGAAGCAGCATGGCCATCACACGGTCCGTTTCAGTCTGCCGCTCGAAGCGTTCAACAACGGCGAATTCAGGCTGATCACGTCTCTGCGCACGCCGACTCCGGGCAATCCGAACGCCACCGATGCCGTAGGCGTCGCGCTGGATGAGAATTCCTGCAGCTTCGCGATCCGCAACGCCAGGAACCGCGACTACGCATTGCTCAACGACCGTGCTCTTACCATAATGTCGTCTGACGATGCGCTGGTGGAGAAGGTTCCCTCCACGGCGGGCTAGTCAGGCGCGCGGAGCCGCATCGCAACACAAGCCGCAGCGCGGCAATGCAACACGACAACAGGCAAATCAAATGAAGAAAGAGGTTGACATGGCGAATGGCGAGGGCACGAAGCCCGATCTGGTGGTGGTTGGCGCCGGGTTGTTCGGGCTGACGGTGGCGCAGCAGGCGGCCGAACGCGCAGGGGCGCGCGTGGAGATCATCGATGTGCGCCCGCATATCGGCGGCAACGCCTACTCGCGCATGGACGAGGAGACCGGCGCGGAGATCCACCAATACGGCGCGCATCTGTTCCATACATCCAATGAACGGGTGTGGGAATATGTGAATCGCTTCACCTCATTCACGAATTACGTGCACCGCGTGTACTCGACGCATGCCGGCGAGGTATATCCGCTGCCGGTGAATCTGGGCACGATCAACCAGTTCTTCCATGCGCACTACACGCCGGCCGAGGCGCAGGCGCTTGTCGCGCAGCAGGCAGGGGAGCTTGCAGGCACGGAGGCGAAGAACCTCAACGACAAGGGCATCCAACTGGTGGGCCGGCCGCTCTACGAGGCATTCTTCAAGTACTACACGGGCAAGCAGTGGCAGACTGATCCGGCGGATCTGCCGGCCAGCATCATCAACCGACTGCCGGTGCGTTTCAACTACGACAACCGTTACTTCAAGGACACTTACGAAGGCCTGCCGACCGACGGCTACACGGCGTGGATGGAGCGCATGATCGACGATCCGAAGATCCATGTGACTTTGGGCGTCGACTTCTTCGACGAGAGCCAGCCGCTGAACAAGGCCGCGCTCGTAGGCACGGTGCCGATCATCTATACGGGCCCGGTCGACCGCTACTTCGACTATGCGCTCGGGGAGCTCAAATGGCGCACGGTGGACTTCGAAGAGGTCCGTTACGACGAGGGCGACCACTATGGCTGCCCGGTCATGAACTACCCGGACGCGGACGTGAAGTTCACGCGCGCGATCGAGTTCAAGAACTTCAATCCCGAGCGCCGCGACAGGCAGAACCCCAACAAGACGGTCGTGTGGCGCGAATACAGCCGTTCGGCCGGCCGCGACGACGAGCCGTATTACCCGGTCAATACGCAGGACGATCGCTCCCTGTACCAGCAGTACAAGCAGCTGGAGGACAAGGAGCCGGGCGTCCTGTTCGGCGGCAGGCTCGGCACATACGCGTATTACGACATGCACCAGGTCATCAACAGCGCCTTGGTCGCCTACGACAAGCGCATTCACCCGATCCTATCGAAGTGATTCCGCAGATGGCTCACACGTTGTGATTCCTATGGAACAAGTGTGAGCCAACTCCCGCTGGCGTTACTCGTCGATGCCCTGCTCCTTGAACACCTTGCCCCAGGCCTCGACGCTGCAGATGTCTGATGCGCGGTACTCTTCGGACAGGCGCTCCCAACGTTTCATCAGCGCGCGCGAGATGCGCAGCCCTTCGCGGATCTGCTTTCTGAAGAGCTTGCTGTCCCGCCTGCACCATGCCGCCGTGTTCCCGTCGGGGGAGGTGACGAGCGCGGAATTGACGCCGACGAACGACTTCCATATGGCCTGATCAGCGGGAATCGCGACTTCCGGCCGCTCGTCTTTCGTGCCGTCGCCGCGTGACAGCAGCCCGCGGGCGATGGCTTTGAGGCCGCTGTTCCTGACCGCTTTGGGCGTGGCCGGGGTGACGCGCATCGTGAATTCCCGCGCCGGCGCGGGAAGCTCGTCGAGGTCTGCGACCAGCGTGGTATCGGCGAACCCCCGCCGCGCCTGCTGCACCTCCGCCATCTTGCCCGGCATGGAGTCGAGGATGTATTGAGGCCCGCGCAGGATGTCTCGCAGGCCCATGTGCTGCAGCGTCAGGGCGGAGTACACCAGTCTCAGGCCGACGTTGACGTCGGTGTACAGCATTTCATACGCGAAATGCGCATCGGGTTTCGGGCTGTGCAATAATGCGCAGATCCACCGGTTGCGTTGCAGGAAATACTCTTCCCATGTTCTGGTCGGGTTTTTGTCGTGCCACGCCTGATGCCAGACGGCCACCCCGGGCAGGCTCACCGAGGGGTAGCCGTGTTCGGCCGCGCGCAGGGCGTAATCGATGTCGTCGAATTTGATGAAGAAGGGCATGGCGAGCCCGATCTCCCTCATGATTGCCGTGGGGACGAGGCACATCCACCAGGCGTTGCAGTCGGTGTCGGCGCGCCGGTGGAGTTCGGGCGAATCGCGCAGCGGGAAGCGCGCGAAATCATGGTTGTAGTGCAGCCCCTGCGATGGTTTCATCCATACGGCAGTAGGAATGTATCGTTCGCCTTGCGTGTAGAGCACGGTTCGATTGTCGAGGTTGAGCATCCCGCCACCCACGATCGTAGGGTGTTTCGTGTAGTCGGCGAACTGCAGCGCGCGCAGGATCGCCTCCGGCTCGCTGATCGCATCGTCGTCCAGCAGCAGCGTATACGAGCTCGTGCCGGCCTTGAGCGTTTCGTACATGCCGCGCGAGAAGCCGGCCGAGCCGCCCATATTGGACTGGCGCAAATACGTCAGCCGGCTGCCGAGCTCCTTCGCGGTCTGCGCGAAACCAGGCTGGTCGCGCACCAGGTCAGTGCCTTGGTCGGTGCAGTAGATGGTGTCGAGGCGTTTGATCAGGGCCGTCTCGTGCGCGATGGTGCGCAGCTGGCGCAGGCAGTACTGGGCTCGGTTGAAGGTGGTGATGGCGATCGACAGGGTGGTGGGAGCGACGGACTTCTCGCCGTTCGGCACCGACCACTGCGCGTCCTCGATGCGGAACGCCGAGTCGTTGGCGGCTTTGGCGTCGAACCAGAAATACCCGCCGTCGATCAGACCGGTCATGGGGAGCACGACTTCGATGGATTCGAAGCCGGCATCGCCCGGAGCGCCATGGCCGTGTTTTTCTTTTGTCGCGGTGTCGGCAGGCGAGGTGTCATCGGTTATCGCGTCGCCGCCCATCGCATCGCCGGACACCGTGTCAATGCTGATGGTATCGAGCGCGGAGAAGAGCCCGCGGCCCGAGGATTTGTACAATATGATTTCGCCTTTGCCCTGCACCTTGGCGCTGAACCGCACAGCGCTGACGTTCGTCCAGCGTTTCCAATAGCTGGCCGGAAACGCGTTGAAAAACGTGCAGAGCGACACATGCTTTCCGGCATGCACCGTCATCGCATGGCGCGCATCGACGGTGAACAGGTTGTTGCCCACCGTGTCGGCGTGATGTTCGAGGCTTTCATTGAGCAGCTTCCGCGCGGCTTTGTTGTTCATGGCGTCGAACGGCAGCTTCTCCATGTCGAGGCGGACATCGAACACGTCGTCGGTGAGATGCGGCCGCGTCCATTCGATGGCGTAGAGGGGGAGCACCAGATCCTGGTCGCTCAGCGGGAACACGACGCGGTTGACGGCTTCCCAATTCTGCGTCTTCGTTGTTGCGCCCGTCGTTGTGCCAGGCTGAGTCATGGTATGCATGGTCTTCATTATATGGAGCCGTGCGTATGGTGTGGCCTTGAGCCGCGCCCTGTGCCGTATTTTTCACTGCGCGGCGTATTCATCGGAACAAGAATGGCGAATTCCCGACGTTCTGTTTTTCCCAACTGACAGAGTCTGCGACGCTGCCCTTCGGCTCCGTAGCGCAGGAGCCTCACTCGCCTGCGTAAAGCCCACTGGGCTTTACGTTTAACGGCTCAGCACAACCGGGGTCGCGAGCCGGATCTGAGTCTTCTGCGATAGAATGATCTGCGATAAGGCGGCGATATATTTGATCAGCTGAGTGATCCATGATCCATGCCGCGGGAATCGGCACGGGCGGAAGGCGGCACAGGTGGATGATGGCCATGTGGTCGGGCGGCCGTGCGCAGCCGAACCGGCGCCGCCGTTCGCGGTGCTGATGGCCGTGTATGCCGGGGACCGGGTGGATTTTGTGCGCCGCGCGGTGCTGTCCAACACGCTGGAGCAGACGCGTGTCCCGGCTCAGCTGGTCGTCGTGCGCGATGGTCCGGTACCCGAAGCGATGCAAAGATTTTTAGACGGGCTGAGCTCGTGGCTGGCGGGGCGGTTCGCGCAGGCTGATCGGTTCGGGAATGAGCCCGCTCCCGGGAACGCAGATGCTTCCGGGGAAGGGAATCCTGCCGGAGGCGCCGATTCGCCCGAGGTCACAGTGATCGAGCTGAAGCGGAATTCCGGGCTGGCGCATGCGCTCAATCAGGGCTTGCGGCGCTGCTCGTATGATCTGGTCGCTCGGGCAGACAGCGATGACATCGCGCTGCCGCAGCGTTTCGCTACGATCATCCCGCTGCTTGATGATGCGCATGAGGTTTCGCATAAAGACGTGCGCGGCGAGCGTCAAGACCCGCGCGGCGTGCGGCGTGCCGGCAGGTGCGACGTCGTCGGCAGCGCGATCCGCGAATTCAGCGGCGACGAACACCGCCTTGGGCAGGTGCGCACACTGCCTGCGGGAGGCAAAGCGCTGCTCGACTTCGCCCGCGCACGCTCGCCGCTGCATCATCCGAGCGTGGCCTTCCGCAAATCCGTGGTGCAAGGCGTCGGCGGCTACCCTGAGCATGGCGGGCGCTATGAGGACTATCTGCTGTGGGAGCGCCTGATTCTCGCCGGTGCGCGGCTACGCAACGTCCCTGAGCCGCTTGTGCTGTACCGCGTCGATGCGGGCGCCTATCAGCGCCGCGGCGGCTGGGCGATGTTCCGCGACGAACTGGCGCTGCAGCGTCGATTCCGCGCGGATGGGTTCACCACCGGTTTTCAATATGCGCGCAATGTCGGCATCCGGGCGCTATATCGGCTGCTGCCGACCGGATTGCGCAGGTTCGGGTATCATGCGCTGACCGCGCTGCGGAACACAAGGTGATGGGCGTGGAGCTTGCCACGTGGCCGCCGGCGTTAACCAATATTCGCAAGATCCCGACCATGGCCGAAGGGCGTTTTGGCCGATGGGCTTCAGCCGATTTTGACGGCTCCTGATTCCGAAGCTCCTGATTCCACGGCGTTGACCGCCGCGACGACGTCGGGATTGCCGGCCAAGAGTTCCGCATTGTCCGCAGGCCGCCCTGCAAACCCTTCTCGCAGACCGCGTTTCAAGCAGTCGACGATGAGCGGCCGGTTCTTCGACCGCCAGCCGGTCAGCACCCAGCGGCGCAGGGTTTTGAGCACGAGCTCCGCATACTCGGCCGCAGTGAAATTGCGGCGCGAAAAGCGCAGGATCCACAGCTTGTTGCGCACTTCGAAGAAGAAACGCTCGCCCGGGTCGGCGTCGCTGGAGCCGAAGACTTTGGTTTTGTGCACGACCCGGCTGGCGGGCACGTAGTAGCCGGTCGCATTTTTGAGCAGTTTCGTGGTGTATTCGTAATCGTCATTCCACAGGAAGTACGCAGCGCGCGGCAGGACGCGGGCGGAGGCTATCATGCGCGCATTGATCAGGCACGAGACGAATGACAACGAACGGACCTGGAACGCCCCAGCCGATTGCCGCAATTCGCGCGCGCCCAACGCGCGCCAAGTGCGCGGCCGGGGCTTGTTCATCAAGTGCTCGCGGCCGTCGATCCACAACGCCCGCGAGCCCAGCGCCGCAGGCCAGACGCCGTTGAGCGCGCGGGCCTCGTTCGCCGCCGCAAGCAGCGCCTCCAGCGCCATCGGCGTGGGAACGGTATCGTCGTCCATAAGCCAGATGAAATGCCCGTCGCCGGCGTTGCGCCGATTCGCCGTGCCGGGCGCAACGCTGTCCAACGCGCGCGCGATCCCGGCGCAGAAGCCGCCCGCGCCGCCGACATTGCGGCTGAGCACGGTGATTTCAGGGTGCAGCGCATGCCGCCTCGCCACGGCGACAGCGTCATCGGTGCTGGCGTTGTCGATCACGATGACGCGGTCCGGCTGGCGGGTCAGCCCGGCGATCCCGTCCAGGCACTGCTGCAGGAGGCCTGCGCGATTGTAGGACACGACTACGGCGGTAACGCTAAGACTCATGCGTCCCAGTATAGGCGACGGCAAGCGGTCGGGCGGGAGCGAGATGCCAAGGATCTTTACTAATCTGCGCACTATCTCTACGCCCCGGCACACGTGCGACAGATAACCTCAATTAGAATCCGTATAGGAATGAAACGAAAGAGAGCGGCAGGTCTAGTTTTGGCGATAACACAAATGCAGCGCAGGCACGGCAGCGAACCGCGCCAGGGATACGGCGAAACGTGGGCCAAAACCATTCTGATGGGCGATCATTCCGTGGTCTATGGCTACCCGGCGGTCGCAGTGCCGCTGGAGACGCTTAAAATGCATGCGTGGGCGTCTTCTACCGGCTGCGGCGGCCAGAGTAGCTTGCGTGCGCTGGGGTATTACGGGCCGCTCGAGCAGGCTCCGGTGCAGTTCGCCGGATTGCTCCGGGCCATCCAGGTCGCCAAGGATTTCGCCGGGTGCCCCGAATACAGCTTCGACATCATCACCCGTTCCGATTTTCCCGCCGGGCGCGGCTTGGGATCGTCCGCTGCAGCCTCGGGCGCCGTCATCCGTGCCGTGCTCGATGCCTGCGGCCTCGAAGCGAACGCCCAGCAGCTGGCGTCGCTGACTAATGAAGCGGAAATCGTGACCCATGGCCATCCTTCGGGCTTGGATGCCGCCACCACCAGCGGCGAGCACCCGGTGCTGTTCGTGCGCGGCGACATGCAGCGTGTGGATGTAAACCTGCCCGCATACCTGGTCATCGCCGATTCAGGCGTGGTGGGGAGCACCAAAGAAGCCGTGGAGGGCGTGCGCGGCCAGTACGAGCATGACAGGCGGCGCGTCGGGGCGATTCTCGAAAGCCTGGGCGCGCTGGCGCAGCAGTCGGCTGACGATCTCGAACAGGGCGGATTGGATTCGCTCGGCCGGCGCATGGATGCCGCCCACAGTCTGCTGGCTGCGCTGCACGTGAGCCATCCGGTTGTGGACCGCCTTGTGCAGGCAGCCCGGTCCGGCGGCGCATTGGGTGCAAAACTGACTGGCGGCGGACTGGGCGGCTGCATTATCGCGCTGGCGCCCGATGGTTTGTCCGCACGGCGCATCAGGCGTTCGCTTACTGCCGCCGGGGCCCCGGCCGTCTGGATCCACCCGCTGAATCAGCTGGATATGGAGGTCGGCGACGACGATTCCGAGGCTGCCGTCGATATGCCGTGCAGAGGCTGAGATGCCGGGTTCTTATTCGGCGACCGCGCGTGCCCACGCGAATATCGCGCTGATCAAATACTGGGGCAAGGCCGACGAATCGTTGGTGATCCCAACTACGTCGAGCCTGTCGCTCACATTGGATGGCCTGACGACGCAAACCACCGTCGAATTCCTTGCTGATGGCGATTCGGCAACGGGATCGGCGGTATTGCAGGACACGCTGAGCATCGATGGCCGGCTCCAGGGTGGCACGTCACTGCAGCGGGTGTCGAGGTTCCTGGATCTGGTCCGTGACCGTGCAGGCATCGCGCTGCCGGCTCGCGTGGCATCGCGCAACACCGTGCCGTTCGGCGCTGGATTGGCCAGTTCCGCCTCGGCCTTCGCCGCGCTCGCCGCCGCGGCTTCCCGCGCCGCCGGACTTGAACTTCCCGACCGGGAGCTGTCTCGGCTCGCGCGCCGCGGTTCCGGCTCGGCCTGCCGCTCGATCTATGGCGGTTTGGTCAAGTGGAACGCCGGCCACGATGACGGATCATCGTATGCGGAACCGGTTGAAAACCCTTTGGATCTGGCGATCATCGTCGTGCTGATCTCGGCCAGGGAGAAACCGATGTCCAGCCGTGAGGCCATGCGTCTGACGATGTGCACGTCGCCGCTGTATCCCGCATGGGTGCAGGCCAGCGACGACGATATGCGCGGCGCGCTCGCGGCCGTGTCGCAGGGCGATCTGCGCGCGCTCGGCGAAGTGGCCGAGGCAAACGCGCTGGGCATGCACGCCGCGATGATGGCCGCGCGCCCGGGTGTCATCTACTGGCTGCCGCAGACCGTTGCCGCCCTCGCCGCAGTGCGGGACATGCGGACGCATGGTTTCGACGCGTGGTCCACGATGGACGCCGGCGCCAACGTCAAAGTGCTGACGTCGGCGCCCGATGCCGAACGCGTCGCCGACGAGCTGCGCAACCGGCTTCCTGATTGCACGGTCGAGGTGCATCGCCCTGGCTCCGGCGTGCAAATGGTCGGCTAGGCAGATTCCGATCCGCCGCATGCCGCAGCCGGCGCCGCGTGCTGCACTGCCGCAGAGCATATTGGAACCCGAAAAACGGCGTGACAGGGCAGATTCGTATATCCTGCCGTGCAAAACCAGGTATCGGGCTTGTCTGTGGCAGGTTCCATGCCGCCCGAAGCTATATCTCGGCTATTTGCGGCACCGTTTCTCAGGCGGCCTGTGGCTGCTGCGGGAGCTGTCCGAGTTCTTCGAGCTTGGCCTTGAGGTCGTTGGCCGACGGCTCGACCTGGAAGGAGCCGTCGCTGAACAGCACGACCGGAATGTGCTTCTGGCCGCTGATCTCCACGGCCTTGTCCGCAGCGCCGTCCTCATGCTCGATGTCATGCCAGGCGAAGCCGACGCCGAAACGATTCAACGCGTCCTTCGCGCGGCGGCAATCCCCGCACCAATCAGCGCCGTACATCTCGATATTCGGCGTGTTGTTCGTCATGATGCTCTCCTTTGCGCTAAGGCTTTCGGAACCGAAAACAACCCGGTCCCTTTGCTCGCCCTGGCTTTGTTTTTGTTAGCAGCAATGTACCTCGCGCGCTCGCATGACATGCGCATTCAGCCGAGAGCGGCAGTCCCGGGGTTGCGCGCCCAGCTGCCTATTCTCGCATTTCGTCAGGGCTGCTCATAGAGTAGGAGGCATGCCCTGCACAACCATTCTCATTGGAAAATCGGCGACGTATGACGGCTCGACGATCATCGCGCGCGATGATGATACGGGTCATGGCAAATTCGATCCCAAGCGTTTCGTCGCTGTGAATCCCGAGGATCAGCCCCGGCAGTATCGCAGCACGCTGAGCCATGTGCGCATCGAACTGCCCGACGACCCCTGCCGCTATTCGATCGCGCCCAACGCGCTGCCCAATCGCGGCATTCTCGCCGAGGCCGGCGTCAGCGAGCGCAATGTGGCTATGACTGCGACCGAGACCTTGGCCGTCAACGAACGTGTGCTCGGCGCGGACCCGCTGGTGATGCTCAGGCCGGCGCAAGACGGCAGCGACCAGCAGCTGGTCGGTTACGAGCCGGAGCGGTCCGGCGGCATCGGCGAGGAGGATTTCATTACGCTCGTGCTGCCGTATGTGCATTCGGCGCGAGAGGCGGTGACGCGGCTCGGCGCGCTGCTGGCGCAATACGGCACGTATGAGGTCAACGGTGTCGGCATCAGCGACGTGGATGATGTCTGGTACGTCGAAACGATCGGCGGCCACCATTGGATCGCCAAACGCGTGCCCGACGACTGCTACGCCGCGATTCCCAACCAGCTCGGCATCGACGAGTTCGATCTGGACGATGCGCTGGGCGCGCGGGAAAACCACATGTGCAGCGCGGATATGCGCGAGTTCATCGCGCATAACCATCTCGACCGTAGCATGGACGAAGGCCCCGAGCATGTCAGGCGGTTGAATCCGCGCAAGCTGTTCGGCACCGCCACGCCGAAGGACCACATCTACAACACGCCGCGCGCCTGGTACATGCAGCGCACCCTCAACCCCAGCGAGGACTGGGATTCGCCGGCCGCGCCGCTCACGCCGATCTCGGAGGACATTCCGTGGTGCCGCGTGCCCGAGAACAAGGTGACGATCGAAGACATCGATTTCATCATGAGCTCGCATTACGAGGACACGCCCTACGACGTGTACGGCGTGCAAGGCACCGAGGAATCGCGTCACCGCTACCGACCGATCGGCATCAACCGCAACGGCCATCTTGCGATTCTCCAGCTGCGGCCCTATGAGCCCGAGGTCAACCGCGCCGTGATGTGGCTGGCGTTCGGCTCGAACCCCTTCACTTCGGTCGCGCCCTTCTACACCAGCGTGCGCACGACGCCGGAGTATCTGGCTTGCACGACCGGCGAAGTGACTACTGACGCCTTGTATTGGACGAACCGCATCATCGCGGCGATCGCCGACCCGCATTTCGCCAGCAATAGCGCCGACCTCGAGCATTTCCGCGAGGATATTCTGTCATATGGCCATAAGCTTGTGGCCGATACCGATGCGGCACTGAAGCACGCAGGCTCCGACGACGCCTCCGGCGTCCGCAATGACCGTGACACCCTTGCCGCCCTTGAACAGGCCAATGAGGCCATGGCCGACTATTTGCGCAAACGCACGAAAGCGCTGCTGGCCACGGTGCTGTTCACCTCGAGCAATCTGATGAACAACTCCTTCTCGTTGTCCGATCGGTGAGGCGCTGCCAAGGAGCCTGAGGGCAGTGCCGCATCCGCATTCGCCCACCGAGCTATGCCAGCCAGGCGTCTACGCCCCCGCTCAACGCAGCCAGGCTGCGCAACCTTCGAGGATGGCGTCATACATTTGCGGCAGCTTGGAAGCCTGATACGTAGGCCGATCATGCGCGCCGGACGGCTCGCTGTCGTGGATGTAGGCGACCTCGTATCCCGTGGCGAGCACCGGCTCGATGTCGTTGGTCCAGTAGTCGCCGATGCTCAGGAGGTGTCCGCTTCCGGCAGCTTCGGTAAAGTCCGCCAGATGCTGCGGCCATTGGCTTGGCTTGCCGCCGTTGGGCACTACGGTGTCGATGTCGTCGGTGACCCCGAATCGCTCGAGCGTCTCGCGCAGGCCGGTGATCGGCGAGTTCGACAGCAGAATCCGCTTGCACCCCAGCACGCCGAGCCGGCGCAGGAAATCCTTCATCCCGTCAGGCATATGAACGCTGGCCGAGCCCGCGGCAAGCTCGGCCCGGCTCGCCAGATAAGCCTCCTGCAACCGCTGCGGAGCCATGCGATCGCGGCAGAACGATGCCACGACGTCGTAGCCGTCCTGCCAACCGTGCGTCTCCCTCGTCTGCGCGGGCATGGTGCCGGCCAGATATCCGTCGAGCGCCGCTTCGGCCTCGTGACGCAGCTCCGGCTCAAGATTGGCGTAGGCATGCTCGGCATATGACCAGACCGGTCCGTCTCCCAGGCACAGCGTGCCATCGAAATCGAAGACCACGGTTCCCGCGATCGTTCCCTCAGCTGGTTCGGGGCTGGCGACGGCGGGCGGGGTGGCTGGATTATGAGCACGAGTCCCGGCATGGCATGCATGATTATGGTTGTCAAATTGTTCAGGGGATTGCGGGGTGGTATCGGATTGCGCACCGGACTGTTCTGCTAACGTCATAGCTCTATTACAGCACACGGCCGTATGCAGGCTTTGTGTGTCAGGCAAGACGCGGACGGATCCCAACCGCGATGCGCCGGCCGTCGTCCGACCGAACCTGCCTGCGCGGGCGATGACGCCGAATTGGTGTTTGTGGCCTGATACTTGAGAAACCGCTTACGATATCGCGCAGAGCGGCGACATGTACAACGCCTGCGGCGCCACTTGGGATCCACGCATGCACGTTGGTGGAATCGGTGCCCAGTCCAGTGCCCTCACGAGCATTCGGCGGCAACGCATTGTGGCCGGCAGTCCCGCCATATGGCGGATCGCTGAATGGCGGGACCGCGGAGCCGGGGAAAGGAGCCCGATATTGCGTGCCGTCGCCCACGGCGTCGAATGGAATGCCAGCAATAGGAGCCTGGGCGGCAGCCTGACCTTCGTGCGCGCCATCGCCGGCATGCCCGGCGACCCCTGAGGCCGGCTGCTGCCCTCGGGAACCGTCATGTAATGCCCTATGGAAGACGCCTTGTTCTTCAGCAGCGCGATGACCGTCGGAACGGCGTCGGTTCCTCAGGCGGCTTCGCCGGGTTCCGGAGCCGGTTCGGTTGCAGGGGTCGGCGCTTCAGACGCGCCGGATGCGTCATGTTCATCAGTGGAAGAGGAAGTGGAAGGGGAAGTGGAAGGGGAGGTTGCCGAACCAGGCTCGGGCGCGGCAGCGGATCCGGTCTTGCGGCGGCGTGCGGCTGCGCCTGGATCGCGATGGGGCTGGGGACCCGTTTCCTCGGCAGCTTGGGATGGCGAATCATGCTCAGCTTCGCCCGGAGCCGCGCTCGAAGCGTTATCTGCATCCTTGCCATTGCCTTTTCCCTTGGCTTTGGTCTTGGACTGCGCTGCTGATGCGCGCTGAGCTTCCCTCGCCTCTTTCTCTATGCGCCGCTGCAACGCTTTTTTCGCCTTATCGCTTTCGAAGCGAAGCTCGGGCTTGGCTTCGAGCCGGGAAAGCCCGTACCATGCCAGATTCACGATATGCGCGGCGAGCTGCTCCTTGCCGACTTTGCGCCGATCGGTCCAATATTGCCCGGTGAACACGGTCATGCCCACGAGCATCTGCGCATAATACGGCACGCCTTTGGTCGGTAGATGCTGTTTTTTGAATGATTCGGTGAGTATTTCCTCCACGCGCAGGCTCACGTCGCCGAGCAGGGAATTGAACGACCCGGCCGGATCCGTGGTAGGGGAGTCTCGCACCAGCACCTGAAATCCCTGTGTGTTCCCTTCGATATACGTCAGCAGGGCCAGCGCCGTGCGTTCCACGAGCTGGCGCGGATGCGCCTCGGGATCGTCCAGCGCGCGGGCGAGCGCATCATTGAGCGCCTGCATCTCTCGATCCACCACGACCGCGTACAGCCCTTCCTTGCCGCCGAAGTGCTCGTAGACGATCGGCTTGCTCACTTTCGCGCTCGCCGCGATCTCCTCGACGCTCACCGCTTCGAAGCCTTTGGCTGCGAACAGCGAACGCCCGATGGCGAGAAGTTGTTCGCGCCGCTGGTACGACGTCATTCTGGAAGCATTGGCCATGCCTCCAGTCTCCCACGACCGGCGAAGATTGGTGCGAACCTGCTATTTTCGCGTTGAGCCGACGAGCTGGCGATAGAGCGTCGCCATGTTGTGCCGTATGGTCGTTATCGTAGTGGGCGAAGGCTCGTAGCGGAAGGGAAGGGATGATATGAACGCATCTGCACGCAACGCATCCAATGCGGCGAACGCCGACGATACTGGCGACCTAGCCAAGACGGACAACATCGGTGGCGCCAGCGGCGTATCCAACACGGCCGTCTCAGAAGGTGTCGGAGGTGTCGGCGGCGCGGCCGGCACGAGCGTGTCGGTTCCCGGTATCGCGCTTGCGGACGGCAATGCCATACCGCAGATCGGACTTGGCGTGCTGCGCGTAGACGACGAGCAGACCGCTCCGGTCGTCGAATCCGCGCTCGCAGCCGGATACCGTCATATCGATGGTCCGACCCGCGCCGGCCACGACCCGCGCACCTTCTCCTACTCGTGAGTGTTCTGCTGTCCGAGCAGCGGCCCCCGGTCGGACAGCTGCCAGAACGCGCGCATTTCGGGCGCAGCAGAGCACCGATTTGCTTCGCTACAACTTCGGCCATGCCGCTTCCGTCTATCTGAAAGCGCGTTCCAAGCTCTGCAGCTGGCCACTCGCGCCCAATCTGTCCAAGACCGGTCCATCTGAAGCTCTTGGCTTCCGATGATCCATCTGTCGCACCGCCCCCATTTTCATTGGCCTGCCACTTGCCCGGCCAATGTGTTTTTAACCAATCGCGGCTGCAAATCGTTGGAATTTCGCCAAAATCTCTTTTGACATCAACTATTTCGCAACCGCAGCCGCTATGGTCATCAGCGTTTATTAAGCACTTTTTTCGCCTATTAAGCACTTCGCAAAGTAGACGCTGATATCGGCATTCGCCACAATGTTGGAATGAAGCCATTTTGGCAGTGAGCCATTGACGGATGCGATCTATGAAACCGTGCAAAACACCAGCAAAGTGCTTAATACATTCGCAAAAGCTCTGCGGACTGTCGGTTTTCTGTGCTGAAGGGCTTCCAACGAGCCTCCGAAGCAGTCCTCAAACATTTTTTCGGTCTTCTTCGGGCGGCCTCCGGCTATCATGACGAGATTATGACGCAGCATCCGCAACAACCTGACGACGCCGACCGGGTCGGCGGCTCACCTCGTACGCGCAACCAGAGCGGCGGCAATGATGGCTTCAACAACCGCCCGCCCGGCGCCCATTTCTCCAGGCGACGCTTCGATGCGAGCAGCCCGTTGGAACGGCTGCTGATTCTGCTGGTGCTGGCGGCAGTCGTCGGCGTCACTATCGGCATCGTGCTGCCGAAGATCAGCGAGCCAGTCGGCCAGCTCACCGGCGAATACGCGGCCAACGGCCCGGCCGCGGACGCCCTGAATGCCCTGAGCGTGAACGACAGCCCGAAGTCGGGCGGTTATCAGCGCGATTCCTTCGGCTATAATCAGACCGATACGGACGGCAACGGCTGCGATGTGCGCGAAGACGTGCTGACCCGTGATATGACCGACGTAAAGTACGCCTACGCAGGCGGTTGCAAGGTGAAGTCCGGTGTGTTGCATGACCCGTACACCGGCAAAACCATCCACTTCGTGCGCGGCGTGAAAACTAGTTCCGCCGTGCAGATCGATCACGTCGTCGCGCTCGACAATGCATGGCAGTCGGGCGCCAGCGCGTGGGACACGGCGAAACGCTACCGTTTCGGCAACGATATGCTCAATCTGCTCGCCGTCGACGGCCCGGCCAATCAGGAGAAGGGCTCGGCCTCGGCCGCCTACTGGCTGCCGACCAACAGCGCGTACCGTTGCCAATACGTGGCCCGGCAGATAGGCGTCAAAACGAAATACGGCCTGACCATCACCACCCAGGAAAAGCGCTCGATGCAGTCCGTCCTGCACGTCTGCCCCGCCCAAGAGCTTCCGCAGCAGTAAGAGTCTGAACGCAGGTGAGGTTTTTCGGCCTTGTTTGTGCCATAATCCGAGGACTGCCTTCCGCAGCAGTCGCCCGTCAATCCAGCCTTGGCGCCAAGCCCTGTCTCGTCACTCGATCCGATCCGGCCACTCGCCAGAGCCAGACTTGGCACCCGACCTGGATCCGCCGTGCGACGCGCGCGCGGCAGCCCGCTCTTCCATCTCCGTGTGCATGCGGTGCAGGGCGCGATGGGCGACGTCGCGCGCGGATCCGGCGCCATCGCCCTTGACGCCGAAAAGTACGGTGAACACCATGACCAGAACAATGGCGGAGCTGATGTGCAGAGCTGTCTGCACGCCAAAGATGTTCGCGGCGACCGCATGCGACGCCCCGCCGCCGAGCGCGCGCTGGCGCAGAGCGGTGAAGGTCTCCATGAGGATCACAAGCACGGGCGCGCCGATGGCGCCGCCAAGCTGACGGGCGGTGTTGGTCACGGCCGAACCAGCCGACACTTCGCGCGGCTTCAGGCAGTTGAGCGACCAGGTGGTGATGGGCATGAGCACGAATCCCATGCCGATCTGGCGGATGAACTGGCAGATCGATACCCACCAGATCCATGTATGCGGGCCGATCAGGCTCATCATGAGGGTGCCTGCGAACAGCAGGATCGAGCCGGTCAGCGCGACCGGGCGCACGCCGAATCGGTCGAGCGCGCGTCCGCCTGCGAACTGGGAGATGCATTGGCCTATTGCGCCGGGCAGCATGATCAGGCCGCTCATGGTGGCCGAGTAGCCGCGGTCGTTCTGGATGTAGAGCGGGATGATCACCAGAATGGAGCTGAATGCGAAGAAGCTGAGCGTGGCGGTAAGCGTGCCGACCGCGAAGCTGCGGTTGCGCAGCACGGTCAGGTCAAGCAGCGGCGGCTGCACGTCCGCATTCTTGAGTTTTTGCACGGTGCTCTCGTCTGCGCCCGCCTTGCGCGCGGCGAATACGCGATCGGAGAATTGCCTGAAGCGTTTCGCGCCTTTGAGCTGGCGCAGCACGAACCAGATGATGCCAACGAATCCGACGAGCATGGGCCCCCACACGGAGGGCGCGCCGAACCCGTAGGCCTCGCTGTTGGTGAAGCCGTACATCACGCCGCCGAAGCCAAGCACCGATAGGGCGACCGAGAAGAAATCGGCCTTGACGTCGGCGTCATTGTCGACGAAGTTGCGCAAACCGAAAATCGCCATGAGCAGCGCGATCAGGCCGATGACCGTGAGCGTCATGAAGATGGACCTCCAGCCGCTCGCGTCGGTCTGCCAGCCGCCGATGGTCGGGCCGATGGCGGGTGAGACGCTCATCGCCATGCCGACCGTGCCCATGGCCACGCCGCGGCGTTCCATCGGGTAGATCGAGAACACGGTGATCTGCAGCACCGGCCACATCACGCCGGAGCCGATGGCTTCCAAGGTGCGGCCGGCGAGCACAAGCACGAATGAGGGCCCGAGCCAGGCGAGCACGGAGCCGACTGTGAACACGACCATCGAGGCGATGACGATCTGTCGGGTCGAGAAGCGGCGAGTCAGGAACGCGGTCAGCGGCACCATCACGCCCATCACGAGCGACATGATCGAGCTGAGCCATTGGCCGGTGGTGACGTTGATGTTGAATTCTTTGACGATGGTCGGCAGGGCGGCGCTGAGCTGCAGCTGCGTGAAATTGCCGACGAAGGTGATGAAGGTCAGAATGGCGATCGAGATGAATGCCGGGCGGCTCAGATGGCCGTTTACGTAGGATTCTTCCTTGGGCAGCACCCTGGACAGGCTGTCGCGTTTTGTTGCGGGATGAGCGCGCTTCGTATCTCCTGTGCCAGTCGGGCCATGCCCGATTCCGCGTCCGCGCCCACTCATGCGTCACCAACTTCTTCCTGTTTGTGCCTCCGCTGTCTCCGTGCGTCGTTGCGCCCTGACCGCAAGACTTCGAAAGTATATATCATAACATCCTTGTGGGTCGAGGATATTTCACCATATGCATGACGTGGCCCTTGAAGACCATGGCCACGATCTGCCGGACCGTGGTGTGGACTGCTTCGCTCGCGTTTGGTGAACGGTAGATCACATCGTGGATGAGTAGCGTCGGCCCTATGGGATGCACCGTTACGCAGTGCATCCCATCTGTGTTAGACCGCCATGCCCTGGGATCCGGCTTGAACTCAGTATGAGCCGGTGCCCCGAACCACTGCGCTCACGGTCTTGAACAGGATCGCGAGATCGCCGGTCAGCGACCAGCTCTGGATGTAGGAGACGTCGAGCTGCTCGGCCTCGCTCTGGCTCAGGTTGCTGCGGCCCGAGATCTGCCATGGTCCCGTGATGCCGGGTTTGACGAGCAGGCGCGTGGAGTAGAGGGATTCGTACTGATCGACCTCGTATTGCTGTTGGGGCCGAGGCCCGACCATGCTCATATCGCCCTTGAACACATTGAAGAATTGCGGGAACTCGTCCAGTGACGTCTTGCGGATGAATTTGCCGAATTCGGTGACGCGCGGATCATTCTTGGCCTTGAACAGTACGCCGTGCTCGGAGCCTAGCTGCTCGGCGAGGGCCTCATCCTGCTTGTCGGCGTTCACGGTCATCGAGCGGAACTTGTACAGGGTGAATGGCTTGCCGTACAGTCCGATGCGTTCCTGCTTGTAGATGGCCGGTCCGCCGTCCTGCGAGCGTACCCGGATCGCGACATAGGCCATGATCGGCGAGGTCAGGATGATGGCGATCGAGGAACAGATGATGTCGAAAATGCGCTTGCAGATCCTGATGAAGATCGAGTATTGGGGCAATCGTGCGGTGAAGACCGGTGTGACCGGGTCGGTGCGCAAATGCAGCGAGGCGCCGTCCATGTCGGCGACGACCGCGCTGAACGCCAGTTCGATGCCCATGGATTCCACGGCGAGCGAGAGCGTGCGCATGGTTTCCGAATAGCGTTCAATCACATCGGTGACCAGCACGGTCTGCGCCTTGAGGAAGTGCGCGGTCTGGGGCAGGTGGGAGTTCATTGGCAGCACGCGCAGGCCGGCCTCGAATTCATCGGCGGGTTCGAAAGGAACGGAAATAAGGTGCTGCGGACCGTCCGCGTCAGCGGTGTTCGAGGCAGAGGCGACCGGGCACACGGCTATCGGCGCGTAACCCAGGCCGCGATGCTCGCGCAGCAGCCTGACGCGTTCATGGATGCCTTGCGGCGACCCGACGAGAATTGTGGGGTAGTTGTATTCGCCTTTGTTGCGATTGCGATGCAAAGCTCTGCGCATCAGCCACCGCTCGATGATCGTGAATATGCCGGACAACACGGGCACGAAGAAGGTCAGCGAGCGGGGGACATCCATTTTGAAGAAATAGCTGACCGTAGCCAGGATGATGAAGTCGACGAAGATCGCCCGCATGATCTTGCTGTAGAGCGCGTATCCTTCGCCCATGGTATGGCGCTCATAAATATGACTCAGCGCGAGGCTGACAACCCATGTCGCGCAAACGAGAATAAGGTATTCTACGAGCCCGTCGCCCAGCACGTTATGTGTTTGCAGGTATCTGTACGAGCCGGGGAATGTGATGAGCACGAGCGTTGCGGAAATCAGCGTCATCACCATATCGAGCGCAACGAGCGTGGCATTGTAGGTGTAGCTCCATGCAGGCACGTTGTAATCAAAGGGTCGCCATCTGCGACCTTCCTTGGCCCTAGCCGGCCTGCCGTGCGATCCGGCGACAAAATAGGAGCCGTCAAAGAAGGTTGGGGGAGCATCATCCTGGTTTGTGCAGGCGGCTTGTGGCGGCTCGGGCGGATTGTTCTGTGATTGCGCCTGCGCCTCGGCTGCCGCGCCCGTCATCGTTGAAGGGCCGGATACGCGCATGCGCGTCGTTTCTTCCGGCACAGTTGAATGCGCGTATGTGGTCCCCAGATCCATGCCTTCTCCTTCACGTTTCCTGGCCATTTCCTTATAATACGCGGGGGTATTGTTTTTTTGCATATGCTTCGTCGTGGCGGGTGATGCGGTTGCAAGACACACCTTCACTGGTACGCCGATTATGGCAGGACATTTTTACGTGTGCAAAAAACTTTTCCTCGGACGCACGATGTTGTGACATACATTGCAGCGGGGCGGCTGCCATAGGGCAGTTACTATATGGAGAATGTGCAGAAAATGCGGGATTCGCGGTCACGCGCTGAGGCGTGAGGAATAATAAAGCGGATTGTGCCGCGCAACTGGTAACAACAGCGGCAGGAATGGGAGACAGCATGGCACCGAGCAGGCACGCCAGTCATGGACAGCCGCTAAAAAGGCACCATATCTGGCCGTGGGTTGTAGGCGTGATCGTCATATTGATTGTGATCCTCGCAGCCGCAGGGATAGTCGGCATGCGATTCTATTCGCAGGCGAAGCAGGTCCGAGATCACGAGCAGAAGGCGCTGCAGATGGTGGGCGCATTTTCCGATGTCACGAACGCCGACGAGATGACGCGCCTGCAGGCCCAGCTTCCCGCCATCCGGCAGGAGACCAGCGCAGCGAAGGGCATCGCGCACGGCACGCTGTGGAATTACGCGAAGAAGCTGCCGAAAGTCGGCGACGACGTGACCACGGTGCAAGGCATGACGACTGCGGTCGACAGCATCATGGGCGATGCCGTCCCGGGGTTCGTCAACGCCGTCACCGGCCTGCAATCTTCGCAGCTGACCACGGGCGACGGGCAACTCAACCTCCAGCCGATCCTGAACGCGCAGAAAAGCATTGCATCCGCTAACGTCGTGCTGCAGCAGCAGGTGGCTGATTTCAACAACTTGCCGAACCCCAGCATCAGCCAGGTCAAGGATTCCTACGACACTGCGAAAACAAGCCTGAACAGCGTGGCAAAATCCGTCGATTCCCTGTCCAAGGCCATGAACATCCTCCCTGATTTTCTCGGGTCGTCGCAGCCGAGGAACTATCTCATCATGTCGATGACGACCTCCGAAGCGCGCTCTGCCGGAGGGCTGATTGGTTCGGTCGGTATGATGACGACGAATAATGGCAAGATATCGATCGGCGATTTCCTTCCGAATCAGGTGTATATCCCCTATGGCGCGGGTGCCCCCACCAATGACGAGTACCGCGTCTTCCACGGCTGGGGTCCGTTGCACATGTCGTTCGACGTGCGCGATCTGGCGGTGTATCCGGATGCGTCTCGATCCGCCGAGGGAATCCGGGCGATCTGGCAGCGCACATCGTGGGGCAAAAAACAGAACGTTGATGGCGTGCTGTTGCTCGATCCGGTGTTCCTACAGGAGCTGATCGGCATCAACGGCGACGTCAAGCTGAGCGACGGCAGAGTACTCACCGGCAAGAACACGGCCGAATTCCTGCTCAACACCGTATATAAGGAATATCCGGTTGCGCAGCAGGACTTGTATTTCCAGCAGGTGGCAACGCAGAGCATCGGCAACATGTTCTCGAATATGAACGTGAAGAAGCTGGCGCAGACTGCGGATATCATGGGCACGATGGCGGCCGGGCGGCATTTCTCGATGTACTCGTTCGACAAGAACGTCGAGAAGACCATCAGCGACGCGGGCTTCACCGCGCAAACGCCGAGCAGCGAGGAGCATCCGGCCGTGGGCGTGTATGTCACCGAGCAGCACGGCTCGAAGCTGGACTGGTACATCCACCGCACGTCGAATATCACCAGATCATCTTGCAACGCGAACGGCTCGCAGACATACACCGTGCGGTACACGCTTGAAAACACGCTCAACAGCGGCGACATCGCGGGCTTGCCTGAGTATATCGTCGGCCACGAGCAAGACGGCATGGCTCCTGGCACCGCAATGGAGAAGACCCTCCTGTACGCTCCGGCCGGTGGAAGCCTGTCTAACCTGAATATCAGCGGCAGCGTTTCGGGTCAGCGCAAGGAAACCATCAACGGCAAGTCGGTGCAGGCGTTCAATCTGTTGCTGAAGCCCGGGCAGAAGGCCACTCTTACGTTTGACGTAACGACATCAAGCAAGTCGGTTTCCGACCTGACGGTGGACCAGACCCCTATGGGCTGGGCCGACACGGGCGTCACGGTCAATACGAACGCCTGCGCGATAGGGAAGTGATCTCATGCATATCATGTTCGTTTGCACCGGCAATATCTGCCGCTCCCCGATGGGGGAGCTGCTGTTGACCCGATACTTGCGCGGTACCAGCATACGGGTGTCGAGCGCGGGGACAAAGGGCCTGACGACGCACCAGATTGACCCGTCGGCCCGGCGGATCATGGACAGCATCGGCATCGATTCCAGCGGTTTCCGGTCCCGCAGGCTCACCCGCTCCATGGTGCAGTCCGCCGACCTGATCCTGTGCTTCGAGCAAAGCCAGCGCAAAAGCATCGTCACCTTGGTACCCACCGCCGTGCGCTATACCTTTCTGCTCGGCGACTTCGCTAACATGTGCGAATACTGCGCCCAGCGCGGCCTCATCAGCGGCACGACAGTTCAGCAACGTCTGCAATCCGTCATCGCCCAGTCGGCCATGGTGCATCCTCTGCTCCCCGACTCACAGGATATCGAAGACCCGCACGGCCAGGAATTCGAAAAATTCCACGACGCCGCCGACGCTACGAACACCGAGATCCGCCGGATTCTGACGAGCATGCGCAAGCATTATCAGGTGGAGCATTCGCCGGAGCATGTTCTGATTACAGAACGATAGGGTATGCATTTGGTGTGAGCCCAATTCATGTGTGTTCTGTTGGCAACGGTGAATATAAGGAAGGTCTGCTTGGATTTTGTCGATAAACGCAATAGAGCATGACGATGTGCCTAGCTTTTATCTCACACTATATCGGTCGTACTGCTTGAGGTTGGGTTCCTAGGTAAAGAAAACTGCGGTGGAATGGCGAATGCGCTTACGAAATGTGTGGGAGCTACCGACAGTATTGAATGTCTCTGCCTGACGACCGCTCACTGGACCTCGCCGGCATGAAGCATGCATGATGGGAATTTGCGTTCAAAGTATTTGCTTCCTTTCTGCCGGTGATTGGACGGATGGCGGAGAAAGCACAAGGCAAACCGCTGGGAATTATAGACAGGGTAACGTCACATCATCCAGAAATCCGACATTATGCTGAATGCCCTGACAGGTCGGGACGCCATAGTGGTGGGGGACGCATCGCTTGCCGCGAATGATTCCACCAGCGACGGTTTTAACTCCCCTGGCAGTTTTAACGAATCGGTAGTTGCCGATGTCGGATGAGTTCAAGAACTCTTCTTGAAGAATGTCTCTGAGAGTGCTGGGAAAGTTGCTGACGGTGATAGTCGTCGAAATGGACGCTGTAAGGGCTCCTGTTCGGTGTTGTTTCAGTGGAATATGGGACGATATCGTGCGTTGACGCGGATGCTCCAGTTAGCCGAGCCGCCTTGCAACGGGTGGAGCGTATTGGCGCAGATTCTGGTATTGTGTGCCGCGTGCCGTTGTCCTTCGGCGGTGTTCTGCCCGGAGGCAAAGAGATTCGTGGAGCTGCCTCCCCACCGCCGTCCCCTATCGCAATTTCGGTATTCAACCGGGCGTATCCTGTCGAACAGCACCACTGATTGATGGCATCACTGATGAATCCCGAGAGGACGGGTATGGCGAACCGTATGAATAATCGCAATGAGCCGGCGCATCGGCGTCAACGTCAACCGAATCCCGCCGGTACCACGGATCAGTCGAATCAGCAGCTCTCGCAGCCCGACCGGCAGAGGGTGGCGCTCGATTCGACCCCGGAGCTTCCACTTGTTCCGGCTGTTGCGGCAGCTCCATCAATGCCAACAACCACGTCCCAGAAGTCTGCGATTATCTCCGAGCCGTCCGACCTGCTGTTCTATACCGCGCTTGCGCTCCTGCCGGTGGACGGCACGGTGGCGGGCATTCCGCTGCCGTATTGGACGCCGCTGTCGCCGTGGCTGTTTCTGGCTTATGCACTGGTCAATGCCCGGCTGCTCAGAACCGTTGCCAGGCGCTATCTGCCGTTCGTGCTGTTCCCGCTGCTGCTGGTGCTCGTGTCCTGCTACGGCTGGACCACCATCGGCTTCCATGGCTGGGCTGCGGCCCGCTCCATCGGCTCGGTGGTGCTGGGATTGGCGTGTCTGGCATCTCTGGAGATTGCGCTGCGCATCAAGCGGCTGCCGTGGAAACCCATGGTCACCGTGCTCGTGGCGGCTTACGGTGTCGCGTTCCTGGTCGGCATGGTGCAGTGGGCCGGCGTGCAATGGCACGTGGCCGGCATCAAACAGTTCTTCGCCAGACTCATGTACCGCAACTACACATGGCAGCGCCCGCAGTTCCTGTTCGCTGAGCCGAGCTATATCGGCATGCATCTGTTCGGCGTCCTGCTGCCGGTCTACTGGCTGACCAAAGACCGTCGTGTCGCGGTGGTGATCCCCGTGTTCGCGCTCGGCTCGCTGCTCATGGGCGCCGGCACCAGAATCGTCATCGATGTGGTCGTGGCGGGGGTGTTGTGGCTGGCGGCGTTGATCAACTTCCGGCGCCGTGGGGCCACGATTGGCGCGGTGTCCGGCATCGGAGTCGTGATGGCGGGGGGAGTAGCCGCGGTATTCCTTGATCCACGGCTCAGCAAACTGGCTAGCGACGGCCTGTTGAAAGACGACCAGTCGATGAGCGCCAGGATCTTCCACATGCTGGCTCCCGCCTGGGCATGGACACATGACCTGTGGCACACGCTGTTCGGCTGGGGCGCGGGCAACATCTCGAACGCGGTGCGCACCGGATATTGGGGTGCCCGGCGCTGGTATGACGCCCGAGGAGGGCTGGTCAACAACGAGATCCGAGGTCTGCAGAACCCGCCCGCAGACACGTTCACCATGAGTGCCTACGTCAGCTTCATCACCGAATTCGGCGTGCTCGTCATGTTGCTTCTGGTGGTGCTGGTGGTGGTGTCCCTAAGTGTGCACCATGCGTGGAACCGGACCACGGTGTGCTGGCTTATTCTGGTTGCATACCTGTATATTCAGTTTGAGGCGTATGCGTTTTATGGCTTGGCGTTGGTGGTGTGGGGTGCTTATAACTCGTATCGTGCACAGATTATGGATCGTGATGAGTAGCGCATTGCCTGAGGTGATACTGACGAGATTTACCCACTATAGGATAGCAAACTACTTATGAGTTGAGATTGACTGCTATCGATGTATACGGAACTAGTAGACTATCTCTGGTATTCAGAGACAGTTAGTACTTAGTTGTTGTATGAACATTGAAAAATATAGAGTCAAGTCAAATTCATTTATAGGCAATATTGATGCTCACAGATTTTTATTAAACGATAACGCCCGGTTTTTTGCGCAAATTTGTTGGGGCTTTTTGGAGTAGTGGAGCGTAGCCCGTCCTGTGTGTACGATTTTCAATCGCTGAAAGTGAAAACCGATTGGAAAGCAGGTGCGGGCCATGCCCAAGCACATTTTACAGGTCAACCGACCTATGC
>NZ_JALCCV010000022.1 GCF_022640935.1 Bifidobacterium sp.
CTACCAACTGAGCTACAGAGCCATGAATAATCAAAAACCCGGCAGAACCGGGTTTTCAACCATCCCAGCGACCCCGGCCGGACTTGAACCGGTGACCTCCGCCGTGACAGGGCGGCGCTCTAACCAGCTGAGCTACGGGGCCGTGGCTTGCTCTTTCAAGCAGCCGAGTAGCTATCTTACTCAAATATGCATACCGCGCAACTATCGGTGTGTCTGCGCGTGTCACCAGACAATATCGCTATCGACCCACCTGTTTCCACCTGGTGAATCCCACCGAATGTGCCGCGACTGCCTGGTCGATTATGCGGCAGAGCCCCACTCGCCGGCGCTCAGGTCACCTAGATCGGCTTCGTGCCACGTTACATCCTGGCCATAATCCCGGCTGTCGTAGCCGCCTTTGTCGCAACTGTCTCCAGGCGAGCATGAATCGTAGCTGTAGCCGCGGCTGTCATAGCCATTCACGGAGTCGATGGCGTTGCCGACGGCAAATACGATTCCGGCGATGATCGCTATGGAGACAAGCGTGTTCACTATGCTGATGATGATGCCGGCGATCGCCATGCCCTTGCTTTTCTCGCCGCTGGAGTTGAGCTGTACCAACGCGACGATTGAGAGCACCAGCCCGACCGGCGCAAAGACGAATGACAGCACGAATCCCGCGATGCAAATGGCGTTCCACGGCTGTTCGACGGGCGGATAGTTGTACATTCCCTGCGGAGGGTAAGGCTGGCCGGATGCGGGATTGAAAGGCTGTTGGGGAGTCTGCCCATTCTGTGGATACGATGGGAACTGCGGTTGCTGACCGTAGGGTTGCCGGACATATGGGTTGTAGCCTGCGGCACCGCTGTTTTCCATCGGCTGGCCACCCGTCTGCGCATGGGGATTACCGGGTTGGGCGTAGGGCGATTGCGGCTGATAGGGGGATTGATACGGCGTTTGCGCATAGTCGCCAGGCGAGGGTTGGTCTTGCTGGCCGAATTGAGGCTGCGGGCGAGAATCCGCATAGGATTCATCATGGTCGGGACCAGCATTATCGGGCTGCGGCTGCATGGGCGTTGGAGGGTAACCAGTCATACGGCAAGTGTACGCGCCGGGTTTGAGCCGAGCGAGGAGCTGTTTCAATAATGCAGTCGTTCAGTTCGTAATATTGGACCAGATGCCAAAGAGCTTTGAACAGAGGGCTGTGCCCGGCGAACTGCCTAACGATTAAATGAACAACGATGGACCCACACAGTCCTCCTGCGTGGGTCCATCGTCAAGGTTTCGCCGGCTTTGAGAATGTCCGTGTCCTCGGCGGCCTTGGCCTGGCCTCGTCAGGCCTCAGGCCTCTTGTGACCAGTGTTCCACGTCGATGTGGTGATCCGGGTTGGCTTGCCAGGCATCCCATGCGGACTGTACGATGTCGTGCACGTCGCACTTCGCGTGCCAGCCCATCTCCTCGTTGATGCGTTTGGGCGAGCCAATCAGGTGCGGCGGGTCGCCGGCGCGGCGCGGCCTGATGGATTCCTTGAATGGCAGGCCGGTGACATTGCGCAGCTCGTCCACGATCTGCCGGACCGATGTGCCTTCGCCAGTGCCGACGTTGAAGGCGTCATATTTGCGCCCGTCGCGATCGAGATAGTGCAATGCGGCGATGTGCGCGTCGGCCAGATCGGCGACGTGGATGTAGTCGCGCACGCAGGTGCCATCCTCGGTGGGGTAGTCGTCGCCGAAGATGGCCGGCGCCTTGCCTTGGCTGAGCTTGTCGAGCAGCATCGGGATGAGGTTGAGAATCGCAGGGTCTTCAAGCTCAACCGGCCCGCAGCCGGCGACGTTGAAGTAGCGCAGCGCGCAAAAGCGGATGCCGTAGCGCCCTTCGCACGCGCGGGCCATCCATTCGCCGAAGAGCTTGGTCTGGCCGTATGGGTTGATCGGCAGCATCGGCACCACGTCCTCGGGCACTACGTCGACCGGCGGAACGCCGTAGGTCGCGGCGGAGGAGGAGAACACGAGCTTCTTCACATCTGCGCCGACCATGCCGGTGAGCACGTTGAGCATGCCGTTCAGATTCTGCTGGTAGTACCACAGCGGTTTCTCCACGGATTCGCCTACCTGCTTGCGCGCGGCGAAATGAATAACAGCATCGACCTTTTCGTCGCGCAGAATCTGTGCGAGCCGTTCGCCAGCGCCGGGGGCCGAAATATCCATGCCGTATAGCCGTGCGCCTTCGATGCGCGTCGGCTTGCCGTAGCTCATGTCGTCGGCCACGACGACTTGTTGCCCCGCCTCGTGGAGCGCGTGAACGACGTGCGCGCCGATGTAGCCGCAGCCGCCGGTAACGAGAACTGTCATATCTGACCTTTCTTGATGATAAGAGACGATGCCGGCTGGTGGACATACGCATAATCACGTAATCAGGCCAACCGTTGCGGTATCTGTTCACTTATGCTCTATTTTGTTACTTTATGTACGCTTTGACTATAGCACGCAACCTGTCCGCACAACAGCCAATCCAACCGTAACCCTGCGCGTCGGCCGAGAAGGCATTGGAATGGGGAGATCCTGTGCCGGCGCGCTGTTGCTCTGACCGCTTTGCCTTGCATATGATGCTAACCGGGCCAGCGTCGCATTCGAGACAGAGCCAGCCGGCTGGTTCCCCTCGGTGACGTTAACTGCGTAGAGCAGGGTCGCGGAAGGTTATCGCGCAGACGGCTTTGCGACGGTGGAGCGTGGAGCAGAGACGCAGAAGGGGCATGATCATCTGCAGGGCATCGTTTATACGGCAATATCTACGCAGTACCCGCTTAGGCAGCGTCTTTCGCGACATGCGGGCGATCGGTCGCTGAAACCGCCCTGCTAAGAAGCTCGCTCCAGCGCTTCATCTATAAATGGAGGGTATGAGTGAATCGGGAACGAGCGATGAATCCGGCACAGCGGGTGCGCCGGGTGCAGCTAATGGCGTGGCTGTCGTGCCCCGTGCAGTCAATGTGGCAAACGATGAAGAAAGCATGATTGATGCGGGTATTGTGGATGGCGCCGTCGGCGTTGCTGGTGCGGGGGGCGTTGAAGGGGGTGAGGGCCGCAGCGGTCCCGATAGGCGTTCCATCGAATCGGCTGCCGATAATCCCGGCGCAACGGCAGCGCGCCTTGCAGGCCGTCCTGTGCTGTCGTTCGTGCGCCGTTCGGGTCGACTCGACGACCGGTTGCGGCGGGCGTGGGATGTCTATCACGACCGCTATCTGCTCGACATCAGCCAAGCTTCTGGTTCGCTGTCGGTACGTGCTGGCCTGAATGTCGATGAAGATTTCGTGCGAGAGCACTGGGGCAATGCCGATTCGCTGATCGTCGAGATCGGCACCGGCCAGGGCGAGAATGTCGTCGCGGCGGCGCAGGCCAATCCGGAAACCAATTTTCTGGCTATTGAGGTCTACGACCCCGGCGTGGCGCACACGATGCTGCTGGCGGGCAAGCGTGGCCTGAGCAATCTGCGTATCGCCCAAGTCAATGCACCGGAATTCTTCGAGGCGGCAGAAGACGGCCTGATCAGCGAAGTCTGGACGTTCTTTCCTGACCCCTGGCCCAAGATGCGCCATCACAAGCGGCGCATCGTGCAGGATGAGCTTGCGGCACAGATCCATCGCACGCTGGCGGCAGGGGGAGTGTGGCGCATCGCCACCGACATCGAGGACTACGCGCTGCATGTGCATGAGATCATGGATGGCCGTTCGGATTTCGAAAATCTGGGTGGCCTCACGCTCAGCTTGCCGCTCGAGCATGTCGGCAAAGGCAACGCCGATGAGGCTGCGCGCCTGCCGCACGGCGATTTCTCCGAATCGCTACGGTTCGATGGCCGAGTGCTGACCAACTTCGAGAAGAAGGGCATCAAGGCGGGTCGCGTGATCCACGATTTCGCATATCGTGCGATGTGACAGCGCGCAGTGCAGTGTGGTGCGTGCCCGCGGAGCTCGCGTCAGTCGCGGCAATCGCCTTCTTCGGCGCGTCGCCTGCTGCGCGTGTCGTGCGACCTGATAGTGTACGAAGTACGATCAACCTACATAAGGAGGATGATGACAATGGTGGCGTTCGTACTGATATTGCTGGCGCTGTGGATTGTTGGCGGCATTGCCGGGCTGGTGCTCAAAGGCTTGGCATGGTTGTTCTGGGTGTCGCTCGTGCTGTTCCTCGGGACGCTGGCGTTTTCGTTCGTCAAGGGCCTGTTCACGAAGAAATGAGGAACGGGCAGTAGCCCTAGGACAGGCGCTTAGGCCTTTTTGCCACAGCTCGCCGAACGGGCGCTGTGGCAAAACAGTACTGAGACGGCCATCATGCAATGGCATTCAATAACTGCAGCCGACCAGGCACAAGGCGAAAACCGTAATGCGCAGGCCAGAACAAGGGGGATATCAGTCATGGTCATCAAACCGAAAACCATCGTGGGCGCGATCGCGCTGGCATTTGGCGCCGTTAGCTTCGCATTGTCATTTTTCGAGCCGTTTGCCTCGGGCATCTGCGGTCTCATCGCAGGCATACTCGGCCTTGCATGCGGCTTGGATTGGTCGGCTCATGGCGAGGACACGCCATCGTCAGTGCCGTCTGCCAGCGGCAGGGACAACGGCGCCGTGAATGCCGTTGGCAGCGACTCACAAGGGCTATAGCCAATTACATACGTGCGGCTTTCAGGGCAATGGCCTTTGAAGGCGCAA
Source organism: Bifidobacterium sp. (assembly GCF_022640935.1). Classification (GTDB taxonomy): domain Bacteria; phylum Actinomycetota; class Actinomycetes; order Actinomycetales; family Bifidobacteriaceae; genus Bifidobacterium. The sequence goes on from NZ_JALCCV010000022.1 coordinate 4,683, forward strand.
CGATCTGAAAGAGCGGCGGCTGGCACGGCATGAAACAGGAGGTAGTTGGCGTGCTGGCGCACGTCGATGCGGGCAAGACCACGCTATGCGAAGGTTTGTTGTATCGCGCGGGCGAGCTGCGCACGCTCGGACGGGTTGACCACGGCGATGCGTTCCTCGACACCGAGCGAGAGGAAAAACGCCGCGGCATTACGATCTTCTCCAAACAGGCGATATTGCAGCATGACGATACCCGCATCACGCTGCTGGATACGCCGGGGCATGCCGATTTCTCCGCGGAGATGGAGCGCACGCTGGGCGTGCTCGATTATGCGATCCTGGTCGTCAGCGCCACCGATGGCATGCAGGGATATACCGAAACGCTGTGGCGGCTGCTGAAACGATACCGGGTGCCGGCCTTCATCTTCGTCAACAAAATGGATGCTGCCGGAGCGGACCGCGCGGCGATCCTCGCCCAGCTCAGGCGACGTTGCAGCGAAGGCTGCATGGTTTTCGACGATCCCATGGAACTCGAGGCACAGTACGAGGACATCGCCACGCTCGACGAAGCGGCGATGGAGGAATATCTGGAACGGGGAAGCCTGGGAGACGCCATGCTGCGCTCGATGATCGCCAAGCGGCTCATCGTCCCTTGCTATTACGGCTCGGCGTTGAAGCTGGAAGGAATCGACACCTTCCTCGACGGATTGGTACAATACACGGCGCAATCCAAGTACACCGCGCAATCCGAATGCCGCGAAGGCTTCGGAGCCCGCGTCTACAAGATATCGCACGATGCGCAGGGCAACAGGCTTACGTGGCTCAAAGTCACCGGCGGCGAGCTTCCGGTCAAAATGATGCTCACCAATGCGCCGGCTTCTGCCGAAACGACCTTTCGCGTCGCGCACGCCGCAACCCCGGATGTCTCCGGCCCTCGAGCCGCCGAACAGGCCGCCGCGGAAAACAGCGCCGAGAAGGTTGCCGTTGCTGAGGTCTGGCGGGAGAAGGCCGATCAGATCCGCATCTACTCCGGTGCCAAATTCACGCTTGTCGATGTCGCTGCCGCCGGCGCGCTATGCGCGGTCACCGGGCTCACGCACACTTACCCAGGGCAGGGGCTAGGCGTCGAAAGCAATGCGGGGAAGCCGCTGCTTGAGCCGGTGCTCACGTACACGCTGATTTCCGAAGACGCGGACGTCCACAAATCGTTGCAGGCCCTGTGTGCGCTCGAGGACGAAGATCCGCTGCTGCACGTGCGCTGGCAGGAGCGCCTGCAGGAGATTCAATTGGATCTCATGGGCGAGGTCCAGCTCGAAGTCGTGCAGCAGCTGATGCACGACCGCTATGGACTCGATGTCAGCTTCGGGCCGGGCAATATCATGTATCGCGAGACGATCGCGGGCGCGGTCGAAGGCGTCGGGCATTTCGAGCCGCTGCGGCATTACGCCGAAGTCCATTTGCTGCTGGAGCCTGCGCCACGGGGAAGCGGGCTGCGTTTCGCGTCTTCTTGCAGCGAAGATGTGCTCGAGCGCAACTGGCAACGGCTGATTCTCACCCATCTGCGCGAGCGTGAGCATCTGGGCGTGCTCGCCGGTTCGCCGATCACCGATATGCGCATCACGCTGCTGACCGGTCGCGGCCATCTCAAGCACACCGAAGGCGGCGACTTCCGGCAGGCGACGTACCGCGCGGTGCGCCAAGGCTTGATGAAGGCGAAAAGCCGCGGGCTTTGCCGCTTGCTGGAGCCTTGGTATCGTTTCCGTCTTGAACTGCCGCAGGGCCTGCTGGGCCGTGCCATGTCCGACATCCAGCGGATGAGCGGCAATTTCGGCGCGCCGGACTCCGCAGGGGAATACGCGGTGCTGGAAGGCGAGGCGCCGGTGTCGCAGATGCGCGATTACGCGATGCAGGTCAATGCCTATAGCCACGGTCGGGGCTCGATCACATGCGTGTCCGCCGGATACCGGCCCTGCCATGACGAAGCCGAAGTCATCGAACGAAACGCATACGACCCGGACGACGACCCCGAGAACACGCCCGATTCCGTCTTCTGTTCGCACGGCGCCGGGTATACGGTCAAGTGGAACCGAGTCGAGGATTTCATGCATGTGGAGAGTGCCTATAGCGGCGACACGTGTCACGGCTTCGGCCCACAGCGTTGAACATGCGTTCGCGTATCATGATTCTGGCAACCCATGACAGTGGCCGGGTCCCTGGTCGGTTTGCAATCCGCAAACGACGCCGCCCCCGCTGTTCTCCATCTCATTGCTGACAATGCAAAGGCTTACTATGACGACGCGCAACCTTCCAGTCATCGGATCCGATTGGCGCCGTAACAGCTACCTGTTCCTACTCAGCCAGCTCGCGACCGGCATCACCTCCATGATAGTGCAGTACGCGATCATCTGGTACCTCACCCAGAAATCCGGGTCGGCCACCATCCTGAGCTTGGCCACGCTGCTCGCCATGCTCCCGATGATCCTGGTCAGCCCGTTCGTCGGCACCTTCATCGACCGCTGGAACAAGAAGGCGCTGCTCATCGTGCCGGATGTCGTGGCGGCGGCGTTTGCAATCGTTCTGTCGGTGGCCGGCACGCTCAATAGCACCTTCCCGCTGTGGCTGGTGTTCGTCTCATTGCTGGCGCGCTCCTTTGCCCAGGCCTTCCAGATGCCCACGATCCAATCGATCCTGCCGACCATCGTGCCACAGGAGGAAGTCACCAAGGTCAACGGCCAGCTCGGCATGATCCAGTCGGCTACGATGATCATCTCTCCGGCCTTGGGTGCGCTGCTGTACTCTTTCATACCGATCAACTATCTGATTCTTATCGATGTGCTGGGCGCCATGGTCGGCATCGGCATGCTTGCTTTTATCGCCATTCCATCCAACTTCGCGCAGACGGACGAGAAACCGAAGGTCTTCGCCGACATGGTCTTCGCCTTCAAACGCATTGGCACGGTGCGTGGGCTATGGCCCATGCTGCTGATCAGCTCGCTGTTCACGCTCATGTTCATGCCGGCAGGCAGCCTGTATCCGCTGATGACCTTGGGATATTTCAAAGGCACGATATTCCAGGCAGGTATCGTCGAAGTGGTGTGGTCCGCCGGTTCGCTCCTCGGCGGCGCGCTGATTGGAGCATTCGGTGCATGGAAGGACCGGATGCGGCCCATCATCATCGCGATTGCGGCATTCGGACTGGCCTTCGCCCTCTGCGGTTTTCTGCCGCCGAACATAACGGGATTCGTCATATTCACCGTGCTCAACGCCTTCGCTGGTTTGGCGATCGCCTTCCCCAGCGCGCTGCCGATGGCGATGATGCAGCAGTCTTTCCCCGCGCAGGAGCTTGGCCGCATCTTCGGCGTGGTCATGGCTTTCTCCAATCTCGCCGGACCCGCCGGCTTGCTGTTCGCCGGGCCGGTGGCGGATGCTGTCGGCGTGCAATGGCTGTTCACGATTTCAGGAATCGGCTCGATTTTCTCTGCTGCGCTGATGTTCGCTGTTCCCTCGGCTCGACTGTATGACAGGCATTTGCAACAGCGGCTGCAGCAGGACCCGGAGGCGGCGCCGAACGTCGAAACGGTGCCCTAGGTTCCGCTGTGCACGCAGCCTCGCGCATCAGTTATTGAAACCTCGTATAGTCGAATCATGAAGCGAATCAAAGAACTCATCGATACCCTGCTTGGCGCGTGGAGGCGTTCGCTGCTCGGGGGCATGATGGAACGCTATTCCTCGCGCCGGGGCGGGCTGCTGGCCAACGGCTTGGCGTATGGTCTTCTGTTCGCCTTCTTTGCAGGGCTGTGGACCCTGTTCAGCGTGCTCGGCCTTATGGTTTCAGGCAGCAGTGGGCTGCAAAAGACCGTGATTGACCTCGTCGGCAATCTGGTGCCCGGAGTGGCGCATACGCTGGAATCCACGGATGCGCTCAGCAAGATATCCGGCACGCTGACTTGGACAGGCCTGGTGACGCTCGTTTCGTTCTGGTGGAGCATCACGGGGTGGATGGACTCGCTGCGCACCGCCGTGCACGCCATGTTTGACGAGGAAAGCGGGCCGTCGGATGTCATCAAGACGAAGCTGCGCGACAGCCTGGGCGTGCTGCTTGTGATCGTGCTCCTGCTGCTGTCGACCGTCGCAGGCGCGATTTCCGGCGGTGTGATGCGCGCAGGCATGCAATTGGTCGGTCTGCCCACGGATTCCTTCGCTGGCTCGCTGCTGCTTGACATGGTCGGCTTCCTCACCGGATTCGTACTCAACCTCATGTTGTTTCTTGTGCTGCTGCGCGTGGTGGCTCACATTCGGCGTGGGCGCTTCATCGTGGTGGGGTCGATGGTCGGCGCGCTCGCCTTCTCGGTAATGCAGCTGCTCGGTGGCAGGCTGGTGGCGGGGGCCGCCAAGAATCCGCTGCTGGCTCCGTTCGCGGCGATTATCGGTGTGTTGCTCTGGTTCAACCTCATGGCGCAGGTGATCATGTTCTGCGCGGCCTTCATCGCCCAGGCGCGCCATCGCTATGGCTTCATCACGCGTGGCGGCAGGCGGCTGTTCTCTCGCATCAACGATGACATGCGTACGATGATCGCTGGGGAATCCAAGCATGTGGAGGCGGCGAAAGACGTGTTCCGACCAGACGGCGGCGCTGGCCATGCCCAAAACTCGGCTGAAGCGCAGGCGGACGATGTGCGGGGGTCGGATTCATAAGTTTGCGGCCCACGCTTTCCTCGAGTTGGAAAGGCGTGAACCGCAAACGCGATATTCTACCAGCGCACAGAGATGCGCTCGCCGATGTGCGAACCGCGCTCGATTTCGTCGATCACTGCGATGGCATAGTCCGCATAGCTGATCGCGCTGACGCCGTTGTCGTCGGTGCTGTATTCTTCGCCCGCAAGGACATATGCGCCCGTTCGTTCGCCGTTCGCTTGGAAATCCGCGGCAGGACTGATATAGGTCCAACGCACATCATCGCGCAGCCGAAGCTCGGTCAAAGCCTTGCCCATGGCGAGTGGTACCGGCTTGATCGCATCGGGGAAACCGTCGCTGAGCTGAGCGGTGTGCTCGGCGTTGGTGTACAGGCTGCCCGCGCCACCTACGACGATCAGCCGGACAGGTGAGCCGGACAGAATATCGGCAAGGTGGGCGAGCGAAGTGGAATGCTCGTGCAGCCTGTTCGGATCGAACACGCCGGACGCGTCCACTACGGCATCGAAGCCGGCTAGATCGTCGGCAGTCAGATCGAACAGATCCTTGACGATGGCTTTGCCGGTGCGGGTCCGATTCTCGCCACGCATTATGGCGGTGACGTCGAAGCCCCGGTTCAACGCCTCGTCGACGATACGGCTTCCGGCGCGCCCATTGGCTCCGATAACAGCGATTGCGGTCATATCATGCTCCTTCGTATGCGCAGGCGTGCAGCGCAGCCAGGCTGGCGGCTGTGGTTTGCCGGGCGGTTCGGGCCGCGCAGCGCGGCGAAACGCTGTTTGCCATCTCACGCCCATCCGCCGGTTCGTTCGTTTGTTGTTTTGCCTGGCAGCTGTGGATCGGCATTGCCGATCTGTGCCTGATGCCGCCATCGAACACGCCACGGCCGTGCCGCGTTCGAGTTCACTCATCGTAGCCCGTATCGTCTGCCTTGCCCTTAGCCGCCGAGATTTTCGCCCATTGGCGAAGGCTTCGAAGAAGACCCCATACGGTATCGTTGCCATGGATATCAGGCGGATGCGTGAATGGGAAGAGGTCTTTCGTGCTGCAGATCGAGGAAATCTCGAAACAATACACAACCGGCGATTTCGTGCAAAAGGCGTTGGACAGCGTCAGTCTGAACCTGCGCGACAGCGAGTTCGTCGCCATTTTGGGGCCATCGGGATCCGGCAAGACCACGCTGCTCAACATCATCGGCGGACTTGACCGCTACGACAGCGGCGACTTGGTGATCAACGGCACCTCGACCAGACTGTACAAGGATCGCGACTGGGATTCCTATCGCAACCACACGATCGGCTTCGTGTTCCAGAGCTACAACCTGATCGGCCATCAGACGGTTCTGTCCAATGTCGAGCTCGCATTGACCATCTCCGGCGTGTCGCGTTCCGAGAGGCGCGAACGCGCGCGAAAAGCCTTGGAAACCGTGGGGCTTGGCGAGCACGTCAACAAGAGGCCGAACCAGCTTTCCGGCGGGCAGATGCAGCGCGTCGCCATCGCCAGAGCCTTGGTCAACGACCCTGACATCGTGCTGGCCGACGAGCCGACCGGCGCGCTCGATTCGGACACGTCGGTGCAGATCATGGACCTGCTCAAGGCAGTGGCCAAGGATCGGCTCGTGGTCATGGTCACCCATAATCCGGAGCTCGCCCGGCAATATGCGACCCGCGTGGTCGAACTGCGCGACGGCGTGATCCGTGACGATTCCGATCCCTATGAGATTCAGGATGGCGCCCAAGCCCCCGCGCTCCACCGCAATCTTGGCAGGGCTTCCATGTCCTTCGCCACCTCGCTGGCGCTGAGTTTCAACAACCTCAAAACCAAGAAGGCGCGCACCCTGCTCACGGCTTTCGCGGGGTCGATCGGCATCATCGGCATCGCGTTGATCATGTCCGTCTCCACCGGTGTGAACCGCTATATCGACGCCATCCAGCAGGATACGATGACCGCCTACCCGATCTCCATCGACGAACAGACCTGGGACTTGTCCAAGCTCATGGACGCCAATCAACAGGCCGACGAGGAACGCAGCGCTCCGGCCAAGAACCGCGACGGCATCTACCCGGATGATTCAGGCGTCAAAAGCGCGGCCAGCGTGACGAGCAGCATCGCAACGAACAATCTCACTGCATTCAAGAAATACCTCGACAATCCCAAAAGCGAGATCCGCCAATATATCGGCAAGGTCGGCGTCCAGTATTCCTACGATTCGAAGTTCTCGGTATTCGATCGAGATCCGAGCGGCACACTGGTGAACGCCGACGGCGTGACGATCGGCGACACGAACAGCACAGGTGCTTCGCAAATGGCCGCGCAGAGCGGCTCATCCAGCGATATGTCGGGCGTCCAGTCTGCGCAGATGTCGATGCTGACCGGCAAAAGCGAGCAGAACACCGCGCCAGGCTCCTTCGGCGAGATCATGCCGGGCGGGTCTGACAAGGATCTCGTGAGCAAGGTCATCTCCGACAATTACACGATGGTCGAGGGCGCGTGGCCCAAAGACAAGAGCCAGGTGCTGCTGGTGCTCGACAAGAACAACGGGATGCCGCTCACCACACTGTACGAACTTGGCCTGCTGCCGGCGAGCGACTATACGGCCATGATGACGAAGATCAACAACGGCGAGGACGTCAAAACCCCGACTGCCAAACTCGACTATTCCAAGGCGCTTGACCAGACGCTCTTCATGCTGCCGGCCTCCAGCCAGTACGTGAAGCAGGCAGACGGGCATTACCGTTATGTTGGCGACGCCCCGGGCGAAATCGAGAATCTCACGGCCGACGCGATGAAGCTCAAGGTCGTGGGCATAGTCAAGCCGACCGCCGATGCCAAGGCAACGCCGCTGGCCACTGGCGTGGGCTACACGCGGGCTTTGACCGACTATCTCATCGATGAGGCGAATGCGAGCCAGATCGTCGCCGATCAGAGGGCCGATCAGACGCGCAACGTGCTCAACGGCATGACTTTCTCGCCTTCCGACGACAAGACCAAAGCCGCCGATGCGAAGATCTATGTCGCTTCGCTCGGAGTGAGTCAGAAGGCGAGTCTCGCGAAGGCACAGATGGCGCAGGCGGCGCAATCCGAACAGCAAGAAAATCAAGGCGGTCAGGGCGGGTCCGCCAGCGATCAGGCGGCCGCGCAACGCCAGCTCCTGCAGGCCGCATCAATGAGCGAGCAGCAGCTCGCCGACCGATACGACGCCTATATCGCCACGGCCCCGCAGACCGACCTGGTCAAGTTCTACGACACGTATGTGCAGACCGGCACGTACAACGACAATCTGGCCGATTTTGGCGTCATCAGCCGTGACGCGCCGAGTTCGATCAAGATCTACGCCGACAGCTTCGACGCGAAGAATTCGATCGGCGACGCCATCGACCAATACAACAGCACGGCTTCCAAAGCGGACAAAATCGTCTATACGGATTATGTCGGGCTCATGATGAATTCGGTGACGACGATCATCAATGTGATCACGTACGTGCTTATCGCCTTCGTCGCGGTTTCGCTTATCGTTTCGTCGATCATGATCGGCATCATTACGTATATATCCGTGCTCGAACGTACCAAGGAGATCGGCATTCTGCGCGCGATGGGCGCATCCAAGCACAACGTCTCGCAGGTGTTCAACGCCGAAACCGGCATCATCGGCGCACTCGCGGGCATCCTGGGCGTGGGCATCACGCTGCTGCTCATCATCCCCGGCAATGCGATCATGCACCACTTCATGGGCACCGATCAGGTCAACGCCGCGTTGCCGATCACCGCATCGCTGATTCTGATCGCGCTGAGCATCCTGCTGACGTTGATCGGCGGGCTCATTCCCTCGCACAAGGCCGCCAGACAGGATCCGGCCACCGCGCTGCGCACCGAATAAGTCATGCGTATTGGGCGGATTGGCGACGACAAGGGCGGCGCTGGCGTGCTGTCGAGCGGGGATGGTAAGGGCCAAGCCGATGCGTCAGCTAAGGAAATGCGTTATTTTGAAATGTGGCGTAAAAAGAGGATGGTCTGTGCAAACGTTAGGTTGGTGCGCAGAGCTGTGGCATGAAAAGACAGGGAATAGGAGCATTCGCAATGGCAGAGGATACGACGGCGGACGGTGGGTGCCAGCAGGGATCAGCGCGGCGGCCTGCTGCGGCAGATGCATCGGAGACAGCATCTGCTGAAGTGCGAATTGGCTCCGTGGCGACGTCGTCGCTAGGCTTCGAAACCGCCAGCGTTCATGGCGGGTACGATCCTTCGCCCAATCATGATTCAGCCAGCGCGCCGATCTACCCGAGCGTCGCCTATGCCATGCGTTCTGCGGAACGTGCGGATGCGCTCGCCGCCGGCGATGCGAGCGGATTCTCATATTCCAGGGTCGCCAATCCCACTGTCGAGGCGCTGGAGCGGCGCATCGCGCAGCTGGAGGGCGGAGCGGCCGCAGTTGCCGTAGGCTCCGGTATGGCGGCGGTATCGTTCGCCCTGCTGTGCGCGGCCGAAGGCGGCGGGCGCATTATCTCGCCGACCGACCTGTATGGCGCTTCGGTGGACGCGATGGAATCCTTCTTCCCGCAGTTCGGCGTGCACACGGATTTCGTGGATGACATCAACAATCTGGCCGAGGTGGAATCGAAGATCGGCCCGGATACGAGGGCGATATTCGCCGAAACCGTTGCCAACCCCTCGACGCGGATCACTGATCTGAAGCCCTTGGCCGAGCTGGCGCACGAGCATGGCATCGCGCTGATCGTCGACAACACGGTGCCGACGCCGTATCTGCTGCGTCCTATCGAATTCGGCGCCGACATCGTCGTGCATTCCACGACGAAAGGCATCTGCGGGCATGGCAACGCCTTGGGCGGCATCATTGTGGACGCCGGACGTTTCGACTGGGCCAGCGGCAGCTTCCCGCAATTCATGCGCAAGGAACTTGTGATCAGCGACGAGCGCAACGGCGTATGGCGCAGTTTTGCCGACGCTTTTGGCAGCGAGGCGTTCATCAGGCGTGTCCGCATCAAGTACGTGCGCACCTTCGGCGCGGTGCTCTCGCCTTTCAACGCCTATCTGCAGATGATCGGCCTGGAGACGTTGCCCCAGCGAGTCGGCCAGGAGGTGGCCACGGCGAGGCGCATCGCACAGCATCTGCGGGGTGTGGATCATATCGTTCATGTCAACTATTCCGGTCTGGCCGACGATTCGCAGCACGAGCTGGCCGCGCAATACCTGCCCAAGGGCGTGGGAACCGTGCTCTCCTTCGAGGTCGAGGGCGACGAGTCGCATGTCAGCCGCATCGTCGAGGCGGTGAAAGTGTTCTCTTACGTGCCCAATATCGGCGATTCGCGCTCGCTCATCGTCAACCCCGCCCGCATCACGCACCGCGAAGTGCCGGAGCGCTACCGGCTCGCTGCCGGCGTGAACGACAATCTGCTGCGGCTTTCCATCGGCCTCGAAAGTCCGGACGACCTGATCGCCGACCTCGACCAGGCGATCGCTGGGGCGTACATATAAGCTGCGAACGCATGGATCAATAGGCTATCTGCCTTATGTGAGGCGTAATCGGAGCGCCGGGAGGCCCATCTACATTGTGTGAGGCGTTATTCCATAACGATCCGAGTATCAATCGGTCAGAAAGCCCATTTCACGTCAGCGATACATCGGGCGCTGCCGATTAACGCCTCACATAACGTAGATAGGCGTCTGCAAGGTCACGATAACGCCTCACGCAAGGCAGAACAGTGCATACAGGCTGGTGTTTGGGCAAAGTGGTTCGTTTCCGTTAAGACGAGGCGCCGAATTGATGGAAGAACCTTGGGAACAGCACAGTACTGTGTCATGGCTTCCAATGCGGTATCCATTTTCGCCAGGTCGTTGGCATCAACCGGAGTCTCAGCGGCGGCGTCCAGCACTGATTGCTCGAACGGAGCCACTGCTGTCGGGTGGAACGGCAGGCCGCCCTCGTGCACTGATTGTGCAAGGAGAAGATTCACTGCCGTGCCGATGTCGATTCCCAAGGAATCAAAAGGCTGGCCAGCCTGTTTTTTTGAGCGAGGTTTTCGTGCTGATCTGTATACGAGTGCGAGATGCCTGCTGCGTATATAACGCTTTTACGAATATGCCTTACCTGTTCACGAGATAATCATGCAACGAAAATGCTATGACTGGCGAATTTAGGAAAAGCTCAATGGAGAAGGCTAGGGAGCGTATATCTTCCTTGCCGAAGGACAAGCCAGAGGGGTTTACGGAGTGATGATGGCATGGTGCGGCGTTATCGATTCATGGTTGCAGCGTGATGTCGATTCGTTCGAACATTTTGAGCAGCTTGGCCGCACCCTTGTCGGCGCGTGACGGGTGCTCTGATACGTTTATCGTCGCAAGGCTTTCGCCGCAATGGTTTTCGGTGCCGATTCCCTCATTCGGACCGATTCTGTTTCGTCGTTTGGGCGAGTTTTGCTTCCTTATTTGACATTTTTGGGATGGTTGATGGGCGACGTGATTGGCGATCGGCGCGTGCAGCCTCTACTATCTCAATAACCGGCATGATGCCGGAAAACGCACACGGCGCGGGGTGCTACTTGTGTGCTTTCAGCGCCGTCTTCGCCGTGTTGAGGAGATATCGAGGATCGACTCGCATGCTGGGATAGTTTTTCGCCCAGCGGACCACCCCTTGGCGGTCGATGAGTACGAAACCGTGTCCGGGCAGGTCGGCATGCATGCCGGTTCCCAATGTTTTGTAAGCTTTCAAAGTTGTGCGGTTGCGCGCGGCGCGCGCGTTCTAATGGTGTGTTGCGTTGAGGCTTTTTGCGGGCGATGGGGGAGCGGGCGTGGTAGGCTGTCGGGCAGAAAGGTGATGGGCCTCGCCTGGACGCATGTCCGAACCGCATGATGCCGATGGACATTATGCTGATAGTTCCTATTCAATCTGTCGTATAGCGGCACGGCGCTTTGCCGTGCCGTAAGGCATATTGCTGGAAGGAGCTTGATCATGGTAATGCCTGCTGGGTTTATGGCCACTGGGTCCGTGAACATAAGGTTGATGACCGCTAGGCTGATGACTGCCGTGTCGCCCGATGATTCGGGTGCGGGATCGTCACATGCGGCACCGGATGCCGGAACTTTGCAATCGGATGCTGATGCGCTGCAGGCACCCCAACCGCAGACTGCCAGCTCGAGCGGCAACGCGTCTTGGCATACGGCGGTTGTCGGCATCACGCCGAATCAGCCGGATCGGGTCGTCGAAACCGCGGTGCAATGGGCTCGTGCCAGCCTGATCGGCGAGTTGCTCTTCATCTATGCCGACTCCACGCTGGTGCAGATCGACGGCCATAGCGAGCCGATCGATCCAGACAGCTTGGATGAGGCGCAGCATGCGCGCGCCGAGGAACTTGCGCGCCGCATCCGGTACGTGGCCCAGCATTCCGGCGTACATGCACGGTTCAGACATTTGGGAGGCGACCCGGCCGGAGTTTTGGCGGCAGAGGCGAAGCGGGCCAAGACCAGTGTGATCATCGTCGGCACGCGTGAGCGCGGCCCGCTCGCTGCCGTCGAGGAGTGGGTCCGCGGGTCGATTTCGGTGCGGTTGGAACACAGCCAAAGCATTCCGGTGGTGGTGATACCGCTGGGGCAGCATGACGGCGGTGCTGGCGATGGGCACGGCGACAAAGAGGGCATCGGCGATGGAACCGGTGACGACAATCACGCCACCGAGCGGCGCAACGCAACCAAATACCGTGGTGATGCCGAGTGAAGGCGCGCACTACAGCACTGTTGCAATCCGTTGCGGCCGTCTTCGCCGGCGGCGTGCTCGGTTCGCTGATTCGCATATCGCTGAGTGCTTTGCAGGCGAAGGACGCGTCGTGGCCGTGGATGACAATGCTCATCAATCTGACTGGCGCTTTCATTCTTGGGTGCCTACTGGAATTCCTCGGCGTCACCGGCGAGGACGTCGGCGCCAGAAGGCTCTGGCGGCTCGGCTTGGGCACGGGCGTCATCGGCGGATACACCACGTACAGCACGTTCATCTTGGAAAGCGACACCCGGCTGACCGGGCATGCCGTGGCGCTCGCGCTGGCCTATCTTGTGCTAAGCGTGGCCGCAGGTCTGATCTGCGCCGGGTTGGGAATCGGCGCAGGGGCGACGATCGGGGCTAGGCGCAATGCGCGCGTCGCCCCAACCGTGCCATCTCCGGAAGCGGTGGCTCAGGCGGGCACGCTTTCGAGCCCGGTGCTCGATGCCGTTCCTAAGATTGCGCAAACCGGTGCTGCCGCAGCGGCGAGCATTGCGCTGACGTCTGAATTGAATGAAGCTGTGCCAAAAAATGCAGCGACAAAGGGAGATTCGGCGAAGGGCATTGCGTCGATAGATGCCGAGGCGAATGATACGGGCACGACATATCATGATGCACCGAATGGCAAGGCCGAAGTCTCCGGACCCGGCTCAGACCCTGAGACCATGAACAAGGAGGCCCGCTCATGATGATGGCGTATGCTGCGTTGCTCGGCGGCTTGGGCGCAGCCGCACGGTTCCTTGCAGACACCTGGGTCAACAAGCGCAACCGCCTGACCATTCCCTTGGGCACCATCGTCGTCAATGTCACCGCATGCCTGCTCATGGGCGTCCTCGTCGGCTGGGCGACCTCGCACATCGGCTCTGATTCCGTGCGTCTCCTGCTCGGTTCGGGCTTTCTGGGAGGCTATTCCACGTTCAGCACCGCAAGCGTCGAAGGCGTGCGCCTCATCGAAGCGCACCAGCCAATGCGCGCCCTATGGCACACCGGCGGCATGCTCATCCTCAGTCTCGCGGCAACTCTGCTCGGCTTCGTCATCGGGTGAACTGGGCCTATATAAACGGGACGAACCACACGCAAACGCGGAGTTGTATTTCCTGCCGCAGAGCGATCGGGAATCGGTTTCCGAACAGATCGTTGCGCCGCCGTGGTAGTACCCGCTGAACGGCGTGCTGCTGACGATCTCATATCTGCTGCTGGCAGTGCTCGCCGGGCATTTCCATTATCAGGCCGACCGCACGGGGATGCCGGAAATGCAATTCGCAGCCATCCGGGAGACCCTTGGCCTGGGCGATGCGATGTGCTCGCGGCATCTGAAACCCCTGCCTGATTGCGGCTATGTCCAGCTGGCTAAACGGCGCGGCGAATCCAATCGGCACATGATCACCCGGGCGAGTCTCACTCCTGCCGGGAGGGTCGCACTGGAAGCGCACCTTGCCGCGCTGCGGGCTATTGCCAAGGGCGAGATGACGGGGACATGCATTAAGCGCAGCGCAAGGGTGCCGGCGCGAAGAACCGACTGACATGCCGCCTGGCTGATACCATGGAACAAAGAAGCCGCAGGGCGAGGATCGCTCTGCCGCGTAACCCGAAGGGGGTAGCCATGACTGGGCCAGCCGTAACTGCAATCATCATCCTGGTTCTTATCGTCGCGCTGCTGATGGCGGCGCTGTATGTCGTGCCTCAGCAGCAGGCCTTTATCGTCGAACGCTTCGGCAAGCTGCATAAGGTGCAGTTCGCCGGTATCCACTTCAAAATCCCACTGGTGGATCGCATCGCAATGAAGACGAATATGCGTGTCAACCAGCTCAATGTGAAGCTGGAGACCAAGACGCTCGACAACGTCTTCGTCACGGTCGTGGCATCCACGCAGTTCCGCGTGAACCCCGAGAACGTGGCGACGGCCTACTACGAGCTGCGCGACCCCTCGGGCCAGCTGCGCTCCTATATGGAGGACGCGCTGCGCTCCGCCATTCCGGCGCTCACGCTCGACGACGCATTCGCCCGGAAGGATGATATCGCCGCCGACGTGCAGAAGACCGTGGGGGCCGAGATGGTGCGCTACGGCTTCACGGTCGTCAAGACGCTGATCACTGCCATCGATCCGAGCAATGCGGTGAAGGCGGCCATGGACTCGATCAACGCCGCCCAGCGCGAGAAGGAGGCCACACGCAACCGTGCGGACGCGCAGCGCATCCAGATCGAAACGCAAGCCACCGCCGAAGCCGAACGAACCAGGCTGCAGGGCGAGGGCCAGGCCAACTATCGCCGCGAGATCGCCAACGGCATCGTCGACCAGATCAAGAGCCTGCAGGCCGTCGGCATGAACATCTCCGACGTCAACAACGTGGTGCTCTTCAACCAGTACCTCGACGTGCTGCGCGCCATGAGCGAATCGAACAACGCGAAGACCGTCGTGCTGCCCGCATCTACTCCGGCCGGTTACAAGAACATGTATGACCAGGTCACCGAAGCCATGCTCACCGTCAATGCTGCCGATGTACAACACTAGATACCAGCGCGAACGGGCCGGTTCCTGCTGGCTTCGCCGATCACGAAGACCGCAAGGCGGCTGCACCCCCATCATCGGTTGCAGTCGCCTTGCGGTCTTATCAAGCCGGTTAATGTGATTCAGCTACATTCGTAAGCGTTGCATCGTGCTGCTCAGCATCCGTTTTTTATAGTCAGCTATGGCCTGATGGAGCAAAATGGAAACTGGCGGCGCCGAAAGCGCTCATGACGCGAGAAAATCGACGATTCTTTCGGCCTGCGCATATCCGGCACGGTACATGCGCTCCAAGCCCTCGTAGGTCTTGGTGAGGGTGGACAGGCCATAGAGGCTTTCGGGCGCGAGAATGAGCACACGGCCCTCCTGCTCGCATTGCTTGGCAAAAGCCACATCGTCGTTGTAGGTCTGGTAGCGGTTGAGCAGCCGTTCGGCCGCAGCAGGATAGGAACGCCTGAGCATACGGGCGGGGGGGATGTCCCTTCGCTGTTCGCGCAGCACGTCCCTAAGGCGGGTGAGGATGAGCACGATGCGGTCATAGCCGTCGTCAAGCGCCTTGTGCACCGGCACAGGGTCGGCGATGCCGCCGTCGTAATACGGTATGCCGTCGATCACATACGGTTTGCATGCCACCGGCACGGCGCTCGAAGCCTTGACCGGATCCATCTGGTCGAAGCCGATGTCGGACTTGTCGAAGTATTTCGTGTGGCCGTCCAGCGCGTTGCAGGCGACCACGGTGAACCCTGTCGGATTGGCCTCGAACGCGGGGTAGTCCACCGGATACTCGCCGTCATGGTTCGACAGATCGCCGTACACGTAGTCAAGGTGCACGAAGTTGCGATCTTTAATGAAATTCGTGGCGCTCGCGTACTCCTTGCGGAAGGCGTACTCGGTGTAGAAGCGGTGGTTGCGGCCGTGCTGCCGGGCGATGAATGAAACCATGTTCGCGGATCCAGCCGACACCCCGTAGCAATGGTCGAAATCAATGCCGAGCTCCAAGCATCGGTCCATGATTCCAGCGCCGAATATGGAACGAAAACCTCCGCCGACATCGATCAGTGCGTTTGCAACCATGCGCGCCCCTTTCCCTATGAGACTCGAGCTTACCCGCCGTGTCGGGACATTGCATAGTCGCGCACATGCGTGTGCACTAGGTTATGCGGCACTGCATCATAAGGCATTGCGTCATGCGGCATTGCGCACTGTGTTTTCAGTGGCTCCTATGCCTGAAGTTCGCCTATGGCACAGCTTTGACTCGAATTTAGCGCCCGTGCCGCTACCGTTCGAGCAGGCTGCGCTCCAATGCTGCTTCGCGCCCGCTGGTGTCCGAATTATGCAGTTCGGCCTGACCTGCCGCGTCTTCAGGGGCGAGCTCGCCGAGCGATTCGAGGATGACCTGCACATGGTGGACCGTGCCGGCATTGCCGTCGATGAGTGCTGTGCGTTCGGGCAGCAGTTCACGGAAATACGCACGGAAGAACGGGAAATGTGTGCAGCCAAGCACTACCGAATCGATGGCATCGAGATCATACTGGTCAAAATACTTGTGCAAGGTACGCATGACGAGATCGCGGTCTTCGAGCTGGCCTTGTTCGAGGATTTCGACGAGATCAGGGCAAGGCTGCGGGTAAATAGTGTGCTGATTCGAGAACCGGGCCATAAGGCGTTTGAATTTCGGTTCGTGCAATGTCAGGGGGGTGGCGGCGACGATGATGCGCTGCGCCGCGCCGTGCCCGAGGTCACAGGCCGGTTTGAGCGCCGGTTCCATGCCTACAATGGGAATGTCATACGCCTCACGCAGTTCGTCCACTGCGGCGGATGTCGCGGTGTTGCAGGCGATGACCACGGCCTTGACGCCTTGATTCACGAAGCGCTCGACGATGCCGAACGACAGCTCGCGTACCTGCTCAGGGGTTTTCCGGCCATACGGGGCATTGGCCGAGTCTCCGAAATACAGCACGGTTTCATGCGGCAGATCATGCCGCAGCTGCCGCACGACGGAAATGCCGCCGAGGCCCGAATCGAACACGCCGATCGCCGCACGCGAAACCATAAGCCAAACCTCCTGAAATACATTGCCGCTGGGCATACGAGCAACACCATACTCGCATGTTCGGCGCGTGCACTACCCGCCAACCGATTCCCGTAGTGCGTACAACATTCGATTCATACGCACCCCGCATGCGTGGTGCGCGTGCCTGCTTCGGGGTGCGGGCCGGCGAGTAGGCTGTGGCGTATGACATTACCCAGCAAAGTCACCAAGGGACATGCCACCGGCAACGATTTCGTGATGTATTGGGATCCCGATGGCAGCTACGAGCCGAACGAGAGGGAAACGCGCTGGCTGTGCGACCGGCACTTCGGCATCGGCGGCGACGGCCTGCTGCGGCTCGTTCCGCTCGATGCCGTGGCCGGTCTCGATGCCGGTCTGGCCGAGGCCTGCCGGGCTGCTGGGGCCTTGTGGTTCATGGACTATCGCAACGCCGATGGCAGCATTGCCGAGATGTGCGGAAACGGCACCCGTGCGATCACCCTGTTCGCGCAGAGACTTGGTGTTGCTAAGGCAGGAAGCCCTTTTGCGTTGGCGACCCGCGCCGGGGTGAAGACGCTGACCTCGTTGGGAGATGTGCCTGAACTGGGCCAAGACGTGTTCCAGGTGGAGATGGGCGCGTTCTCGATCGGGGAGATCGGCAGGTACCGCGTGACGATTCCGGGGACGCCGGGCCGGGCCGGCGGCACCTTCGTGGATATGGGTAACCCGCATGTCGTGTCGGTGCTCGGCGTAACGGCCAGCGCCGGCGAGGAACTCGGCAGGCCGCAATTTGCGGCCTTGGCCGGGCAGCTGGCGGCCGCAAGCCTGCCGGATGTGGAGAGGCTCGACCTGGCGGGCAAACCGGTGGTCGATCCGACGATCGACAGCGATCAGAACGCGGAGTTCCTTGCGATTCGCGCGTTGGATTCGCACCAGGATCGGGGTTCGGCGTTCATGCGCGTCAACGAGCGCGGCGTGGGCGAAACTTTGTCATGCGGCACGGGACTGTGCGCCTCGGGCGCGGTGCTGCAGGCGCTCACCGGCATCCATCAGTGGATGATCGCGGTGCGCGGCGGCCGGCTGCGCGTCACCGTGCACGATGACAGCACCGTCACCCTGACCGGACCAGCCACCATCGTCGGCGAAATCCAGCTCGCGTAACGAAGCCGGCACGGATCAGGAACGAGGTTAATGCAGGACGATTCGTTCAGGCGAAGAGCGCAGGGCCGTCCTTGATGATGATGATCGCGACGAGAACCAGCAGCCACACGGCGTCGGCCATGAGATCGTAATTGAGACGGTAGTAGGTTTTCAGTGCGGTGTTGTCGGGCAGATGCTGGACGGTGACTGTGGCGTGGGAGAGTGCCATGAACTGGATGGTCGTGGCGAACATGAGCACGAGGCACCACGGGCACAGGGCCTGGATGACGAAAACCGATTGGGTGAACAACCAGTACGCGTAGAGCAGCGCGGCCAGCCCGCCGAACCAGGTGGCGGCGGCGAACCAGCGCGGCACGCGGATGCGAGCCAGACCGATGACGGCGATGGTGACGAATACGCTTTCCGCCGCAATGCCGAAGAAGGCGTTCGGGTAGCTCAGCCCATTGAACTTGATGATTTCGGACTGCCAGGATTCGGCGACCGTCGAGCATGAGAGCACGGCGTTGACATCGCAATCCAACAGCCGCTTGGGATTGCGCGCCAGTTGGAGGGTCTCAGCCGACAAAATCAGCGAAACCAACAATGCTATGAGCGAAAACGCGAGCATGAACGCGTAGTTCCACACGGCGCTATGCCGTCGTTTCGCCAACGCGGGCCTCAAGGGGGTAAGGGTTTGCTTCGTCACCACGGCCGAAGGCGCAGGCGTCGAACCCCGACGCAGCGACGTTGTGTCGACCGGCGGCTTGTGCCCCGCGCCAGCGATAGGTGTGGTCTGGTCATGGATTGCGTTCACGGTATTCCTCGCTGCCTGCGCGCGATGACCGGTGATTATGGCCCCGCTGCGCCCTCGATTGCTGGAACACAGTTTACGATGGTCATATGACGCATGACGAAATCGTTGACGTTCCCCCGCGCATCGGATGGGATCTGCACTGCCACACGGCGTTCTCCGATGGCACCGAAACACCTGAAACACTAGTGAGACAGGCCAAGAAGGCCGGGCTGCTCGGCGTGGCCATCACCGATCACGATACGACCAGCGGTTGGGTTCCAGCGCAACAGGCCGCGCAGTCCTCGGGATTTCCTTTGTTGCGTGGCACCGAGATCACCGCCCAGTTCGACCATGTATCGGTTCATATGCTCGCCTACCAATATGATCCCAACAGCCCGCAGATCTCCAGGATGTTCGCCAAGACCCGCGATGGACGCGTGCGACGGGCCAAGACCATGGTCGAACTGCTCTCCGAGGATTTCCCTATCACTTGGGATGATGTGCTCGCCCAAGTCAAAGAAGGCTCCCGAACTACGATCGGCCGGCCGCATATCGCCGATGCGCTTGTGCGGGCTGGCGTATATGCCACGCGTTCCGAGGCGTTCGGCGGCGCGATTCATGCGGGAACCAAATATTATGTGCCCACGCCCTCGCCGACTGCGCTCGAAGCGGTCCGGGCGATCCGCGAAGCTGGCGGGGTCAGCGTCATCGCGCATCCCGCCGATCTCAGCCGCAATCGCGTGCTGCTCAGCGACGAGCAGATTGAAGCCTTGATCAACGAGGGCCTCGGCGGCTTGGAAGTATGGCATCGAGGCAATGCCCCTGATCAGCGGTTGCGTCTGCTCGCCATCGCCCGGCGCCACGGG
Source organism: Bifidobacterium sp. (assembly GCF_022640935.1). Classification (GTDB taxonomy): domain Bacteria; phylum Actinomycetota; class Actinomycetes; order Actinomycetales; family Bifidobacteriaceae; genus Bifidobacterium. The sequence goes on from NZ_JALCCV010000022.1 coordinate 24,459, forward strand.
CTGCTGGTCACCGGAGGCTCCGATTGGCACGGGGCTGGCAAACCCAATATCCTCGGCGAGAACCTGACCGATGATCGAGTCGTGAGGCAGATCATCGCACACGGGGCCATCAGGGCCGTACTCCCGGCATATTCAGCCAGTGCAACGAATCCGATGGCTTGCGCCAAGGCATAGCTAGTTGGCCTTGGGACTAGTCTTGGAACTCGCAGCGCCCTTGGAATTCAGAGTGCGCCGAAGCCGACGGCGTGGCGCGTTTCGGAGCCGATAGTGGCGTATCCAAGAGCATTGCCGGGCACCAGAATGCGGCGTCCCTTGTTATCCGTCACATCGATCAGACTGCCCGTGGACACGGCCTCGGCGATGATGGAGCTGATTTTGTCGGCGCCCTCGTCGCTGCTGAAATTCACCGGTCGAGCCACGTTCTGAATTCCCAATTCGATATCCATGATTACTCCTTGTTCTTCTGCGCCTGGCACGGGGTACCCGTTGCCGCGCTTCGTGCCATTCATGCGGTGTCACTGCCCGCAGTGACACCGCGATCATTGTTATTGTGCCCGCAGGCCGGGCCATTACGCTTTCGGCATGGATTCGCCTGTGCTGTCATAGTCTGCGTCACCGTCATTGCCTACGTCGCTGCCATGGTCAGCGCCAGCAGCTGCCGCATTGCCAGGTTCGCCCGCCGCATCATTCCGGCCAGCATGTGTATGCGTGGGATAGATGTTGCGGTCCGGATAGATCCGTACAGCTCCGCTTCGTGTGTCGTCGTTGTCTTCGCGTCCATAATCCAAGCCGTCACCGGCATCGCGCAGCGCGCGTTGCTCGCGCTCCTGCAGCGGAATGAGAATCGTCGAGGTATCGTTCGAAGCCGTTGGAGCGTGTCGCCCGAACGCCGAATCGTCGATGGGGCCGTCGGCATTGGCCGCGCCAGCATCTGGACCAGCCAGATCCCCGGCAAAGCTGGATGAATGATTCGGGCCAGACATTGCCTCGGCAGGGGAATCAATTTCCCCCAGTGCGATCGTGGCCGATCGCGAATGATCGGCCACGCGAGCCTGCCGGTCCGCTGTGGAATCATCCGCTGTGGAATCGTCGGGGTCGCAAACTGCGGCAGGGGATTCCCCGGAAGGGGAGTGGGCCACTGTCACGCGCGAGGAGTTGGTTCTGTCGGCCTCGTCGGTATTGTCATCAATGTTGCCGTCGGAATCTTTTGCACCATCTTGCGCGACGGCTACGCGGCCGGTCCCATCAGAGTCCGGGGTTTGCGCCTGCCGTGCCCGCTCGCGTTCGGCTGCCTTCAATGCGGCCCTTCGCCGCTCTGCGTCGCTGAGCAATGTGCCGACGGTGATGGTCGAGGGAGCGCTGGCATGAGAGCCGGCAGCCGCGGAAACGCCAGAGTCCACGTTGCGCTGGGTCGCCACCGCGAGTTGGTGGGCAAGGTGCTCGACCTGCGCCTTGAACTGCATGATCTTGGCATTATCAGCGTGATTCAGCGCTTGGATGAATTCGCCAACCTGCTCCATCTGCAGCCACAGATTTGCCCGCAGCATGATCAGATCATCAAGCCGCGAACCGAGCATACGGCCATATGCCGTGAGCACCGCGTTACGATGATCCTCGTCGAGCTTGGCGAACAACCATGCCAGATCGCGTGCGGGATCGTTTACCTGCATGTCCTGCCAGTTGGTGACGGCGGTGATCGTGGAACCGGAGAACAGGATGTCGCCATCCGAGAAGCCGCCGTGCACCGTGCAGGTGGCGAACGACCACAGCCCTTCGGTCTCGATGATGTTCGACCAGCTGGAGGTGATTGACGGCGGAATATGGCCCGCCTGACGCAGCCGACGGATCCAAGCGGTAAGCTGCGCGCGAATCTGCCCGGTGGTGAAGACCGGGTAATGCGCCTCCTGCAGGAAGCCGGGGCGTATCCGGTGGATCGCGCCTATGGCAGTCCCTACTCCTGCGCAGTCGTCCAGGGTGAGCAGGCCGAGCGGACGGGCCTTCCCCTCGTGATGGGTCCCGACCAGAACCGCGGTGCCACCGGTCGTGCCGTCATCCGACGCCCCGTCTTCGAACGCCAGCACATGATCGAGCCCGAAGCCCAGTCCGCTGGGTTCCCTCGCCCGGGACAGTGTGTTCGCCGCACGGACGCGACGCGCCAGACGTCTTTTGCCCTCGGAAGTTGCGGAGGCGAACACATCATATAAGGTGCCGGAAGTGTCTTGCACGACCGCCGCATCGATGCCCGTCTCCTCATCGGTGGCATTGGTTTGCTCGCTGGCACGAGCCCCGGCCACAGCGATGCTTGGCATGGCCGCCGAAGCCAGTGCCGCCAACATAAGATTGCGTCGTTGATTCACACCTCCACACTAATACACCGACGGGCCGGAAACGAGCAATCACGTGCGGGTACGCGGCTGAGAACGCCGCGCACGCGATATTCGCTGGCTGCTGGACGAGTGGCCCAGTGGCACAATGCCCGGTGGCAGCCAGAGTCGTTAGGGGGTGCGACTGCCACAATGGTGACTATGGATTCCTCAGCCGAAGCGATTGTGCAAGGACTCGACGACGCCCAGTTGGCAGCAGCCACGGCGTTGCACGGCCCGGTGCGGATCATCGCCGGAGCGGGCGCAGGCAAGACGCGTACCGTGACGCGGCGAATCGCCTACGCCTGCGCAACCGGGGCCTGGGACCCTTCGCGCACGCTCGCCGTGACCTTTTCGGTGAAAGCATCCGCCGAGATGCGCGCACGGCTTGGCTCCCTTGGCGTAAGCGGCGAAGTGAGCGCATCGACCTTTCACTCGGCGGCGTTGCAACAGCTTCATGAAGTCTGGCCGGACATCTGCGAGGCGCCGTTTCCGCACCTGATTCGCGAACCTGTGCGGAGCGTCGACTGGTGCCTGCGTCGGGTGATGAACACCGACCAATTCGCCGATGCCCAGTCGCGCGCTGTGCTCGCGGAGATCAATTGGACGAAAGTGTCGTTGATTGCGCCTTCGGACTATCCGCGCGTCTGCTCGGCGACGCACCGACAGCCGCCGGCAGGCTTGGAACCCGAACGTTTTGTCGATGTGATCGAGGAATACGAGCGCGAGAAAACCGCGCGTGGAGAGATCGATTTCGACGATATTCTGCTGCTGGCCTGCCATATTCTCGATGATTTCGAAGAGGAGGCCGCGCGGATTCGATCAGGCATCGGCTGGCTGACCGTGGACGAATACCAGGATGTTTCGCCGTTGCAGCACCGGCTGTTGAGCCTGTGGCTCAACGGCAACCGAGAGGTATGCGTGGTGGGGGACCCGGCGCAGACCATATATTCGTTCGCCGGGGCGAGCAGCTACGATCTGCTGGGCTTTGCCGATGAATTTGCGCCTTTGAGCGCCGACATCGATCTCGGCGTCGACTACCGTTCCACGCCGCAGGTCGTGTCGTGCGCGAACCGGGTGCTCGCGGCTGCCGAGAACCGCGAGGACTACCTCAGGCTGACGGCGGTCAGATCAGGCGGGCCGCGCGTGAGCAAAACGACCTATGACGACGACGAGCAAGAGGCTCAAGGAGTGGCGTTGCGCATTGCGCGCATGATTGCGCAGGGGGCGAATCCAGCCGATTTCGCTGTGCTAACCCGCATCAACGCGCAGCACCGGCTCGTCTGCCGTGCATTGGACGGGCAAGGGCTGCGTTACCGGGTGCGGCGGGACTCCGGATGGCAGCATTCGGCCTTGTACGACGAGGGCCAGTCCAAGCAGGACGCCTTGCAAGCCTTGGGCATCGGCGCGCCTGGAGTGACGCTATCGACGATTCATGCTGCGAAAGGCCTGGAGTTTAGGCACGTATTCGTCATTGGCTGCTCGGAAGGCCTGCTGCCGTTCGGCTCGCCGGGACCCGGCGAACCGCTTGAGGAGGAACGGCGGCTCATGTATGTCGGGGTGACTCGTGCCGAGGACACGCTCCACCTGTCCTATGCGCGGCGCAAGGACCCGTCCAGCGCAATGCTGCGCACGCCGAGCCGCTTCCTGTAAGAGTGTGTTGGTATTGACGCGACGCCGGCGGCTGCAGCAGTCGGGTGACCCGGATCAAGTTGCGTCAGCTCGACCTCCCTATGCCGCGGCCCCGCCGTCCGACGGGTCATCGTCAGCCCCATCGTCGGAATCGCCGTGAGCGGTCTTCCCGGAGCCGTCGCCCGCAGCGTCGTCAGAATCAGCGGATGATGCATTCTCGCCAGTGCCATTCGCATTATCGGCATTTGCATCGCTCTCATCCGTTCCGCTGGCTTCCGGCTGGCTTTCATCCAACAGCTTGTTCAGCTCGGCATCCCAGTCGATCGACCCGTCGGACGGCTGCGGTGCCGGAACCGGCGACGACGCCGAGGAATCGGAATGCGAAGCGGCAACGGCGGGATGCGTCGTGTTACCCGCGTCTTTTGCTGCAGACTCTCCCGTGCCGCCTTCAGCGGGCAATTTCGGCAGCAGATCCGGGTGAGACCATGCGGCGTCACGCGCATCAGGGCCCTCCTCGGCTTCAATCCCCTCCCAGATCGCCGCGGCTTCGCGCATACGTTTGGGACGCAGCTCCAAACCCATCAGCGATTCGAAAGTACGCTCTGCGGGGCCGCCCACAGCACGTTCGCGGCGCAACATTTCGCGCAGCTGCTCGATATGGGGTATATGAGCCATGCCGGCCTTCCACGTGACGCAGTCGACCCACCCTTCGACCAACGCGAGCATTGTTTCCAAGCCATCCATGGCCTCCTGCTGCTCAGGGGTGTCGGGGATGCCGACCTTGGAGAGATTCACCGCGCCCGAAATCGCCTCAGGATCCATGGTGTCGGCATCGCGCAGCTGCTCCTCCATCGCGTCCAAGTCGATATCCACACCGCGTGCGTATTTGCCGATCAGCGCCTCGAAACGCGGCATCAGCCACGGCACATCGGCGAACAACCGCGCGTGCGCGACCTCCTGCAAAGCGAGGAACGCGAGCACTTCGCCGCGATCGAGATCCAAGGATTCAGCGTATTCGAACGCATTCTGGGCGATCAGAGCGCCAGCTGGGTTCTTGAGCAGCGCGATGCCTTGGTCGAAGCTGCCGCGAACCTCGTGCGACAGCTCTCCTGCGGCGTGGCCCAATTGCATGGCGTACGAGGTGTTGCCCAGCAGCTTGATCAGCTGGTTCGGGTCCTTCATGCCATCGGGGATCGGAATAGGAACAGGGCCTGCGAAAATTCCGGCGATCTCACCGTCCATTGCCCCGCCGAGACGTTCAGAAATGACTGAAGACAGCGCGTTGTTCATCGATTGCGCGACTGGCGCCGCGAACTTCGCCCATGAATCGAGCGTGCCCTCCACCCATCCCGCGCGGGTGAGCACTTCGGGCTCGCCCGGGGCCGGATCGAAGGAGCACGCCGTATCGAGCCATAGATTGGCCTCGCTCATCGCCTTGCGCACCGCCTGGGCGTCCTGCGCCGCAACAGTGCGTTGGGAACCTTCGCCATTGGCCTGCTGCAAAGCGATCGAAGAGGCCAGCTTGGCATTGATGGGCCCTTGCTGCACCGTGCGCTGCATGTCGTCGACCGTATTGAGTCCGCCCGCGGAGAATGCCTGCATCAAAGCCTGCACATCCTGCGGCTTGGGCAGTCTGCTGGAATCCTGGCTCATCAGCTGCGCGCGAAGTTCTTCGGGAAGCTGGGAAAGCTGCCCCCATGCCATTTCGCCTTGGACAGGGCCGAAGCATTCGATCAGCCATTGGTGAATCGCGTTCTCGTCCATATCCATCCTTTGCTTGGCGACGGCAAGTCGCGGCTTTTCCGCTCAAACGTTCCTATTGCATGTCATTTCAACTTATTGTATTGTCCTCTATTTTAGCCGTTTCGCTTAGGGAGACATGTGCAGAGCCGGGAAAGATATAGCTGGCAGATAATGCGTGGCTAACCGCAGACAGGAATCCGCAGCGAGCTACAGTAAGTAAGTGGCGTGTGGCATGAGATTGGGCAGGCGGGGGCCGCTCGTGGAACTTTGGGTTCTTTCCAAGTTGGAGTGTACGGCGTAATTCGTTGAGAGCCCGTAGCCATGACCACCAGACAGTCGCTATCTGCCTTATGTGTAGCACATTGTCGGCATCGCGAACGTATATCTGCCTTATGTGTGGCACTGCTGTTGCGGATCTGCGGCTACCAGACGGGCCAAGCCGTAGTTTTCCTAGCCTCATAAAGCCGATTGGCATACCGAGCTGCCACACATAAGGCAGATATGCGTCCGCAAGATCAAAAAGCTGCCACCAATAGAGCCGATATACAAGAAATAAGAAACAGGACAGGGAAATCATATAAGGAAAAACACGTGGAACCCGGTATTCGGCTTCTTATGGGCAACGGGTTTGGCCAAAGCGGGGAAATGGCGGGCCTATCGCAGGGTACTCGGGATACTATGGGCCTATGTCGGTTATGCATGCACATGAACATCAGCCAATGAGCGGCGAGCCGCTGGGCGGCGAGACTCAGGATGAAGGGCGATCCGAAGCTACCGCCGTGCGCAGGCATCATGGGTTTCCCGCTCGCACGTTCGCCATTGTGCGCGACTACTTCGCCTCTCGCCCGTTGCGTTATCAGGCCGGGCTGATCTGTCTTGCGCTGTGTGTGATCGTATTGGTGATGCCAAGCCCGTACGTCGTGGAATCGCCTGGCCCGACGCGCGACGTGCTGCATCCGGGCGAGGGCGGTTCGGCGGTCATTGCGATTTCCGGGTTCGCTGGCGGGGTGCACAACGATCCGGGCCAGCTGCGGCTGGTGACAGTGAACGCCTCAGGGGTGCCCGGCTACCCGGCCGGCACCGCGCAGGCTATGTGGGGGTGGCTGAATACCAAGCAGGCGGTGACGCCGAGCGAGGCAGTGTTCCCGGTCGGGCAGGATGCTGACAGCTATCGCAAAGAGTCTCAGGGCGAAATGACCGGCTCGCAGGATGCGGCAAGCACGGCGGCGCTGAATTACGCCCAACGACTCGGTGTCGACGTGTCAGGCGTGAAAGTCTCGATGCATGTCGACGACATCGGCGGGCCATCGGCTGGCATGATGTACAGCCTGGGCGTGATCGACAAGCTTACGCCGCAGGAAGAGACTGGCGGCGCGAGTATCGCCGGCACCGGCACTATCGACAAGAAAGGGAAGGTCGGGGCGATCGGTGGCATTCGCCTCAAAATGATCGGGGCGAGGCGCGACGGCGCCACGTGGTTCCTTGCCCCCGCCTCGAACTGCGATGAGGTCGTGGGCCATGTGCCGAAAGGTCTTCGTGACGTGCGGGTATCCACGCTGGACGAAGCATACCGTGCGCTGGTCGCCATCGGACAAGGCAACGGCGAAGCGTTGCCGCATTGCTCGGTCGGCAGCGCGAAATAGGTGAGGCGCATCGTGGCGAAGGCGGTTGGAAACGCTGGGCCGAGAACCACATACTGACATTCTGAACGATTACGTTACATTACAGTTCGTTGCGTCTTGCTATATTGTTGAGCGTGAATGAAACGGCATCTCAAAACGCTGAGGAATTCGGTTTTCACGCCGGAGACATCGTACAGGAATGGCTGTGGGATGACGATGTGAACGACGCCATCCGCGCTAAGATCGAGGATCTTACCGGCCAGGAGCTGGTCGATGAGGATTACGATTCCGCAGTTGACGGCGTAATCATCTGGTGGCGGGACGGCGATGACGAGGATAGTCTCGCCGACACCATCGTCGACGCGTGCGGCGTGCTCGGCGAAGACGGGCCGTTGTGGGTGCTGACGCCGAAGCCAGGCCGCCCGGGCGCCGCCAATCCCAGTATTGTGCTTTCTGCAGCGAAAACCGCCGGCATGAACGGCTCCACACCATTGACTGTCGCTCCGGATTGGAACGGTATCCGCCTGCGCCCCTTCGGCAAAGGCCGCTGAGGCTAGGTTAGACGTTTGCCGATTCGCATGGCATGCTGACCGATTCCCGTTCTCCGGGCCTTATACCGGCTGGGATTGGCATGCCGCCTGCCTCTGTTCGGCGACTTTCAGAGATCTGCATCGTTGGAACGGGCATGTGACTGTGGGCGAGGGATTCGACATCTGTGCAGCGCCTCCCGACGCTCGAGATCATGGATGCCCGGAGACCGGCGTCGCTTTGCCGTGCCAACGGCAAGCGGTGGATGCATTTCGACGAGGAGGCAGGCTACGGCCAGTCCGATACCACGCTGGCGGTGGCCGTGCACGACCCAGCACAGCCATGGGCGGTTGTGCAGACCGATTAGTCGAGTTATCCGCACAATGAGAATGTGAGTGCAGAAAAAGCGGCCAAAGCATCGAATGATAGAGGGCGCCATGCGTGACGGCAGAGCGATGGCCTAGCGTTTTATCGATTGCCCGCCGTGCAGCGCGCACAGCGGGCAACGTTCATGCTTCAGTCGATCTGATCAAGCCCAGGGTAGAGCGGGAAGTCCTCGGTCAGCTTGATGACGCGGGCATGCAGCGCCTCGGTGTCGGCGGAAGGGCCCTGCGCCAGCGCGGTGCCGATGATGTCGGCCACCTCCCGGTATTGCTCTTCGCCGAATCCGCGTGTCGCCAGTGCCGACGTGCCGATGCGCAAGCCGGAGGCGACCGAGGCCGGGCGGGGGTCGAAGGGCACGGTGTTGCGGTTGACCGTGATGCCGCACTGCGCGAGCAGGTCCTCGCCCTGCTGACCGTCCAGCTCGCTGTTGCGCAGGTCGGCCATGACCAGATGCACATCGGTGCCGCCGGTGAGCACGCTGATGCCGTTGGCCTTCACATCCGCAGCGCTGAGCCGTTCCGCGAGGATTTTGGCGCCGTCAAGCGTGCGCTGCATGCGGTCCTTGAACGCTGTGCCGCCGGCGATCGCGAAGGCCACGGCCTTGGCTGCTATCACATGCATCAACGGTCCGCCCTGCTGACCGGGGAATACGGCGGAGTTAAGCTTCTTGGCGTACTGCGAGCGGGCGAGAATGAATCCGGAGCGCGGCCCGCCCAGAGTTTTATGCGCGGTTGATGAGACGACATCGGCGTACGGCACAGGGCTGGGGTGCAGGCCGGTCGCCACGAGACCGGCGAAGTGGGCCATATCCACCCAGAATTTTGCGCCGACCTCATCGGCGATCTCTTTCATCGCGGCAAAGTCTTCGATGCGCGGGTAGGCGCTCCACCCGCCGATGATCAGAGCCGGATGGGTTTCCAGTGCGCGCTGGCGGATGATGTCAGGGTCGATCCGGTAGGTCTCAGGATTCACGCCATACGACTCCGCGTGGTAGAAACGCCCGGAGAAGTTGATTTTCATGCCGTGCGTCAAGTGCCCGCCGTGGTCGAGCGCGAGGCCGAGCACCGTATCGCCGGGCTTGATCAGCGCCTGATACACGGCGGCGTTGGCCTGCGCTCCCGAATGCGGCTGCACGTTCACGTATTCCGCGCCGAAAAGCGCCTTGGCCCGTTCGCGCGCCAAGGTCTCAACCTGATCCACGACCTCGCAGCCGCCGTAATAGCGCCGTCCCGGGTAGCCCTCCGCATACTTGTTGGTCAGCACTGAGCCTTGTGCCTGCAGCACCGCGCGGGGCACGAAGTTCTCGGAGGCGATCATTTCAAGGCCGTCCTGCTGGCGATGCAATTCGCCGTCGAGCAGCGCGGCGATCTCGGGGTCTGCCTGCGCGATCGGTGCGTTGAACGGGTCGTCTGCAGTCTGGGACAGTGGATACCTGCCGGTTTCGGCGGATTCGCCCAAAGCGGATGCAGCAGTGGTTTCGGTCATGGCTTGCTTCCTATCGTGGTGGCTCGTGTTGATTCCTGGTGATGACGGGTAAATAATAGCCTCGAAATGCTTCCGATATGCATTCTATCGGTTTCATTGAGATGAGATGAGCTCGCCGGATGACGAGCGAGGGCCACGCCGTCCAGGATCCAGAAAAGAGAATCATAGAGCGTTCTTTGGTTTTGGCCGTATCGGGCCTTATATGCAGCAGGTTTCAGGGATTGCAGGGGTATATCGGGCTTATGTGTAGCACCATACTTGCGCCACTCCGGGTATTGCCGTTGCCAAACGGCGGTTTTGGCCGCCGTGTATTCGGGGTCTCGGTGATCCGGTGCTACACATAAGCCCGATAGATGTCTGCAGCGGCCCAAACCTGCTACACATAAGCCCGATAGAGTCTTTTTGCGGGGAGCCGCGGCGGCGCGATGGGATGCCTCATACATCAAGCCACGCCCAGATAGGCGAGAACAGCCAAACCGAGGAATCAAGAAAGCCGCAGACCCTCGCAGACCTTCCCACGGCAAAGAACGCCGACAAACCGCCCACAGCACGACACGAGAAGCCGCCATACGCCATATTTTCCCGCACCGACTGCGTGATAGTAGGGGAAACATGACATGCAGATGCCTTCCTCAGCATTCTCATGCGACGATTGGCGCGCGTTTCTTGACTCGTGACACCAGCCAGATGGACACGGCCGCGACCAGATACAGCAGTGCGAGTATGGGGATCAGCGCGCTGTAGCGATGCGCTTGGTCGGAGGCGTGGGTGACGACGAAGGAGGCCAGCTGGTTGCCCGAAAGCCCGGCGATGGCCCACGCGCTCAGCGCCAGCCCGTGCGTGGTGGAAACCGCAGTGATGCCGAAATGCTGGTCGAGCAGCACCGGCAGCGTGGAGAAGCCGCCGCCGTACCCGGCATTGACGAGGAAGAGCATGGCCAGCACGGCCCACAGGAGCGCCCGGTCGATGCTGTGGGTACCGACCTGCAACAGGCACACGGCGATGGACATGCCGAAGATGATCAGGTACACGGTTTCGCGCTGTTTGAGATGGTCGGAGAGCGTGGAGAAGCCAAGGCGCCCGACGGTATTGAACACGGCGTCGACCGCCAGCACCGCGCCGATGATGCCGGCAATGGCAAGCGAAAGCTCATCGGCGCTCAGGCCCGCGTACTTCGGCATCTGGCCGAGCACATCGTGCAGAATGTCCTTCTCCTGCGAGATCAGCGCCAGCCCGCAGGTGATGTTGATATAGAAGGCGAGCCAGATGCCCCAGAACACGGGCTTCTTCATGATGCTGCGCCGGCTGACCTGCGCCTCGGGATGGTAAACGTAGCCTTGCGGCCGTTTGATGAGCAGGAATCCGGCGAACATGAGCACGGCGTAGATGGCGGCGAGAACGTAAAACATTGCGACCAGGCCGATCGATCCGATGAGATACTCCATCGCCGGGCTGGCGATAGCCTTGGCCAGGCCGAAGCCGGCCACAGCGATGCCTGTCGCCAAGCCCTTGCTCTTGGAGAACCACAGCATGAGATTCTTGACCGGCACAAGATAGCCGATGCCAAGCCCCACGCCCATGATCGCGCCGTAGCAGATGAACACGCCCGGCAGGAAATCCAAGGCGATGCTCAGTCCGGTGCCTGCGAAGCCGGTGACGAAGCAGACCATCGAGACCAGCGCGGATTTCTTGATGTCGCGCTCGACCATAGGGCCAAGGAAGGCGGCCGACATGCCCAGGAAGAATATGGCGAGCGAAAAGCCCCATTCGACGGTGCCTGCAGGTGCATGCATGCGGTCCGCGATGAGCTGCTTGAACACGCTCCAGCAGTACACGGTGCCTATCGAAACGTGGATCAGCAGTGCCGGCGCGATGGCACGCGTCCAACGGTTATCGGCGATGTGTGACATGGAATCCTCTCTCTGTTCTTCTCTCACTGTGCAGAGGGCGCGCGGCAGGACGAGACACGTAGATTCACGCAGGTCAATAACGGATAACGCGGTGATGTGCGGTTCGATGGCGGGTGGTGTCGCAGTGCGCGCACGATGATCACCGCGCAGGCAAACGCAGTGTTGTCTGAATATTGCGTTGCCTGAATGCGGTGTCCCCTCAAAGCAATGTTTTCACTGGTTGGTCGGTTAATTGAGGGTGAGTTGGTTGCTTGCGCTCTCTACACGGAACAAAATAACATGACCGTGGTGCGTTCTCATGCGCGCTCTTCTTCGACACGCGGGAGGCTGCGGCGCAGTGTGATGTGGGACACAAGCCATTGTTAGTTTGTGTCAGGTTTTATTGTTCGTTTTCTTGCGATTGGGCATGGAATGGTTCATGCTGACAAGCGTAAAACCCTTGCGATTACAGGGTTGTATATGTGCTATAACTTTTTCTGATAATCTTTTCGTCTTCTATAAGCGAACACTGTGAAGGTGTGTCGTGTGATGTTTTGTCGCGCGGCAGTGCTTTGGCCTTTACGGTTCTGGCAGACTCGAATTGATGGTCGCGAAGAGACGGCGACTCAGAACTGCCTGAACCCGGGCTGCGCGTGCTCGCCGGTTTCGAGCCAATGAGCGAGATCGTCGGGGCCGGTGAACACCTCGCGGACCGACTGCGCGATCATGAGATTGATGGTGTCTGAGGGTTTGAGGCCTTCGTAGTAGCCGTAGACCGGCGTGCCGCGGCTGTACGCGTAGCCGATTTCGAACATGGTGCCGGTGTCGCCGTCGATGAGATTGGCGATGACCGCGTCAGAATCGCGAATGCCGGCAATGTCTTTGTCGAAGCACAGCTTGGGCCAATCCTCGTCATGCACGCGGTTCTCCTCTTCGCCGAACCGCGGCTTGAACAGCTTCCTGCCGTGCACTTCGAGCACGGCTTCCAGCCGTTCCATGCTGTGGACCTCCTCGTCGTTGAAGAACGGCCCGGCCACGTAGAAATCGAAGCGTGCCCGTGTGGTTTCGCACGGGGTGTCGATTCCGGGCTGCTTGGGCTGCGCTTCAGGTTCGGCGGCGGATGGGTTAGGAGCAGCTGCTGCGGTCATCGGCAGGCCTTTCGTGTGCGCGGAACGCGAAGCTGTCAATAGCTTCACCGATCAACCAGTATGCCGCATGACCATGTCGATCGCGATATCCGTCTGTTCGCACATGCGCACGATGAATGCGCAAGGTACAGGTGAGGGCGGCGACGCACGTATGTTACTAGCACAGCGGCCAACCGCCGTGCGAACAATCGGTATGAATCGCTCGCGCGGCGGCAGGCCGCTGACGATGGTGTCCGTGCCTGGGCCGGCGCCTATGCGCGCTGCAGCTTCAGGCTGATGGCGGTTCCCAGTCCCTGGACGTAGGCGAGCTGGATCTGCAGCTCGGCCAGCGGCTCGAGCAGGCGGGCGTTCTCCAGCGGTCCGACGGCCACGGCATCGAAACCGAGCGAGGCGAGGTACGCTACGACGGTCTTCACAGCCTCTTCGTCGTCGCCTGCGACCGGAGCGAACACAGAGTCCGCGGGGAAGGCGCTGGGGTCGTGATTCGGAGCCAGCACGGTGTTGAGCGCCTTGACTACCTTGGCGCCGCTCAGATGCCTGGCGACCTGCTCGCCGCCGGAGGTGGTGAAGCCGACGGTCAACGCGGTAAAGTCGGGGGTCAACGGATTGGTGGCATCGATGACGACTTTGCCGGACAGTGCCTTCGCCCATGCCTCGGGCAGCTCCAGGGCGGCTTGGTAGGGCAGCGCCAGCGCCACTACATCGGCGGCGGCGATCGCGCCGACTGCGGTTTCGGCTTCGGTCTTGCTCGTGAGCGTGGTGACTTGGTGCCCGGCCTGTTCGGACCGCCTTGCCAGAGGGCCGCCGACGTTTCCGGTTCCGATGATGACGATGTTTGCCATGGTGATGCTCCTTGCGTTGGTTATGTTGCGTTGGGTTATGCCGCAGTGGATTCGCCGATCGAATTCACTGTTTGATTTCGGCCCGAGAAGGTTATGATTCCCGGTGACGTAGTCAATCCTTGTCGGTTTCCCGAGTGCTATCAAGAGCCGAATCGCGAAGGTAATGATCGTGAACTACGATCAGAGCAACGTGGTAATGGCAGTGATCGCCTGACGGCAATCGGCTGGAACGTCAGGAACGTTGACGGCGCCGAAAACATCGAGACCGGACGCAGACGATTTCGCCGCGATCGGGCAGCGAGCCAAAAGAGAGGAACCAGCATGGCTGATTATGAACTGCGGCA
>NZ_JALCCV010000023.1 GCF_022640935.1 Bifidobacterium sp.
GAGCGGTGGTTCCTTTGGCGGCCGATCTTTCCGTGGCGCTTTCAGCGCCTCGCGCGCGTCGGCGGACGATGGATGCAAACGAGAGGACTCGCAGGATGTCGATTCCTGCCGCGAGGCGGCGTTGACGCTGCTCGATGCAGCCGCCCGGCCATCGGGGGCGCTGCGTGACCGGCTTGCGGCCAAAGGCTTTGAGCCGGACACCATCGATGAAGTCATCAGCCGTTTGACTGCGGTGCAATTGATCGATGATCGTGCTTACGCGGAGTCGGCGGTGCGCTCCTGCTTGGAGCGCATGTATGGTCGGCGCGGCACGGTGATGGCGCTCACGCGCAAAGGCGTGGATCGGGTTCTGGCCGAGGAAGTCGTGCGAGAGGCTGCTCTCAGCGGCGCTTTCGAGGCCTCGGCATGGGAGCTCGGACGTTCGGTGGCAAGGAAAACGAGCGGGCTCGATCCCCAAATCCGAAAACGACGGCTGTGGAGTGCCGGCGGCCACAAGGGGCATAGTCCTTCGGTTCTGCGCGATATCGCCCACGAGCTGTTCGACGCTCAAGGCTCCGATGACCGACGCTGAAGGTCATTGACGGGGTTAGTCGGCGATGAGGGGAGATGGCGTGCCCGCTATCGTGTATGAGTTCTTGCGGATGTCGTGCTGATGACGCCGTCTCGACGACGAGCTGTCGCCGCAACATGAAATCTCAGCCGATTCGGGGAACCCCCAATCGGTCGGGCTCGGCGCGACAATTGAGGCTGGGCGCGTCCCGTTGCTCGCCATCGCAGTGGCTTGACCGACGCCCGCAGGCTTCATGTCATCAGGCCGATTGGGATTGGAACCGTTCTGATTCGCCGCATTCGGCTGCATCGCGGCCATTGCCGTTGATATGCAAGAGGTAAAGGCTGAGACCTCTCATACCCCGGGTTCTGTCGCGCGCCGAAACGCGCGGATGGCCATCCATCTCGACCTGGCGTCGCCGCCAGGCTCTAGCAGCCTACCCGAAGGCTCGAGCGAGCAGCTCTTGACGCCTTCTGCTTGGCCTTGCTCCCGATGAGGTTTGCCATGCGACCCGCTGTTGCCAGGGGCCCGGTGGTCTCTTGCACCGCCGTTTCACCCTTGCTCGACCCATGGGGCCGGGCGGTCTGTTCTCTGCTGCGCTATCTCTCAGGTCGCCCTGGGCGGATGTTATCCGCCATCGTGCTCTGCGGAGCCCGGAAGTTCCTCAGGCCCGCCCTGCGGCAGGCCCGCGGCCATCGTGAGATCTCAACCGGGTCATATTGTATCAACACCCGCGCACACTATCCAATGCGTTCGCAGAACGGCATTTTCCTGCGCGTCACCGCCTGTTTACCTGCATGTCGATTACAATGAAATATACCTGAATGGTGAAGACGCTGTTCAGCACACATATAGCGGGAGACCGCTTGAGTTAGGAGGTCCACATGGAAATCGTCGTCACCGGACGTCACACGCAGATCAAGCAAAGGTTCCGCGATGTCGTCGAAAGCAAGATGAATCGTGTGACCGCCATTGCGCCGGATGCCCAACGCGCGCAGATCATGCTGTCGCATGAGGGCAATCCCCGTCAGGCGGACACTGCAGAACGCGTAGAGATCACCGTGATAGCAGGCCGTTCCGTCGTGCGCGCAGAAGCCTCCAGCACCGATGAGTTCAGCGCGTTGGACATGGCGCTCGACAAGCTGACGCTGCGCCTGCGCCGCACTCGCGACCGCCGCAAGGACCACCGCCGCGGATACACGAATCCCGCCCCCATCGATCTGGGCGTCGTCGTGCCGCCCGAGGAGCCGCAAGAGGAGCCCGAGGAGACCAACAACAGCCCGCAGGCAGCCGTGGCTTCCGAGCTGGGGCCCGGCGAGTCGGTCGAAGTGCAGGTCGGAGACACTCCGATCGTTATTCGTCGCAAGCTGCATATCGCCGAGCCGATGACCATCGATGAGGCGCTGTATGAGATGGAGCTGATTGGCCACGATTTCTTCCTGTTCGTCAACAAAGCGACCGGGCGGCCCTCCGTTGTCTATCATCGCCACGGCTGGAGTTACGGTGTATTCGAGATCGACACCGCCGAGAATGTCGCCAAGGCCAAGGTCGATGCCGAAGTCTGATCATCTGATGCCGCTGGGGGTCCGATCGGCTCCATGCCCGTATCGATGCTCATGATCCAGGCCGATAGGCCGCAAAACTCAAACAGGCATTCCGGGGCCCACGCAGCGAACGTGATGCGTGGGCCCCGTGCTGTGCGATGCAAATATTCCATGCGAATGTTGTGCTGTGCACGCGCTGCGTATGTGCCTTCGCAGGCGGCGGACAGCTCAGAGCGGAACCGTCCTCTGGCGATACGGCGGCAATAGCGGGCGGGTGCCGAGCGAAATCGCCGGGGGAACGCGCAGCGGGGCAGGCGCGACGACGGCGTTCGTGAAAATCCCCGAGGTCGCGTAGTATAGGCACTGTTTGTGTCTGGCCGAATGGCACTGGGCTATGCGCGTTTCAAGACAGCTGACAAGACAAATAAGACGGACCAGGGAGCAAGACGTGGTAGATATCGTCGACAGGGCACTTCGTATGGGCGAAGGCCACCAGATCAAGAAGCTGGAGAACGTGGCGAAGGCCGTCGACGCTCTTGAGGATGAGATCTCAGCTTTGAGCGACGACGAGCTCAAGGGCCAGACCGCCAAATTCAAGCGGCGGCTTGCCGATGGCGAAAGCCTCGACGATCTGATGCCCGAAGCGTTCGCCACTGTGCGCGAGGTTTCCAAGCGCACGCTCGGCCAGCGGCATTTCGACGTGCAGCTCATGGGTGGCGCGGCGTTGCACTGGGGCAACATCGCCGAGATGAAAACCGGCGAAGGCAAGACCTTGGTCGCGACCCTGCCGGCTTATTTGAACGCGCTCGGGGGCAAAGGCGTCCACATCATCACCGTCAACGATTATCTGGCCAGCTACCAGAGCGAGTTGATGGGCCGTATCTTCCGTTTCCTGGGGCTCACCGTCGGCTGCATCATCACCGATCAGAAGCCGGCGGAACGCCGCAAGCAGTACGCCGCCGACATCACGTACGGCACCAACAACGAGTTCGGCTTCGATTATCTGCGTGACAACATGGCGTGGGAGAAGAACGAGCTGGTGCAGCGCGGGCATAACTATGCGATCGTCGACGAGGTCGACTCCATCCTGATCGATGAGGCCCGCACCCCGCTCATCATCTCCGGGCCGGCCGAGGGCGACGTGACACGCTGGTACCGTCAATTCGCACGCCTGGTCACCAAGCTGACCCGCGACGAGGACTACGAGGTCGACGAGAAGAAGAAGGTCGTCGGCATCCTCGACCCGGGCATCACGAAAGTCGAGGACTTCCTCGGCATCGACAACCTGTACGAGCCTAACAACACGGCGCTGATCGGCTACCTCAACAACGCGATCAAGGCCAAGGAGCTTTTCCTGCGCGACAAGGACTATGTCGTGACGCACAACGAAGTGCTCATCGTCGACGAGCACACCGGCCGCATCCTGCCCGGGCGGCGCTACAATGAGGGCCTGCATCAGGCCATCGAGGCCAAGGAGGGAGTCGAGGTCAAGGCCGAGAACCAGACCTTCGCTACCATCACCTTGCAGAACTACTTCCGCATGTACGACAAGCTCGCAGGCATGACCGGCACCGCCGAAACCGAGGCCGCCGAGTTCATGGGAACCTACAAGCTCGGCGTGCTGCCGATTCCCACGAACCGCCCGATGATCCGCCAAGACAAGGACGACCTGATCTTCCGCACCAAGAAGGAGAAGCTCACCGCGATCGTCAAAGATGTGGCCAGGCGGCATACGAAGGGCCAGCCGGTGCTGTTGGGCACCGCCTCGGTCGAATCTTCCGAAGTCGTTTCTTCGCTGTTGGGTGTAGCCGGCATCGAGCATCAGGTGCTGAACGCCAAGCAGCATGAGCGCGAGGCCGCGGTTGTGGCCGTTGCCGGGCGCAAGGGCGCCGTCACCGTGGCTACCAACATGGCCGGACGAGGCACCGACATCATGCTCGGCGGCAATGTCGAGTTCCTGGCCGATCAGAAGCTCAAGTCCGAAGGCTTCTCGCCCGAAGACACCCCCCAAGAGTATGAGGACCGCTGGCCCGGTACGCTTGCCGAGATGAAAGCCCAGGCCAAAGACGAGCATGAGGAGGTCACCAAGCTCGGCGGCCTGTATGTGCTGGGCACCGAACGCCACGAGTCGCGGCGCATCGATAACCAGCTGCGCGGTCGTTCCGGCCGCCAGGGCGACCCTGGCGAATCCCGGTTCTATCTGAGCTTGGAAGACGATCTGATGCGCCTGTTCAACACGCAGCTCGTCGCCCGCGTCATGGCCAAAGGCATGCCCGAAGGCGAGCCGATCGAGTCCAGGAGCGTCTCCAAGGGCGTGCGCAACGCGCAGAAGTCCGTGGAATCGCGCAACTTCGAGATACGCAAGAACGTGCTCAAGTACGACGACGTGATGAACAAGCAGCGCAAGGTCATCTACGCCGAGCGCCAGGCGGTGCTCAAAGGCGAGGATATCCACGATGACATCGAGCGTTTCATCGCCGACACCGCCGAAAGCTACATCAGGGGCGCTAACAACGGTTCCGACAAGCCTGCTGATTGGGATTGGGAAGGGCTGTTCAAGGCGCTCAACATGGTCTTCCCGATTCGTGTAGACATGGCCGAGACCAAAGATAAGACCACTGGTCTCAAGCACGAGAAGGCCGTCGCGAAGCTGCGCGACATTATCGTCGAGGACGCTAAGGCCCAATATGTCGAATTCGAGCAGAAGATCGGCGTTCAAGGCCTGCGCCAGCTCGAACGACGTGTCGTGCTTGCGGTGCTCGACCGTAAATGGCGTGAGCATCTTTACGAGATGGATTATCTCAAGGACGGTATCGGCTTGCGCGGCATGGGCCAGCGTGACCCGCTGGTCGAATACCAGCGCGAAGGCTTCCAGATGTACAACTCGATGATCGAGGCAATCAAAGAGGAAAGCGTCCAGCTGCTCTTCCATGTCGACGTCGAGCAGGTGGCTCGCACGGAAAATCTGGAATCCGAGCAGGATGAGGATATTGCGGTCGATGCGGCCGAATCGGCGATCGGCCTTGCCCGTTCTGGAGATGATGTCGAGGAGGCGACGGTCAGCACCGCACCCGCTGCGCCCGAGGATTCCGTCGTGACTGTTGATGCTGACGGCTCTGCCGCCGCAGCCGCTGGTACAAACCAGTCGGCACCCGGCATCGTCGGACCGGCACCCATCAGCCACGCCGAGGGCAAGATCCCTGCGAATAAGCGGCCCAAGAGCGAAGAGCTCAAGACCCCATGGTCCGATGGCCGCACTTTCCCCGGTACCGCTAAGAATGCGCCGTGCCCGTGCGGCTCAGGACGCAAATACAAGATGTGCCACGGCCAGAACGAAAAGTGATGCGGAGGTGACCAGACGCTGGCAGCGGTCTGACGAGACCGCTGCCAGCGTCTTTCACGTTCAGTGGTTTTCCTGATGGTCAACAGGGGTGACGGATACCGGAAACGATATTCTCCGCCCCTGTTTTATTTGTTCTGCGCAACCGCTTTTCGGCCGCAGGCACACACGGTGTGCGAAACGCGTCCAGGCTTCGTGACATGGAGACAGTAGAATAAGACGCGCTATGGTGTCGTATCATATGCGATGCAGCATTCGCCTTAAGGGAGGGCCATATGTCCGAGATCACGTGGAAATCGATTCTCATCAAACTGGTCGGCGGCGACCATCTGAATGCAACCGAGTCTCGATGGTTCGTGGACGGCCTGATGAACGGCGATGCCAATCCTGCAGCGGTCGGCGCGGTGCTCGCGTTGCAGCAGCAGCTCGGGTTGACTGCCGATGAGATTTCGGGTGCCTCGCAGGCCATGGTCGCCCATGCGGTGCCGCTGCATGTGAGCGGCGAACTCACCGACATCGTGGGCACCGGCGGCGACGGCGCGTCGACAGTGAACCTCTCGAGCATGGGATCAGTGGTCGCGGCTGCCGCAGGCGTGAAAATCGTCAAGCACGGCAACCGCGCCGCGTCGTCGAAATGCGGCGCCGCCGATGTGCTTGAGGCGCTCGGGCTGCCGCTTGATTTGACGCCGCAGGCGGTGGCCGAGGTCGGCGACGAAGTGGGCATCACCTTCGCCTTCGCCAAGACCTTCCATCCGTCGATGCGCTTCGTCGGCCCGGTACGCTCAGCGTTAGGAATTCCATGCGTGTTCAATGTGCTTGGGCCCCTGACTAACCCGGCCAGGCCGCAGCATGTGGCCATCGGCTGCGCCGACCGCGCGCTCAGCCCGCTGATGGCGCAGGTATATGCCGAACACGGTCAGAGCGGCATGGTCTACACGTCGAATGAAGGTTTGGATGAGCTCGCCCCGACTGGCCCAGTCTCCGTCTGGGAGATCGCCGATGGCAAGGTCGCTGAAATAGATTTCGATCCGGTGGGGCAGCTGGGTCTTGAACGCATCGATGTGAGTGCGCTCAAAGGCGGCGAGCCGGCGTTCAACGCTTCCGTTTTCCGCAAGTTCCTCGCTGGCGAACCGGTCGCCTCTCGTTCGACCGCGCTGCTCAACGCGGCTTCGGCCATCGTCGCGGACGGCCATCGTGTACCTTCAGGCGGTCTGATCGAACGTTTCAAAGCGGCGTATGCGCTCGCCGAGCAGACCGTGGATTCCGGCGCCGCGCAGGTTTTGTTCGACCGGTGGATCGAGACGGCTCGTTCCAAGCGGTAAGATCAGCGGCACCGACGGCATCAGCGATACAGTGGCACGGACACCGCGATGCCTCTGTATCGCAAATATCGCAGGTGTCCCTCAAAATATCACCAATGCCGTCGGCCGCGTGCAGGTCAGCGCCCGCACCACACCACCAACGGGTCGCCAAGGGTTTGTGTAAAGCCGCTCAAAGTCAGACGCGGGCGCCGTCGTCGAAGATGTCGCCGCGGCCTTTCGCATGCCCGCGGTGCCGCGTGAGCAGTCCCGCGCCGCCGATCAGCGTGCACACGCCGAACACAGTGGCCAGCAGCGTGGTGAACTGGGGGAGCAGCACCGAGGCGATGACTCCTGCGATGCCGACCACGAGCATCGTCCAGAACACGATCATCGTGGCATCGATATGCCCGATCACCGGATTGGGCGGCACGAAATCCGATCCCTGCGCGTCAAGAACGGCATCGGTGTCCAGCCAGCTTGATGCTGTGAAATCACGAGGGCCCCGCGTCGGACGCGGCATGTCGTCCGTGAACGCGCCTTCATCCAGGTCGCCTACTGACAGCAACGCCTCCTTCTCCTTGCGCGCCGCGCGCCGTTCGAAGCGTTTGGCGCTGCGCGAATGCGCGATGTCGCCCAAATCATCGGCATGACCGCTCTCGAACTCGGCCCACAACTCGTCGTCAGGCTTGGCGCCATGCGGATTCTGCGCATCGTGCGCGCCATCATCCGGGGCGGGCGTTGGACGCTCATCTTCGGCGTTGCTATTGTTGAGATCAGTCATAGACACCACTGTAATAGCGATGCCGTAATAAAATGACGATTCGCCGGGCGTGCCGTGCAGATGGCGCGTCTTCCTGTCGTCAGGGGAAAGGGAGAGCCGTGCTCTACTGGTTTTTCGTCAAAGGCCTAGGCCCGATCGCACGTCGGCGCATGAATCCTGCAGGCCGGGGCATCGAGAATATCCCGCGCCAAGGCGGGGCGATCATCGCTTCGAACCACTTGGCCGTCATCGATGATGCGCTTATACCGCTGACGAGCCCGCGCATGATTCATTTCATGGGCAAGGCCGAATATTTCGAGGGCAAAGGGATCAAGGGCAAGTTCCAGAAATGGTGGTTCACGTCAGTGGGCGTTTTCCCCGTGGACCGTTCCGGCGGTTCCAAATCGCTGGGAGCGCTCGCCCATGCGAAGGGAATATTGGAGGAAGGACATCTTTTCGGCATTCATGTCGAAGGCACGCGCAGTCCTGACGGAAAGCTGTACCGCGGCCATGTGGGCGCTGCCAAGCTCGCGCTGGAAACCGGATGCCCGATCATCCCGACAGCGGTGGTCGGCAGCCGCGAGCTGCAAAAACCGGGTCAGCTGATCCCCGCCAAGGGCAGGACGATGGTGCTGTACGGCACGCCCATTCCGGTGGCGAAAAAAGGCTCCGAGGCAATCACCCATGATGAGCTGCGCGCGCTGACCGATCGGGTCGTACAGGCTATTCGCAAGCTCAGCGGCCAGGATTACGTCGACGAATACGCGCAGAAGGTCAAGGCGCGGCTCAAAGAGCAGGAAGGGCATCAGGAGCAGCACGCGGAGCAGACGGCGATCACACCACAGTCAGCGTGACGACTGTTTTCGCACCGGTCTTGCTGCGCACACGAACCTGCTGGCCAGGGCTGGGGTCCTGCAGACGCACGGTATGGGTCAAGTCACCCAGCGGCGCGGAAACCTTGACCTGCAGACCTAATGCCTCGAGGGTTTTACGTGCGTCATCGGTGTTCCGTCCGCGCACATCAGGTATCGTGACCATTTCCGGGCCCTTGGATACGACCACGTCGACCTCGTCGCCCCAAAGCAGCTGCGTTCCGGCCTGCACAGAGACCGAAACGACATCGCCCGCAGCCACAGTGTCGCTGAAATCCTCCGAATAGGTCGGTTTGAGCTTGGCATCGTCGAAAGCAGCCTGCGCATCGTCGCGCGACCGACCCACCACGTCGGGCATGCTCACCGGCATCGGGCCTTTGGACAGCGTGATGTCGATCCGTTTGCTATGATCCATCGTCGTGCCCGGGTCGGGGGTGATCGCGCTGGCCGTGTTCTTAGGCAGAGTGAGCGAATAATCGTCCTTGGATTCGTCGTGTTTCACATTCGTGAAGCCGAGACGGTCAAGCGCCGCCATCGGGTCCTTGCCGTTGGCGGAGGTCGGGTCGAGAATATCGGTGGGAATGGTCGCCTGCCTGATGCCTTGCGAGATGATGATGGTGACCGTGCTGCCATCGCGTTTGCCGACCCGGTCGCCGACATGCGCCGGCTCGGTCGCGATGATGTGGCCTTTGGCCACGCTGTCGCTGTAGCGTTTGGTGGCCTGATACGGGATATTCGCGACTTTCAGCGTGCTTTCATACGGCTCCCAAGCTACGTCGGCTATCGCGCATGGCGCGTCTGCGGCGCAGCTCGCATCGCTGGGCTTGGGCAATGACCAATAGCTGCCGGGGCCGCGCAGATACCACCAGCCCATGCCGCCGCCGGACAAGGCAAGCACCAGCACTATGGCAAGCGCGATGATCAGCGGCTTGCGCCTATGGTGCGATCCGCGCTTGGGTCTCATATCGGAGCTGCGAAGGCCATCGGCATTGACGCTGACGTCTGAAGGGTCGCGGCTGCCGTTGGTATGGGCGTCACCGTCAGGCGAAGGCCGCGCTGGCGCCAGACCGATGGTCTGCGTCGCGGCCTGAGCGCTTTTCTTTTGGCGGTTGCCGGTTTGCCGCGCCGGCGACAATATCTGCGTCGGCGCGGCCGGAGCATCTTGGGGCGGCATTTGCGTCGTCGATTGGCTGCCGCCATTGGACGTCGCCGAACCGGGGAATGCCTGCGCAGAGGCGCCACCTTCGTCAGACAGGGCGTCTGCTTCGTGCAGGGCGCCCGTTGCGCGATATTCCGTATTCGTCTGCGCGCCCGAATGGATGTCCGTCGACGTCTGCGGCGTTGGCCGACGTTGCGACGGGGGAACGGGGGGAGCCGACGGGGCGAGCGGGACGGCAGCAGCGCCCAGCGGCGTACGAACGGTATCGGAAGGCTGCGCACCTGTGCCTGCGAGGTGCGGGCGTCCATCCGACTGCCGCGCCTGCGGCTGTATGCCGGCAGCGGCATTGGCGGTGGTGTCTGCTTCGCCCGCACGCGCAAGAGCGAGGTGATACTGCCAGGCGCCTGCATCCAGGGAGGTTGTGATGGCGCGCAGCTCGTCAAGCGCCTCTTGGGCGTTCTCGGGGCGCGCCTCGACTGCGCGTGCGGTCAGATGGGCGACGAACGCCGACACGCGCTCGTCGATGCCCGGGCAAGGGCCGGAAAGCGCAGGCACATCTTCGTGCACATGTTTGAATACCAACGTCACCGGATTTTCGGACCTGAATGGGACTTCGCCGGCGAGCATCTCCCAAGCCATGATGCCGACGGAATACAGATCGCCCTGCGTGGTCGCCTGATTGCGTTCGATCATCTCGGGCGCGAGGTAGGCGGCGGTGCCCAGCAGCATGCCGGTGGAGGAAAGCGTGGCCTGCGAGGCGGCCTTGGCCAAGCCGAAATCGGTGATCTGCACATGCCCACGGTCGTTGAGCAGAATATTTTCCGGCTTGATGTCGCGATGGACCACGCCGGCCCGATGCGCGGCGGCGAGGCCTTCGAGCGTTTCGGCGGTGATGCGCAGCGTCTCGCGCACGCTGAACGTGCCCTGCGCATCCATTTCATGACGCAGATTGACGCCATGGACATATTCCATGACCAGGTAGTCGAGCCCTTCGTATGCGCCGGTGTCGTAGACCTGCACGATATGGGCGTTGGCGATGGCTGCGGCCGACCTGGCCTCGCGGTGGAAACGTTGCACGAATTGGTCACGATGGGGGCCTCGCGCCAATTGAATATGCATGATCTTGATGGCGACGGTGCGTTCGAGCCGCTCGTCAAGCGCCTGATAGACCGTGGCCATGCCGCCGTCGGCGATCTTGCGCACGATGCGGTATCGTCCCTCGATCGTCTGCCCTTGCGGCGCTTGCGCGGCTTCAATCATGGCGGTGTGTACGGCCCCTCGTCTCGTGGATATGCCTTGAGAATAATCATCCCTTAGTGTACATGCCGCAAGCGAGACTTATGCGTCATACGCCGGCATCATGCGCGCGCAGGCGCTGCGCACCAGTGTCTTGGCCGCGCGGCTCAGCAACGTGTTTTTTTCGATTGCGGCGCTGGACTTGCGCAACAATGCGCTGATGCGCCGCCTGGACTGCGCCACGGCTCCGGTGGACGCGAACAACCTGATCACCTCAGCCACATCGCTGCCGGAACGGGTGGAGGCGCCGTAGATCGCCAGCAGACGTTCGCGCTGTTGGGCGTCGGCGCGCTGCAGCGCATCGGCCAGCAGCACCGTATGTTTGCCCTCGCGAATATCGCCGCCCAACGGCTTGCCGCTGGAATGGCCATTTGCATCCACATCAATCAGATCATCGGCGAGCTGGAAGGAGATCCCCAGTGGCTCCCCGATCTGCAAGGCGCTTTCATGCGCGCCGGCCGGATCAAGCCCGGCGGCCAGGAAGCCCAGTTCGAGCGGAGCGATAGCGGTGTAGCTCGCGGTCTTCCAGCGAAATACTTCCAATGAAGCCTGTGCGAGGCGCTGCGGATCATCGAGCGGGATCGTTTCCGCCGACAGATCGAGCACCTGACCGATCGAGACTGCGCGCTGCATGTCCAAAAACACCTGCGCACCTGTGCCAGGGCTGTGCAGCTGCGCCAACGCCGCGTCGGCGATGCGCACGCTCGCCGTCGCCAGCAGGTTGCCCAGCATAAGGGCCAAGCCGCCCCCGAGACGCTCGTCGCCGCCGAATTCCAGCGCCTTGTGCGCGCTGGGCGCGCCGCGCCGCAGATCGGAATCGTCGATGATGTCGTCATGGATCAGGGCTGAAGTTTGGTAGATCTCCAAAGCGCATGCAAGATCCAGCATGGCTTCGCGATTGTGCGTCGCCGGCGGCGTCGCCGCCGACGGCGCAGACGCGGATTGACCGTGCCCGAGCGAATCGGCCGCCGCATCATAGGCGTCCAGAGCCAGCAGCGCTCGCAAGCGCTTGCCGCCTGAATTCGAGGCGAGCGCCTGCATGCGGACTTTATCGAGCAGACCCGCATACGGCATGGGGGAGTCCTGCGGCGTTGCGAGGAAGCGTGCCGTCAACACGTCCATGCGTGATTCAAGGGTGCCCCAATCGCCTGCTGTTCTCATACCTACGAGTTATCCACATCGTCATGACAAAACGAAAACGCAGTCATTGCAACGCAAACAACCGTTTATCCACATTGCCCGGATTCGCTTGCCGCGACGCTGCCGACTTGCGCATAGTGGAAGAACCAGTTGCCGTTGTGCAATGCGACTGAACGAACGATTGGGCGAAACGAGCGCGGCGAACCGCGGAAAGGATGGCATCATGGACATGCAGACACCGGCAACGACGCGAGAAATGCCGCAGATGCAGGAGCTTACGCTCGAGGAACTGGAAACGCAAGCGCAGCTTTTCCGTGAGCAACGCAGGTACAAGGGCGTTGCGCAAGCCGACGCCGATTGGATCGCCCGGCCGTTCGCCTCGTGGATGCGCGGTTTGGAAACGGCCGCCGTTGCGTCGCAACACGAGACGGTGTTGGAACGCGAAGACATGGCCATGCTCGCCGTGGGAATGGCCGAAACGCTCTCGATAAGAGATGCACTGATCGTCTCGCTGGTTGCCGGCGCCGGCCAGTGCAGCGAGCGCCGCATGGTCGCCTTCGCCGCGCATCCGCATGATCCGCGCAATGCGCGCGCCATGTACCGCCTGTTGCGCGGCGCGTTCGAAGACGAACAGGCGCCGCTGGATCGCCGACGTTGCCGTGCCGGCGTGGGGATGATGCTGGATGTCGCGCAGTTCACGTCGGGACGCTTCGGCGTGCAGCCGCTTGCCGTTGCCGGCTACATCCTGTGGTGGCTGGGAGATAGCTCGGCCTTGCGATATGCGCTCGAAGCCCTTGATCGAGATGATCGATGCACGCTGGCAGCGATCATATGCTCGGCCTTGGAACACGGCATAGGCCCTGTAAATAGAGGGAAAGAAACAGCTATGGCCGGAGGATGAGACGGCGGAAAAGAAAAATCGCGGGAATAATCGTCCGTGCAAGATGGTTAACTCCAATAGTTGACGATTTGCCCTTGTCAGAAGTGTGCCTTTGTGCTATGTACGCTACGGCAGGATCACCCAGGAGGATAGGTTTGGCGACGAAGGATACGACGGCAATCACGGAACAGGCTGACCAGGTTACGACGGATGCCTCCTCAAAGAACGCTGCGGCGAAGAGCACGGCGGCGAAGCGAAACGGCGGGAAGCGTGGGGCAGCCAAGCAGGCGGCTCCCGCCAAGAACGCCAAGAAAACATCGCGCGGTGCGGTGCCGCAATCCACAGCCACAGCCACAGCCACGTCCGCGGGCAAGGCCCGGCCTGTGAAGAAAACCACCGGCAAGCCCGGCGTCAAGTCAGCCGCAAAGAAGTCGTCCGAGGCGTCCAAGCGGCCAGTGGAGCCGGTCGATGAGATCGGAAACGACGAACACATCGATGATGGCGAGGAAGACAACGAGAATATCGACGGTCTCGACGATGACATTGATATGAACGACGACAATGACGAAACCGGCGACGAAGGCGACAATGAATCCGACACCGGAAGCGACGATTTGGACGATGCGAATGCCGACGACGACGACAATGACGAGACCGGCGACGAAGGCGACGACAAGCATGACGAGCCGGTGGTGCCCAAGGCCAAAGGTGCTTTCGTGGTGCGCGATGATGACGACGACGAGAATCTCACCCCTTCGGGCAACCCGAAGCGGCGTGTGGTCGCCGCAGGGGCGACGGCTGATCCGGTCAAGGACTATCTCAAGCAGATCGGCCGCGTCAGCCTGCTGAATGCCGAGCAAGAGGTCGATCTCTCCGAACGCATCGAGGCCGGGCTTTACGCCCAGCACCTGCTCGACACCGAAAGCGACGGCATGGAGTTCCGCCGCAGACGCGAACTCAAATGGGCGGCGAACGACGGCAAAAAGGCCAAGGACCACCTGCTCGAGGCGAACCTGCGCCTTGTGGTCTCGCTGGCCAAGCGCTACACCGGACGCGGGATGCTCTTCCTTGATCTGATTCAGGAGGGCAACCTGGGCCTCATCCGCGCCGTCGAGAAATTTGACTGGAAGAAGGGCTTCAAGTTCTCCACCTATGCCACGTGGTGGATCCGTCAGGCCATCACCCGCGCCATGGCCGATCAGGCGCGCACGATTCGCGTGCCCGTGCACATGGTCGAGGTCATCAACAAGCTTTCGCGCGTCCAGCGCCAGATGCTGCAGGATCTCGGGCGCGAGCCCACGCCGGACGAGTTGGCCCGCGAGCTCGACATGCCGGTCGAGAAGGTGCAGGAGGTGCAGAAGTACGGGCGCGAGCCGATTTCGCTGCACACCCCGCTCGGTGAAGATGGCGATTCCGAGTTCGGCGATCTGATCGAAGACACCGACGCGATCGCCCCTTCGGACGCCGTGGCCTTCTCCCTGCTGCAGGAGCAGTTCAAACAGGTGCTCGAAACCTTGTCCCCGCGTGAGGCGGGCGTCATCAAGATGCGCTACGGCCTCGAGGACGGCCAGCCCAAAACGCTAGATGACATCGGGCGCGTCTACGGCGTGACCCGCGAGCGCATCCGCCAGATCGAGTCGAAGACCATGTCGAAACTGCGCCACCCTTCGCGGTCGCAGACGTTGCGCGACTTCCTCGACCAATGATCCGGGCCTTGGCTCAGCAGCGCCGGCAGACCGGCGATCAGGCTCTTCCCGTCGTCATATGAACGGCGAGTGTGGCTTTTCGCTGCGGGTACGGTGTCAGGAATGGCGTGCATGAGTCACATGCCAGTCACATGGCCTGCAGCGGGATTCGACGTGGGATTCGTCGTGAATTATTGAGGAGAACAACAATTGGCTGAGGATTACAACGCCAAGAACCTGTCGGTGCTCGAAGGCCTGGACGCCGTGCGCAAACGCCCAGGCATGTACATCGGCACAACCGACAGCCAAGGTCTCATGCACTGCCTGTGGGAGATCATCGACAACGCGGTGGATGAGGCGCTGGCGGGCGCATGCAGCCGCATCATCGTCACGCTGCATGCCGATGGCTCGATTGAAGTGGCCGACAATGGCCGTGGCATCCCTGTCGACGTGGAGCCCAAGACCAAGCTCACTGGCGTCGAGGTCGTACTGACCAAGCTGCACGCCGGCGCGAAATTCGGCAATAATTCATACAACGCCGCAGGCGGCCTGCACGGGGTCGGCTCCTCGGTGGTCAACGCGCTCAGTTCACGCCTCGACGTCGAAGTCGATCGCAATGGCAAGACCTATCACATGGCCTTCCACCAGGGCCATCCTGGCATCTACAGGGACGCCGATCCGCAGCGGCCCTCGCCGGATGCGCCATTCAAGCGCACGAGGAAAAACAAGCCGACCGAGCTGCAGATCATCGGCAAGGTCAGCCCGCGCACCACTGGCACACGCGTGCGCTACTGGGCGGATCCCGAGATATTCAACGACACCGCCGAATTCAGCTACGACCTGCTCATCGACCGCGTGCGCCAGACCAGTTTCCTCGTTCCGGGCCTCAAAATCATCGTCATCGACGAGCATATCGCCGAAACGGGCGATGCCGATATCGACGATCTCATGGAAGTCGATGCCCAGATCGGGAGCGAAGCCGACGGAGAGGCCGATGATGAGGCCGCGACACCTGCAAGCCCGGCATCGGCCACTTCCCTGATCGTCACCCAGGCCCAAGGCCATACCCACCGGCGCGTCGAAGAATTCCTGCATACCGGCGGCGTCAAAGATTTCGTCGACTACCTTTCGCATGGCGAGGCGGTATGTGGCATCTGGCATATCACCGGCACCGCGACCTACAGCGAGGAAACGCAAGCCGTGGACGAGAACGGCGATCTGCATGCGCGCAAGGTCACGCGCGACTGCGGCGTTGATATCGCGCTGCGCTGGATCAATGGCTATGACACGACGCTGCGCAGCTTCGTGAACGTCGTGGAGACGCCGGGCGGCGGCATGCATGTCGACGGCTTCCTGCAGAGCCTGACCAAGCAGATCCGCAAGGCCGTGGAAGACAACGCCCGCAAGCTCAAGGTCAATCTCAAGGATGCCAGCACCCGCGTCGAGCGCGACGACATCCTCGCCGGGCTCGTGGCCGTCGTCACCGTGCGCATCGCAGAGCCGCAGTTCCAAGGCCAGACCAAGGACGTGCTCGGCACGGCGGCGGTGCGCGGCATCGTCTCGCGCATGACCGACAAGCAGTTCGGCGAGATGATCGCCGGATCCAAGCGCGGCTATAAAGAGCAGTCCGCCCGCGTGCTCGAAAAGATCACCAGCGAGATGCATGCGCGCATCCAGGCGCGCAAGACCAAGGAGGTCACGCGGCGCAAGAATGCGCTCGAATCCGCCTCCATGCCTCCTAAGCTCTCCGATTGCCAACCCGGCAACGACGATGTGGCCGAGCTGTTCATCGTCGAGGGCGATTCCGCATTGGGCACCGCCAAGGCGGCCCGCAATTCCAGCTTCCAGGCGCTGCTGCCCATTCGCGGCAAGATCCTGAACGTGCAGAAGGCTTCGCTTGCGCAGATTCTCGCGAATAAGGAGTGCGCTGCGATCATTCAGGTCGTCGGCGCGGGCTCGGGGCCGAACTTCGACATCGAGCAGGCGCGATACAACAAAATCGTCATGATGACCGACGCCGACGTCGACGGCGCGCACATCCGCACGCTGCTGCTGACGCTGTTCTACCGCTATATGCGACCGCTGATCGAATACGGCCACGTCTACGCCGCCGTGCCGCCGCTGCACCGCATCGCGCTGGCAGGCAAACACAAAGGCGAATACATTTACACATACTCGGATGACGAATTGGCGGGCAGGCTCGAGGAACTGACGCGGCAGCGCATCGATTTCAACAGCGATGTGCAGCGTTACAAGGGTCTGGGGGAGATGGACGCCGACCAGCTGGCCGACACCACCATGGACCCGCGCACGCGCATGCTGCGGCGCATCCGCATGGAGGACGCCGCGCACGCCAGCGACATGTTTGAGCTGCTCATGGGCGACGAAGTGCCGCCGCGCAAGCAATTCATCATCGAAAACGCCGACGACTTCGACCGCTCGCGCATCGATACTTGATTCGGCGTGCGACCTTTCCAAGAAACTGGGAACAGGTCTTTTCTACGTTTTGGCAACTCTCGCAGACCACGCGCGGAGGGCGCAACAACGTATGGCGACGCACGCCCATCACGGCCCCGCGGTAGCGCCCGCCGCTATTTGCGCCGTTCGCGGCAGGTCTGGCCGAGCCTGCGCGACAGGGCGATCGGATCGAGCAGGTCGTCAAGCTCCGTATTCGACAGTTCGGTATGCTCGCCGGCCACTTGGCGGACGGTTTTGTTTTCTCCCACGGCCAGTTGCGCGATCTTGACGGCCCGTTCGTAGCCGATGCTCGCGTTCAATGACGCGGAAATCGACGGCGAAGCCTGCGCATGCTGCAATCCGGCCTTGGTGTTCACGGTGATGCCATCCACGCAATTGCGCTTGAACATGAGCATGGCATTGATGAGCAGTTCCATGCCGTCGAGCAGCGAGTGAATGATCACCGGGTCGAAGGCGTTGAGCTGCAGCTGGGCCTCGGAAGCCGCCCACGTGACCGTGGTGTCCATGCCAAACACCTTGAAGCAGCATTGGTCGACGCATTCGGGAATGACCGGGTTGACCTTGCCAGGCATGATGCTGCTGCCGGCCTGACGGGCGGGGACGCGCAGCTCGTTGAACCCGTCGCGCGGTCCGGAGTTGAGCAGCCGCAGGTCGTCGGCGGCCTTCTTCAGGTGCACGGCGACGTTTTTGAGCGCGCTCGACAGCGCGATGTATACGCTCATATCGGTGGTTGCGGCGATCGGATCGGGAGCCGCAGTGATTGGCAGCCCCGTATTCTCCGCCAGATGGGTGAGCGAGGCTTCGCGGAAGCGCAGGTCGGCGCAGATGCCGGTGCCGACGGCCGTGGCACCTAGATTGAGTTCGCTCAACTGGGGGACCAGTGATTCCAAGGTGAGCCAGTCGGCTTTCAAAAAGCTGGCGAAAGCGTGGAATTCCTGCCCGAACGTCATCGGCACGGCGTCCTGCAGCTGCGTGCGCCCGATCGTGACATCGTTGATATGCCGGTCGGCAAGATCATGGAAGGCCTTGGCCAGCGTCTTGCAGGCGATCGCCAGCGGTTTGATCTCGCTGATCAATGCGAGCTTGCAGGCCGCGGGATAGGTGTCATTGGTCGACTGGGATGTGTTGACATCGTCGTTGGGATGGATGCGTGCATACTCGCCTTTGGCGTGCCCGCCGATTTCCAAGGCGCGGTTGGCGATCACCTCGTTCATGTTCATATTCAGCGATGTGCCGGCGCCGCCCTGCAGCTCGTCGACAGGGAACTGGTCGGCCAGCGCGCCTCCTTCGATCTCCAAGCATGCCGCGACGATGAGGCGGGACTTGCCCTCGCCGATCAAGCCCAGCTGCGCATTGGCCTGGGCGCAGGCGCGCTTGACGGTGGCGTAGGCCCTGATGAGCTGTGGATGGTTGGAGTCCGAGCGTCCCGAGACCGTGAAATTATGCATGGCGCGCAACGTATGGATACCCCAGTAAACGTCTTTGGGCACATCGAGTTCGCCGATGCAATCATGCTCGCGGCGCGTAAGGGGCGGTTTTGGGCTGATTGATGCCGTTGTTTCGGCTGGCTCGGCGCCACGCGTCTTTGCTGGGAAAACCGTTCGGACTGGCGTGGACTGATCAGACGCTGCATCGTTGAGGAAAATATGGTCGGACATGATGGCACCTTCCGTTTTTTCTTGCCGAAGTCTATCATCGTGATGCATGTTACGAAACGTCGCATCGGCGAGGTGTGTTGTGGACGAACCGCATCGTATGAACGTCTGGGCTATGGTTGCATAAACGGCAGGTGAAGATATTGCATATATTGATAAACAATAAATTTCTATTGTTTTATGTTTGATAATAATTGTTTTTCAACGCCATTTATGCCGTGCTAATAGTTTCCGAATTGTTTCCCGTGGCGCTCGACGGGATTTCGGGCATTCGGTTGTGCGCATAGGAATTGGCTGGTGGCTTGGCGGGGACTCTAGGTGGCTCTCGCGGCGAAAGGGAGACCAATATGCAGCGTAACGCAAAAGAACACACTGATCGGATGGTCTCGATTGGCGGCCCGCATGTCCAGCCGGTGCTGATTGGCGCGATCAAG
Source organism: Bifidobacterium sp. (assembly GCF_022640935.1). Lineage (GTDB taxonomy): Bacteria > Actinomycetota > Actinomycetes > Actinomycetales > Bifidobacteriaceae > Bifidobacterium. The sequence goes on from NZ_JALCCV010000023.1 coordinate 19,095, forward strand.
GTGCTGATCGCGCTGCTGGGGCTTGTGGCCTTGGTGTGCCAGGTGTGGGCACTGCCATGGCTGGCCGCTCGGTTTGCTCTCGAAGATCCGTCGCACGCCTACTTGCGCTACCCGTATCTGGTGGTCGCCATCGCGCTTTTCGTGTGCCTTGAGGTCGTGCTGGCGGCGATGTGGCAGCTGCTGACGATGGTGGCGCGCGGCGTGGTGTTCTCGACTCGGGCAAAGCGGCTGGTCGACATAGTGATCTGGGCGGCGGTCGCCGCCGGTGTTATGGTTGCCGGGTTGTGCATTTACGGCGTTATCGCTTCGGCCGGTCCGCCGCTGTTCGCCGTCGTTCTCTTGATTTCGCTGACCGCAATCCTGTGCTTCGTGCTGCTGATGGTCGTCATGCGGGCGTTGCTTGCCGTGGCGACCGCGCAGCGCGACGAGCTTGAGGCGGTGATCTGAATGGCGATCCGAGTGAATCTCGACGTGATGCTCGCCAAAAGGCATATGGGCGTGAACGAGCTGGCTGAACGTGTTGGCATCACGGCTGCCAATGTGTCTGTGCTGAAGAACGGGCGGGCTAAGGCGATACGTTTCTCCACGCTCGATGGGATATGCCAGGCGCTGGATTGCCAGCCGGGGGATGTGCTCGAGTGGGCTGAAGAATGAACGGTCGGTGACGGGCAAAACACGGCTTCGCCGCGTGTCGGAGCCGCGGTCATGATTGAATAGCGGGGTTTGAGAACGTTCGTACGCTACAGTGCGGGCGAAGGAGCCGACCTTTTCGGCGGGTCCGCGGTTTTCCGTGTTGTGCGGCTTTGCCGGCTGCCGGCCCAATCATGCGAAGGAGCTAATGTGGCCAGCCTGCTGCTCGCTGTCATCTACATCGCCTTCATCAGCCTCGGGCTGCCCGATTCGCTGCTGGGTTCGGCCTGGCCTACGATGAGCCGCGATCTTGCGGCGCCGCTGTCATGGGCGGGCGGCATTTCGATGGTGATTGCAGCGGGCACCATCGTCTCCGCACTGCTCTCTGACCGTATGACATTGCGCTTTGGCGTCGGCAAGGTCATGCTGGCTTCGGTGGCCACCACGGCACTGGCGCTGCTGGGGTTCTCCCTCGCGCCCAACTACTGGACGCTGCTGGTGGTGGCTGTTCCCTACGGCTTGGGCGCGGGCGGCGTGGATGCCGCGCTGAACAATTACGTTGCCATCCACTATGCCAGCCGTCATATGAGCTGGCTGCACTGCATGTGGGGCGTCGGCGCATCCCTTGGCCCGTACGTCATGGGATTCGCGTTGACCCGCGGCCAAGGCTGGGCGTGGGGGTACCGGTACATCGCCATCATGCAGGTTGCGCTCACCATGGTGCTGGCGTTGTCATTGCCATTGTGGAAAGGGCGGGCCGCGGCGATTGCAGGAGCAGCCGATGGCGCATGTGCCGATGGTGCGGACCGGGAACATGATGGTGTGCCGCGGAATGCAGGCGATTCGCATGCGCCGGGGAAACCCCTCAAGCCTCTGGGTCTTCGACAGATCGTTGCCATCCCCGGCGCGAAGCCGATATTCGTGATGTTCTTCTGCTACTGCGCGGTCGAATCCACCGCCGGCCTGTGGGCGAGCAGCTATATGGTGCTGCATCATGGGCTGGATGCGAAAACCGCGGCGAGCTGGGCGAGCCTGTTCTATGTCGGCATCACGATCGGCCGTGCGTTGAGCGGGTTCTTGACGATGCGCTTGCGTGATCCTGCGATGATCCGCATCGGGCAGGCGATTCTGTTGTGCGGCATCATGCTGCTCATGGTGCCGTTCCCTGGGCGGAGCATGGCATTGGCAGGGCTGATTCTGATTGGTTTGGGCTGCGCTCCGATCTACCCGTGCATCATCCATTCGACGCCCTCCTACTTCGGCGTGGACAGGTCGCAGGCCATCGTCGGCGTGCAGATGGCCAGCGCCTATGTCGGCGCGCTCGCCGTGCCGCCGGTTTTCGGCGTGATCGCCGACCGCATCTCGACTTCGCTCTATCCGTTGTTCCTGCTGGCCATACTCGCGATCATGATTGTGATGCACGAGTTGCTGCGGCGCACGACACGCCGTCAAGGTGGACGGGGTGATGCAGCCGCTGTGGCTTTTGCGTGACGTGGGTGGCTGGCCGTCGCCGCATCCTGCCATAATCGAACATATGTACGAATGCTTGAACCTGTTCTCGACGCCGACCAAGGCGTGGTTCGAGCATGCGTTCCACGAGCCGACTGCGGTGCAGCAGCAGGCATGGCCGCTGATCAGCTCAGGCGGCGATGTGCTGGTAATCGCGCCTACCGGTTCGGGCAAGACGCTGACGGCGTTTCTGTCGGCCATCGATCGGCTGATGACGCATGCTGCCGGTGCAGACGACGCTGGCGAAGAATGTGATACTGCACAGATTGCTGGCCGCGGTGGCGCACGGCATAGTACAGGCGCAGCCAGGCGGAACGCGGCGGAAAGTAGCGTCGATGGCGGTCATGGAGCGATGCAAGACAAAGCGCGCGATGCCGCACGCCATGCCTCAGAAAGTCGGGTCTCGGAACAGCAGGCAAAACCTAACAGACATCGACTGAAACGCGGCGTCCACGTGCTCTACATCTCTCCGCTCAAGGCGCTGGCCGTCGATGTGGCGCGCAACCTCAATACACCGCTGGCGGGAATCGCCGAGGAATGCCGCAGCGAGGGAGCTACGCCGCCCGATATTCGCGTAGCCATCCGCAGCGGCGATACGACGCCGAAAGAGCGCCGGTCGATCGCCACGCGTCCGCCGGACATCCTCGTCACCACGCCCGAATCGCTTTTTCTGCTGCTCACCTCGAAAGCTCGCAGCATCCTGTCCACTGTCGAAACGGTGATTCTTGACGAGGTGCATGCCTTGGCCGGGTCGAAGCGCGGCGCGCATCTTGCGCTGAGCTTGGAACGGCTCGACCTGCTTACTGCCGTGCCGGCGCAGCGCGTGGGGCTGTCCGCCACCGTGCGCCCGGCATCGGAAGCGGCGCGGTTCATCGGCGGCAACCGCGACGTTGCCATCATCGAGCCGAAAGAGCGGCCGGCCATGGATCTGCGCGTCATAGAGCCGCTGGCTGATATGCGCGACATCCATACGGCGAAGGCCGTGTCTTCGTCCGGTTCACAGGCGCGAGGGCATATTGCTGGGGTAAGCCCGGCCATGCAGCGCTTCGCCGAGCGTTCGGAAGCTGGAACGAAGCAATCCGCTCGTGGTGTTTCGCCTTATTCTGGGCAGCTCCCTAGCGGCGCGGACAAGAATTTCTCAGGATCGATATGGCCTGCCATCGAGCGCGATGTGCTCGACGAGATCCTGGGGCACCGCACCACGCTGGTGTTCGTCAATTCGCGCGGGCTGGCGGAGCGGCTTACCGCCAAGCTCAACGACCTTTACGCCGAGAGCCTGCACGGCGCCGGCTCCCAAGCCCAATCATCATCGGGTCATGACTATGGCTCCGCACAACATTATGATTCGGTGGTCGGCTCCTCGACGAGCCTCGTCGGATCCCATGACGGCGACACGACCATCGCCATGGCCCACCACGGTTCGGTCTCCAAGGACCGGCGCAAACGCATTGAAGAAGACCTCAAGCACGGCCGGCTGCGCTGCGTCGTCGCCACAAGCAGCCTGGAGCTCGGCATCGATATGGGCTCGGTCGATCTGGTGATTCAGATCGCGCCGCCGCTCTCGGTATCATCAGGACTGCAGCGTGTCGGCCGCGCCGACCATCGCGTGGGCGGCGTCTCGCACGCCCTGTTCTACCCGTTGACCCGCGAGCAGCTCGTCGGCTCCGCAGCGTGCATCGAAAGCATGACCAAGGGTGACATCGAGACGCTGCAGGTCATTCGCAGCCCTTTGGACATCCTCGCCCAGCAGACCGTCGCAGCGGCAGCCATGGCCGACCTCAAGCCTGACGACTGGTATGCGACCGTGCGCCGGGCAGCGCCATTCGCCGCGCTTGAGCGTGGCATGTTCGACGCCGTGCTCGGCATGCTCACCGGAAGCTATGACAGCGAGGATTTCTCGGCGTTCCGTCCTCCGCTGCAATGGAACCATGAGAACGATGTCATCTCGGCACGCCCCGGGGCGCAACGCCTAGCCGTCACTTCGGGCGGGACGATCCCGGATCGCGGCATGTATACCGTCGTGCTGCCCGAAGCACAGGCAGGACCAGGGCCGCGTCGGGTGGGCGAGCTTGACGAGGAGATGGTCTACGAATCACGGGTCGGCGACGTGATCACCTTGGGAACCTCCACATGGCAGATCAAGGAGATCACCAACGATCGCGTCATCGTCAACCCGGCTCCTGGCCGTACCGCCCGCCTGCCATTCTGGCATGGAGAGGGCAACGGGCGCGATGTCGGCTTCGGCGAGTCCAAAGGCCGTTTCATCCGCGAAATAATGCAAGGGCTGACGCCGGCGCACGACGGCGAAAACGCAGGCTTCGACGAATCGGCCACGCGTCGATTGCATGATGATGGGCTTGACAACAATGCCTGCGCGAATCTGGCTGGCTTGCTCAGCGAACAGGTCGCCGCCACCGATGTGGTCGCCAATGACCGGCAGCTCGTGGTTGAGCGCTGCGAAGACGAGGAAGGCGATTGGCGCGTTATCCTGCACTCGCCCTTCGGCAGGCGGGTGCATGAACCGTGGTCCATGGTCGTGGCCAACCGGCTCAAGGCGCGGTACGGCTTCGACGGGCAGTGCTATGCCGCCGATGATGGCATCGTGGTGCGCATACCCCAGACCAGCGCCGACATCCCCGCGGATCAGATGTTCCTGTTCGACCCGGACGAACTGCAGCGTGACGTCGAAAGCCAAGTCGGCGAATCGGTGCTCTTTTCCGCGAGATTCCGCGAATGCGCAGCGCGGTCATTGTTTTTGCCACGCACCAAGCCCGGCAAGCGCGTCCCGCTGTGGCAGCAACGCCTGCGTTCCGCGCAGCTCCTGCAAGCCGCCAGAACGCGACGCAATTTTCCGCTGATCTTGGAAACCGCGCGTGAATGCCTGCAAGACGTCTACGACATGCCGGCGTTGCGTCGCATCATGACCGCGCTGGACAGCGGCGATATGCTGCTGCATGACGTGCGCACCGAAGCGCCGTCGCCGCTGGCGGGCAATCTGCTGTTCGGTTTCGTCGGCTCGGTCATGTACCAGTACGACGTGCCGCAGGCCGAGCGCGCAGCCTCGTTGCTGTCGATGGATCCGGAAGTGCTGGAACGTCTCATAGGCGGCAATCGCGTTGCGGCCGTGCTCGACGAGCAGACCATCCACGACGTCGAAAAGGAATTAGCCCAAACTCATTTCTGGAACCAGCTGGCAGGCGACGATGTGACAGGGCGGGTCACGCGCTACGCTAAAACGCACGGCCCGTTCACCGCCGATGAGGCGATTGCGGCGTTGGAAATCGACGCTGTCAGCGTGGTGCGCGAACTGGATGCCATGGCTGCCCGAGGTGACGTGCTGAACGGGAATTTCACGGGGGAGGGGGCTGGTGTTGCTGGCGTTGCACAGTATCTGCATCGTGATGTGTTCCGACGTATCCGCAACCGTTCCCTCGCGAAGGCGCGAGCCGCCATCAAACCCGTCAGCAGCGCGGCTTATCAGGCGTATCTGATTCGCCGGCAGGGAATAATGAGCGCGGGCGCGGCTACTAACCGCATTGAGCATGCGGTCGTTGATACGCGTGCTGTCGGCGGTGCGGGTTTCGAAGGCGCTGATGGTCTCCTGCGCGTCATCGAACAGCTGGAAGGGTTGTCATTGCCGGCGTCGCTGTGGGAATCCGCGATATTCCCGGCACGTATCCGCGATTACCAGCCATCCATGCTTGACGAATTGCTTTCCAGCGGCGATATCGTATGGGTCGGCTCAGGCAATCCCATGCGTGGCGAAGTCGGCCAAATCGCTTGGTATCTCGCCGATTCACCGCTGCTCGCGGCTGCTGCTGGCGATTCTCGTGCGCGTTCGGTTTCTGAGACGGGCATCGATATTCGCAGGCGCGGCAGCGGCATGATGGGCTCCGCGGAATCAGCCAACGCAAGGCGAGTGAATGCTGTGTCGGCGCGAGACGCAGCTGCGGAAAACAAGGCTGCGCCTCGCGGCAACAAGGCTTTGCCAACTGCGGGTTCCGCAATCCCGCATGCTGATGCCGCATATGGTCATTCTGCTGACGATGCAGCGAACGGTGGCATCGAGCGGACAAATTCGAATGCGCCCCGTGCAACGCCTGACATTGGTGGCTCGGTGAATCCACTGGCATCGCGCATCACGCCCGCTAATGTAATCATGCAGGCATTGCAATCTGGCGGCGCCTACCCAGCCCACCGATTGGCTGCGCTATGCACTGATGCGGCCGAGCGCGCCATGACAGGCAGCAGCGCGTCGCTGATGGTGAATGAATCGACTGGCGAACTTTCCGCTCCGTGGACGGATGCGGAGTTCCAGGAGGCGCTGTGGAATCTGGTATGGTCCGGCACTGTGACGAATAGTTCTTTCGCCCCCGTCCGGGCGCTGAGCGCCCCTCGCTCCGCTCGGCGCGCCGTGCCTCGTCGTCATGGCTGGAATGCACGGGCACGAGTGCGTGTTACTGTGCCGCCGATGTTGAGCGGCTTATGGTCGTTGGTGCCGCGGGATTGTGAGGTTCGGGCAGGCGATGGCTATGAGAATGAGGCTCATCTCAATCAATTTCACGAGGGCTCCGAACGCACAGCCATAGCCCGCGTGGAGGCGCTGCTGGAACGATATGGGGTCATTGCGCAGCCAGTGATCGACCGGGAATCGATTCCGGGCGGTTTCGCCGGCGTTTATCCAGTGCTCAAGGCGATGGAGGAAGCCGGCAAACTCGTGCGCGGCATGTTCGTCACCGGCCTGTCCGGCGTCCAATTCGCCGAACGCCAGACCGTGGACGCACTGCGCGCCCAGCAGCGCGAGCTTGACGCGCGGCGAGGCGTTGAGTCGAAGGCGGCGCAACGGCATACTGAATCAACGCAATTCCAATCCGAGTCGAGACGGTCCCAAACATCGCAACCCTTCGGGAACCAGCAAGACAAGGTCGCGCTGCAGGCCGTGGCCCTAGTCTCGCTCGACCCGGCGAGCCTCGCCGGTGGAGTCATCCCATGGCCGCAAATCACCTTGTCGGGCGGCACCAAACCATCGCGCCGTGAAGGCAGCACCGTCGCCATAGTGCAGGGCCGGACGGTGCTCTACGCGTCGAAGCGGCATCTGCTTGTCTTCGTGCACAATGGCCGGACAGGCAGCCAAGAACACGACGATCAAGTGCGTAATGGCCGAGAAGAACAAGGCAAGCAAGAACCGGGCGGCCAGGAACGTGACAGCCAGGAATCCAATGACGCCGTCCTCGTCGCCGCGCTGCGCCAGCTCATCCCGGCGCTGCAACGCAACCACCGAGGCAGCATCGTCATCGCCGACGTCAATGGTGAGCCTGTGAGTTCCACAGGCCACTACGCTCGCCTGCTGCGGTCTGTGGGCTTCGTCCCCGCTCCACAAGGCATGACCTTGTACCGGTAGAATACTCAGAATATTTCGTAATGCCGCTTTAAGACCGATAGCGCTGAATTTGGTTCGCTCTTTTTCAAGGAGACCGAAAAACGCGAGCCTTAAACCTCGAGACCGCTCAAATTCACGCCACAAACCCGATTGGCGCATCAAGCTCCACGCCGGATGCGTCGCGGCGCATATCCGGTTTCGGCAGGTCGATCGGCGAGCCGGAAGCTGTGCTGGCGCGCAGCGGATACGAGCCTGTCCATGCGGCGATCAGCGTGTTCTGGCCTTTGAGGAAGCGCTGGGAGCGCACGCCGCCGGTGCCACGGCCCTTCATGGGGTACATTTCGAGCGGCGTGACCTTGGCGGCGCCGTTCTCTGTGCCCTCGAGCGCATCGGCATCGCCGGCCACGGTGAGCACTACGGCTCCGGATGCGGAGAACAGGCCGTTCTCGCCCTCCTCATAGGTCCAGGCGACCTTGCCGGCCTGCACTACGTTGAACGTCTGGGCCCGGCAGCCTTCGGCGAGCTTGATGCCGGCCATACCGCCCGCTGTGCGCCCCTGCGGGCGCACAGCGGAGGCGGCAAAGGTGAGCAGCGAGGAATCCGAAGAGATGAAGACCAGCCGGTCCTCATCGGCCGCGGGTGCGGCGAAGAGCACGCGGTCGCCATCCTTGAGATCGATGACGCTCCACGAATCCATGGTCGTGGGCGATTCCCGGTTCCAGCGTTTGACGATGCCGGCGGCAGTACCGATGGCCAGCGGCGGCTCGTCATCGTCAAATGCAATGGCAGCGACGGCGTGCTCGCCGGCAATCGGGTTCGTGCTTTCGGTTTGCGTCAGCAGCTCGTCGGCCTTGACCGCCCCGCTCAGCGACAAGGTGACCGAGGCCGGCAAGGCAGGCAGATCGGCCACCTGCGCGAGCACCAGGCGGCCGGCAGAAGTGACGAGGCCATAAGAGGCCAGAGTGGTCGTGAGGAAGACGACGACGATCTGGTCGTCGGCAGCGCGCCCGTCAGAAGCGGAATGCGTCTGCCAGATGTCCAAGGCGCTCGGCGTGCTGCGGGCGATCAGTCCTGAAGCGCTCATCAGCACGGTGCATGGCTCGTCGTCCAGCTGCAGCGCCGAAGCCGCCTCCTCGGCGTTCCCGGCCTTGCGCGCGGCGGCGGCGGCCTTGACGCCTTCAGCGGCAGAGGACACGGTTTTGGCCGCGCGCATGGCCGCCAGCGCCGAGGCGGATAGCGTTTCGTCGCCTTCGGCGCTCACCGGCACCAGCTCGCCGGAAGGGCCCTGATCGAGCAGCACCGTGCGGCGCGGCGTGCCCCAGGACGCCACGGCCTCATCCATTTCATCGGTGATGACTTGATCCAGCGCCTCGCTGGAAGCCAGAATGCGCTCCAGCTCCTCGATGCTGCGCTTCAAATCGTCGCGCTCGGCTTCGAGCTCGATGCGGCTCATGCGCGTCAGCCTGCGCAACCGCAGATCGAGTATGTACTGGGCCTGGATCTCGTCGAGGTCGAAGACGGCCATCAATCGTGTTTTGGCGCTGTCGGCATCTTCGGAAGTACGAATGACCTGAATGACCTCGTCGATGTCGATCATGGCCAGCAGCAGGCCTTCGACCAGATGCAGCCGCTCCTGCGCCTTCCTGCGGCGGTATTCGCTGCGGCGTCTGATGACGGCGCGCCGGTGCCCGACCCACACTTCGAGCATCTCCTTGAGGCCCAAGGTATGCGGGCGGCCATCGACCAGCGCGACGTTGTTGATCGAGAAATTCTCTTGCAGAGGAGTGAACTTGAACAGCTGCGCGAGCACGGCGCTGGGATCGAAGCCGGTTTTGACCTCGATGACCAGGCGGGTGCCGTTGCGCCGGTCGGTCAGGTCGATCGCACCGGAGATGCCTTCGAGCTTGTGGTTCTTCACATTCTCGGAGATGCGTTCGAGCACGCGCTCGGGACCGACCATGAATGGCAGTTCGGTAACGACGATCGCCCGTTTGCGCGCCGTCACGTTTTCCAGGTGCGTGGCCGCGCGGGTCGTCAGCGTGCCGCGTCCGGTCGCATAGGCCTCGCGGATGCCGTCGCGGCCGATGACGATGCCGCCGCCTGGCCAGTCGGGCCCTGGCACGAAGCGCATGAGGTCCTCAAGTGTGGCATCGGGATGATGCATGAGATGCTTGGCTGCGGCGACCGTTTCGCCGAGGTTGTGCGTAGCCATATTCGTGGCCATGCCTACGGCGATGCCAGAAGCGCCGTTGACCAGCAGATTCGGGATCGCACTGGGCAGCACGACCGGCTCATGCAGCTTGTTGTCGTAGTTCGGCGCGAAATCGACCGTATCCTCGTCGATGCTGGCGTTCATTCCCAACGCCGCTGGAGCCAATCGTGCCTCGGTGTATCGTGATGCCGCCGGCCCGTCGTCGAGCGAGCCGAAGTTGCCGTGGCCGTCGACCAGCGGCAGCCGCATGGCGAAAGGCTGCGCCAGGCGCACCATGGCCTCGTATATGGCCGAATCGCCGTGCGGGTGCAGCTTGCCCATCACTTCGCCTACCACGCGTGCCGATTTCATGTACGAGCGGTCGGGCGTGAGATTCATCTGGCCCATTTGATAGATAATGCGCCGTTGCACCGGCTTCAGTCCATCGCGGGCGTCCGGCAGCGCGCGCGCATAGATCACCGAGTATGCGTATTCGAGGTAGGACTTGCTCATCTCCTCGTTCAGCGGCGTCTCGACGATATGCTCCTTGACCGTGCGCGGGTCGAAGGACGCCTGAGCCGATTTGCGAGCGCGTGCCATGCCGGAAACTCCCTTGCCTGTTGAATGCGATTGACGATTAGAGTGTGAACCGCCCCATAATATCCCAAACGGTCGGCCAACAGCGTTTCCAAGCTCTTTTCGCGCTGCGGTGCTTGAATGGTGCGTATGAGCGTTGATGTGCCGGATCGGAAGACTTTGCTGGAGTTCGTAGCGACCGCCCGGTATGGGGATTTCGATGGTATGGCGAACGGCACGGGCGGCGACCTTGCCGCCACCGTGTTGCAGCGGGGCGGGGCGAGGCACTTGTCGTCTGTATTGCCCGCGGTCTCCAGTGCCATCGGCCGTCCGGTAACCACCGCCGTACACAGGGATCCCGGCGCGTTGCAGACTGCGCTAGGGTTCCCGGACGCCAGCTCGGCCATCGTCGTACTCGTGGACGGTTTGGGCTTTTGGAATCTCAATCTGCGCATCGGGCATGTGCCCTACCTGCGCTCGCTGTTGCGTGAGCCTGTGAATCAGCAACCTATTTCGACCTGCTCGCCGAGCACTACCGTCGCCGCGATGGCGACCTTCGGCACTGGCACCTGCCCGGGGCTCACCGGCATGGCAGGGTACACGCAGCGCAATCCGCAGACGGGGGAGCTTTCGCAGCTCATTCAATTCAGGAATGCGATCGAGCCGCGCGACTTGCAGCGCCAGCCCACGATTTTCGAGCGTCTGGCCGGGCAAGGTGTGCCGGTCACCAGCTCAGGGCTGCCTAAATTCGCTGATTCGCCGTTAACCCAGGCGGCGTTGCGCGGCGCGCATTTCATCGGCAACGCGCAGCCGGGCAGCAGAGTCAGGGCTGCATGCCGGGCGGCGCAGAAGCCGGGGCTGACTTACCTTTATATTCGCGACACCGATAAGACGGGGCACACGTATGGCTGGAATTCCCCCGAATGGATAGCGGCCTTGGAAAGCGTCGACGCGCAGCTGGGCATGCTGCACCGCAACGCCCCGCGCGGCACGCTGATTGTGATCGTAGCGGACCACGGCATGGTCTCCGCATTGCCCGAAGAGCGCATCGATATCGCGCTCACTCCGCAGCTGAAGGATGGCGTAGGCATGGTTGGCGGAGAGCCGCGCGCGCCGATGCTCTATGCCAGCGAAGGTTGCCCGGCCGGCGAAATCGCTGCGCGTTGGAGGGATTATCTGGGGGCTCGCGCGCTGGTGCGCACGCGCGATCAGGCGATCGCCGAAGGATTGCTCGGGCCGGTCGACCCACGCGTCGAGCCGATGATCGGCGACGTTCTGGTTCAGGTGTCGGGCAACATGACCATTGTGGATTCGCGCATCCAAAGCGACAAGGCCACGCGTCTGCCCAGCGTGCACGGCTCGCAGACCTTGATGGAAATGGACGTGCCTTGCCTCATCGATGCTATTTAATTGATTGTTGCGTGACGTATTTTCTGCCGTGTGACGTTTTCAGATCGTAAGAAACGTTGGGAATTCGCCATTTTCAATTCCGGCGAATGCTTCACACGACGACTCGATGCGTCACATGACGATATTTGCGCCTCACGGAACTCGTCGGAATGCGGTAATCCGGCAATTCAGTCGCCGAAGAGGATCTCGTCCCAGCTGGGGACCGCGGAACGCCGGGATTTTCGCTTTGATGGCTTCGACGAATCGGGCTTGGCGTTCTTGCGCGCCGGATTCTTGCCCCTCTCGTCCACGTCATCGACTTCAGCCGTGCCAGCCGATGAGCCAGCGGCAGTGCCCGCGTCGGGTTGGACGCCAGGGAACAGCGATGGCTCGGCATGCATCACGGCCGCATTGGCGGGGCTATGGGCGTCGTCGAGGTGTGGGGAACGATTCGGCTTAGCTGCATGCGCGTCAGGGGCGGCACTCAGCGACGGCATGTCGAAAGCCGCGTCATCAGCGACGGATTTCGGCGGCTGCGTGTGGCCAAGCTCTCCTCGATTACGCTGGCCGCTGTGGTCCGGTTGAGGCTTCGGCGATGTTTGAGGTTTCGAAGGCGCCTGAGACGTTTGCGGTGTTTGCGCTGGCTGCAAAGAACGCAGCGAGTTCGTCTGTCCCGGCGTGTCGGGCCTGTCGGAATCCTGCCTCTCGGAATTCCGGGGTGAGACCGGGGTGAGACCGGGCGCCTGCCCATGAGTTCCGCTCTGCGCTGTATCTCCGGCCGTGCTCGGGGACTCCGATCCATCCGATCCCCATGCGGACACCGCCCGCTCGATGCGCGCCGAACGGATTGAATCGCCAGGAATTCCCAGCACGATGGAGAATGCGTCATCGAGCTCACCGGCGACGTTCGCCGTGTCGCCGCCTTTCTCGCGATCCCTCGGGCTGAGTTCGCCGATCAGTCTTTTTGCTGCGGAATTGAGGCAGGCGACCGCATTGTCGTGCATGTTCCATGTCCATTCGGCGCGCAGGCGGCGGCCCGCCGAATCGAATTCGGCAGAAATCTTCCAAGGTTCGATCCCTCGGCGTGTCGCCTTCCACTGCACCGTCTCCATACCGATGCGCGCGGTGGCCAGCGTGCGTTCGATGAGCTCGGCCATGGTGTGCACATGGCTTTCCTTTGGTGCCGGCACGGCGAGGAACTGCTCGATGGCGTACTGCTTCTCGGTCTGCACCGACGCCGAGAAGCGCCGCACCAGAGCAGGACTCAGGCCGTATCGCTGCGCCACGCGCGCAGGTTCGGCGCCGGCGCGGATCAGCGTCTGGATCTGCGAAATCGGCAGGCTTTGACCGGCCGCGGGCTGCTGCATGTCAAAGGACTCGGCTTTGATCTGCTTGGCTTCGAGCACAGCACGTTCCAAGGCATCGTCCACATCCACTGCAAATCGTGCGCCGTGAGCCGAAAAAATGAGTTCGCCCGACGCTCCCACCGCGACGAAACTGGCCTGCGTGAGTGGCTTCTCCGGCATTACGCACCGCTTTCCTCAGTATTACTCGACATATTCATCTGCTTATTTCCATTGTGCCCCACGTGTCGTATTTTACGAGCTTTTCGAATCGTGTATCCTATGCGGGGTACAAGTCATGTATTCTATGGCGCATAATACGACGTCACGGACGAAAGGATTGCGATGGCCCAAGATTATGACTCCCCTCGTAACAAGGACGAGGACGAAGAATCGCTGCAGGAACTTGGCAAGGGATCGCAGAACTCCTCGGAGGAAATCGACGACGACGAAAACGCCATTGCCGAAGATTATGAGCTGCCGGGCGCTGACCTCAGCAATGAGGATGCATCGGTCACCGTCATCCCCATGCAGGGCGACGAGTTCATCTGCTCGCAGTGCTTCCTCGTGAAGCATCGCAGCCAGCTGGCCTACATGGACGAGAACGGCCAACCGGTCTGCAAGGAGTGCGCCGCCTGATGGCCTACGACGAGGCATACAACGAGCCGGAGCAGGTCGAGGTGCTAGTGCGCTCCCTTGACGCATCTCATCCGGTGGCACTCGCTTATGCGCTTGCAGGGGACGCCGGAGCAGACTTGCGCACTGCCCAGGATTTCACGCTCAAGCCGTTCCAGCGGGCCTTGGTGCCCACTGGCGTCGCCATTGCGTTGCCGGCCGGCTACGTCGGTCTGGTCCATCCGCGCTCGGGACTTGCCGCCAAGCAGGGGGTCACCGTGCTCAATGCGCCGGGTACGATCGACGCCGGTTACCGTGGCGAAATCAAAGTGCCGATCATCAATCTGGATCCGGAGCATACGGCAGTATTCCACGCGGGAGATCGTATCGCGCAGCTCGTCATCCAACGCTACGTCGAGGCCCGCTTCGTGCCGGCTGAAATATTGCCCGGCTCTGATCGCGCGCAGCGTGGCTTCGGGTCGACGGGGATATCGGCGTGACGCCTATACTCGGTTCCGTTCTCGGTTTCGACCGCCGGTGCCTGCGGCACATGCCGCGCCGCCCGCGACGTGCCGATAGTGAAACGGTCGGCACGACGGTAGGATAAGGAACCAATGCGAGGGAGGTGAATGGATGGCTGACAAGGATAACGAGGATAATTCGGCTCGTACATTAGGCTGTGAGATCAGCAGCGATCCGCTCGATCCGCTCGCTCCGATCGTGCGCATATGCTTCTATCATCATCCGGACGAGGATATGGAGATACTTGAGCGAGCCTATCGACGCGCGCTCAAGCAGCATTCCGCCCAACGCCGCAAGTCCGGCGAGCCGTACATCATCCATCCGCTCGCCGTCTCCCAGATCCTCGCCGATCTGGGCATGGGCCCCACCGTCGTGGCCGCCGGTCTGCTGCATGACACGGTTGAGGACACCAATTACAGCTTGGACCAGTGCCGCGCCGAATTCGGCGATATGGTCACCGGATTGGTCGATGGCGTCACCAAGCTCACGAAGATGGACTATGGCGATTCGGCGCAGGCCGAGACGATCCGCAAGATGGTCGTGGCTATGAGCCGCGACGTGCGCGTGTTGGTCGTGAAATTGGCCGATCGGGTTCATAACGCCCGCACTTGGCGGTACGTCAAGCCCTCCAGCGCGCAAAAGAAAGCCCGCGAAACGCTTGACGTCTATGCGCCGCTGGCGAACCGGCTGGGCATGAACGCCATCAAAACCGAGCTGGAGGAACTGAGCTTCAAGGTCCTCTATCCGAAGATATACAACGAAATCGTCGTGCTCGTAGCCCGCCGGGCCGGGCAACGCGACGTGTACCTCAAGCAGATACTGGCCGAGATCAACGAGGATCTCGCCTCCCAGCACATCGAAGCCACCGTCAGCGGGCGGCCGAAAGACTATTTCTCGATCTATCAGAAAATGATCGTGCGCGGCCATGATTTCTCCAGCATCTACGACCTGATGGGCGTGCGCATCATCGTGGACACCATACAGGACTGCTATGCGGCCCTAGGCGCGGTCCACGCGCGTTGGAGTCCGGTGCCAGGCCGGTTCAAGGATTACATCGCGATGCCCAAGCTCAACATGTACCAGAGCCTGCACACCACGGTCGTCGGCCCGGGCGGCAAGCCCGTCGAAATACAGATCCGTACTTGGGACATGCATCGCCGCGCCGAATTTGGCATCGCGGCCCATTGGCGCTACAAGGAGAATGGCCAGGCCGGCCGGCCGTTAAGCGCTCCGGACAAGTCCGACCGCAAGCGCGAGGACATCGGCCATCAGGAGCTGAGCGAGGCCGACAATCTCAAATGGATTCAGCAGCTCGCCGACTGGACGAGCGAGACGCCTGATTCCAACGAATTCCTCGGCTCGCTCAAAGAGGATCTGGGCTCCGCCGAGGTCTATGTGTTCACGCCGAAAGGCAAGATCATTTCGCTGCCGGCCCGCGCCACGCCCATCGACTTCGCGTATGCCGTGCACACCGAGGTCGGCCACCGCACCATGGGCGCGCGCGTCAACGGCCGTCTGGTGCCGCTGGACACCGTGTTGGAGAACGGCGATACGGTCGAGGTGCTCACCTCGAAATCCGATAACGCCGGGCCGTCGCGCGATTGGCTCAGCTTCGCGAAAAGCCCGAAGGCGCGCAACAAGATCCGCCAATGGTTCAGCAAGGAACGCCGTTCGGAGGCCATCGAAGAAGGCCGCGACGAGCTGACCCGCGCCATGCGCAAGCGCGGCTTGCCGGTGGCTTCGATGCTCACGCCCGAGGCGCTGATCGGCATCGCCGACGACCTGAACCTCGACAATGCGGACGCCGTATTCGCCGCGATCGGCGACGGCCAGATTTCGACGCAGAACGCCATCGCCCACTTGGTCAAGGATGCCGGCTCGGACGAGGTCAGCGAGGAAGTCGAGCAGGAGGCGCTGCCGCTGCGCCAGATCGAGCATGGCAAGGCCAAGACCAGTTCCTCGGGCGTGGCCGTCAAGGATGTAGGCGATGTGTGGGTCAAACTGGCCCGTTGCTGCACGCCTGTTCCCGGTGATGCGATCGTCGGCTTCATTACGCGCAACCAGGGCGTTTCCGTGCACCGCGCCGACTGCCAGAACATGCTCGATTTGGAAAAACACCAGCCCGAGCGGGTCATCGAAGTCGAATGGACCAGCACCAAGGGCTCGTTCATGGTCAGGATCCAAGTCGAGGCGCTTGACCGCCCGCATCTGCTTTCCGATGTGACACGAGTGCTCTCCGATCACGGCGTCAACATCATCTCCGGCTCGGTCTCCACCGGTTCGGACCGCGTCGCTACCAGCCAATTCTCCTTCGAAATGGCCGATCCCCAGCATCTGAACCGGCTATTGGCATCGGTGCGCAAGATCGACGGCGTCTTCGATGTCTACCGCATCACCGGTGCCAAGGATTCTGCCGAACCCCGCCTGCGCAAGATGTAGCACGGCGGAGTTCGGCTCTGACTGTGCACGGGGCGGGCGCGATGCTGAAGGGCATTGAGTCGGTCAACCGCCCGGGTTTGGGAAACAACGGCATCGAGCCGATAACGCAAAATCCCCGCTCTGGCGTAGAAGACCGGGGCGGGGATTGATGGAAATGAAGAGGCGGGCGGAACATCTCGCAGCGTCAGTGGCGCAAGCGTCTATTTCACTTCAACGGAGATAATGACGGCCGGCTCCAGCGGGGCGTCGGAGTGGTCGGTGGGGACGGCCTCGAGCTTGGCCACGACGGCTTTGGATTCGTCATCGGCGACCTCGCCGAAAATCGTGTGGTGGCCGTTGAGCCACGGGGTCGCGACGGTGGTGATGAAGAACTGGGAG
This sequence comes from Bifidobacterium sp., assembly GCF_022640935.1. Lineage (GTDB taxonomy): Bacteria > Actinomycetota > Actinomycetes > Actinomycetales > Bifidobacteriaceae > Bifidobacterium. The sequence goes on from NZ_JALCCV010000023.1 coordinate 36,067, forward strand.
CCGTTCGTGCCGTGGATCTTGCCGTCGGCGCCTCGGCGCAGCCCGGCGTTCGCCATGGCCAGCAGGTAGGGCCGGTCGAAGGTCAACGAGGTGTCGATCTCGTCGTCGAAATCGTATCCGGGGCCGCCAGTGCCATTGCCCAGCGGGCAGCCGCCTTGGATCATGAAATCCTTGATGATGCGGTGGAAGGTCAGCCCGTCGTAGAACGGATCGTGCGAGGTCTCGCCGGTAAGCGGGTTCGTCCACTCCTTTTCGCCGGTGGCCAAGGAACGGAAGTTCTCGACGGTTTGCGGCGCCTTGTCGTCAAAAAGGTTGATGGTGATGTCACCTTCGGAGGTGTGCATGATTACGGTAGTCATGTCTTCAGATTCTTCCACGTCTGCGGGACCGTTTTGGCCGGCCTGCGTCGTGGAGGCACCTAAAACGGCACCCAGC